>JAFUMP010000020.1 GCA_017482685.1 bacterium | reverse complement strand
TATTATTGCATCAAAAATTGGTGGTATCTTAGAACAGGTTGAACATAATAAAACGGGGTTGTTATTTGATTCTGCTAATGTAGAACAGTTAAAGGAGTGTGTTTTAAAATATTGGAATAATCCAGATTTAGTTATTACTCATGGACAGAATGCTCATAAAAAGGCTGTAAGTTTATATAATACCTCTAATTATTATAATAATATAATGGATATTTATAGTGATTTATTGATGAGTACTGAAAGGGGTTTATGAGAATTTCAATACTAAATTTTAAAAAAAATTTTTCTCCTATTTATATTGGTATATTTTTATTTTTTGTATTTTCAGATTTTTATTTATATGGGGTAAAGCCCTTTTCGCCAATATATTATTTTTATTTTATAGGTTTATTTATTTCATTAATTTTATTAATAAAAAGAATGGAAATTAGAATAGATTTTACACAAATTTTAATATTTATTATTATGCTTTATGTTATTTTGATTTATCCTTTTCAAGATAATAATTTTGTAACGACTTTTGCTTTTATTTCAGCTATATCATATTATCCAATTGGAATATTTTTGCTAAAGACAATATCTAGGGCTAAGGTTATAAAAATTTGTAATTTTATGTTGTTCTTTAATTTAATAATTTTTTCAATTGAGGCTTTTTGGCGTTTAACGCATCCTATTATGGGAAGAGATACAATGGTGGAATCGAGTTTATCTTTTTCAGAGTATTTCTATGCATATAAGTTAAATTCTATTATGTGTGGAGATTCTAATTTCGTAGCGATTCTAATTGTTATTTTATTGTTTTTTACATGTTTTTTATATAGTTATGTTGAGAAACGTAAGCTTTATATCTATTACATATTAGCTTTTTCAATATTGATATTTTTAACATTATCAAGATCTGCGATAATCTTATCAATTGTAGCTGCTATAATAATTAATTGTGTTAGATTTATTAAAAAGCACACTAAGTATTTTTTAATAAAACAGAAGTTGACTTTAAAATTAGTATTAACAACTTTAATTGTAATTCCAATTTTGGGATTTGTGGGAATTTTTATTTTAAAAAATTTTTTATCGGATGACAGTTTTATAACTAAAATGGATATTTTTGTTAATACCATAGATGCAATGAAACAAATGAGTCTTTTGGAAATTTTAATCGGAATAAGTAATAAACTTGAAGTAGCAGTAAGCTTGATAGATCGCTTCCCTCATAATATAGTATGTATTTATTTTATATGGTTTGGAGTTATTGGTATGCTTTTGGTTTATTACACTTGGTTTAGAATATATAAAATGATTCCTAAATCTATATTAATATTTTTACCAGTAATTCTTATGGGGTATAACCTTTGTTATATTAATTGCCATTTGTTTTATGCAGTATTAGCGATAATACATTATTTTGAAAAACAGTCTTGTACAGAATGTTTGAATATTAATAGTATTAAACATAATATAGTAAAAATTTAATAAGAGGTTTTTAAATGAATAAGAATAAATTAGCTATTATAAATTGTAATTGGGAAAAAACAAATTATGGTGCTGTAATGACTGCTTATGCTTTACAAAAAGCTATTGATATTCATTTTACGACAAATGTTTTTTTAATTAATAATGTATTAACTAAATTTATTGTATGTAATTTGTTTAACAATAAATTTGATAAATTTAAAAAAAAATATTGTAAATCATCTTCTTGGATAAAAAATTACACACATTTTTTTGCTTTAAATAAAACTTTTGATACTTTTATTACAGGTTCAGATCAGGTATTTAGACCAAGTCTTTTGGGACAAAATACGAGATATCAATATTTTTTAGATTTTGTTAAACCTGATTGTAAAAAAATAGCTTGTTCTGCAAGTTTTGGAGTAGACAAAGAAACATTTTTAAAAGAAAATTCACAAGAAATTCTTGATAAAATGAAACAATCGTTGAAGTCATTTGATTTTATCTCTGTAAGAGAAAAATCAGGGGTCGAAATCTGTAGAGATATTCTTGGAATTGAAGCAGAATGGATTATTGATCCAGTATTTATGATTGAACGTTCTATTTATGAAAAAATAGCTATATCTGCAAGTGCAAAATTTGAGAACGAAATAGTTAGTTATATACTTAGTCCTCGAAATAATAATATTATTAAAAAATACGAAAATAAAAATAATTGTAAAATAAAACAATTATTTGGAACAAATTTATCTATTGAAGAATGGTTATATGCAATAAAAGATTGCAAATTGCTTATAACAGATTCCTTTCACGGTGTCTGTTTTGCGATAATTTTTAATAAACCTTTTATATGTATTGTGAATTCTTCAACAGGCTCTACTCGTTATGATTCTATTTTTGAAATGTTAGGAATTGAAAACCAATGCATATATAATATCAAAGATATTGAAGAAAAAGATTGTATTTTTAATGTTGATTATGAAAAAGTTAATAAGAATATTGAGAAACAAAGACAAAAAGGCTTAAATTTTCTTAAGCGTTCTCTTGAAGCTAAGTCTAATAAAAAAGATGAAAAACAAAAAGTCTATGAATATTGTGTTCATGAAAGAGAATTTGAAAAGAAAAATTATATTAAATGTTTAAAAGATTTTTTCTGGCTGACTTGGTTATTTGTATTTTATAATATTTTACCGGAAACGCTAAGAAATATAATTAGATTAATGAGGGATAGATTATGCAAGTAGAAAATAAAAAACTTTGTACTGGCTGTGGAGCTTGTTATAATGTTTGTCCAGTTGGCGCTATAATAATGCAAGGTGATGAATTTGGTTTTTATAAACCTACAATAGATAAAGAAAAGTGTACAAATTGTGGTTTATGTGAAAAAATCTGTCCTTTAGATAAATTTATTTCAAACAATAAAGAGCCAAAGGCTATGTCTTTGGTTCATAAAGACGATAGTGTTCGCTTAAAATGTGCTTCTGGAGGTGCATTTTCTGCTTTTGCTATTCAAATAATTAATAATGGTGGAGTAGTTTATGGTGTTGTTTGGAATGAAAATATTGTTGCGGTTCATGATAGAGCTGAAACAATTGAACAATTAGAAAAAATGTATACTTCTAAATATGTTCAAGCTAACACAAAGGATACTTTTAAATATGTAAAAAAAGATTTAGAAAGTGGGAAAACAGTTTTATTTTCTGGTACACCATGTCAAATAGCGGGTTTGAAAGCTTATCTGAGAAAAGAATATGATAATTTAATTACAGTAGATTTGGTCTGTCATGGAACTCCGTCACCGCTAATTTTAGAAAAATATAAACAAGAATTTCTAAAAGAAAATAACGAAGAAAATATATTAAATATAAATTTTAGGTCTAAAAAACGTGGCTGGGGAGCTTTTTATACGCTAATTATTCAAACGAAAAATAAAGAATATTGTATTGATGGTTCAAAATCAACATACTTACAGGCATTTGGAAATTTATCATTAAATACTTCATGTTTAGATTGTATATTCAATAAAATCCCAAGGGTAGCTGATATAACTATTGGTGATTTTTGGGGAGTTGATGAATATGATAAAAGTTTAAACGACAAAAAAGGAATATCAATAGTTTTAATAAATAATCAAAAAGGGCAAAATTTATTAAAACAGATTGAAAATATTTGTAAATTGCAAGAAATACCTTTAGAAGTTGTGATAAAACGAAATCCTAATATTTATAGTTCATCAAAACCACATAAATACAGAGTGGAGTTTTTAAACGAAGTTTGTGTTGAAAATAAATCTCTAAAAAGTTGTGTAAAAAGATATAATAAAGTGTCTTTACATATTGCGCTTTACAGATTATTGCCACAATTTGCAAAAAACTTTATTAAATATAAAATTTTAAAAATGGAAAAATAAATGCAACAAGTATTAAAAAATATTTTGAATAGTCAGTTATATGCAGTTTCTCTATACGCAAGACAAATTGCCGGAACTCTTGTAATGTTTATAATTGCTAGATACTTATCAGTTTATGATTTCGGATTATTCTCTAGCTACAAAAACATTGCAACTTTTTGTTTTTTGTTTGCAAATTTAGGCTTTACAGATTATATATTAGTAGCATCAGAAGCTAATGTAAAAGAAGT
Source organism: bacterium (assembly GCA_017482685.1). Taxonomy (GTDB): domain Bacteria; phylum Cyanobacteriota; class Vampirovibrionia; order Gastranaerophilales; family Gastranaerophilaceae; genus CAG-196. The sequence goes on along the minus strand of JAFUMP010000020.1, from coordinate 39,589 downwards.
AAAATTAAAAATATCATTATTTTTATTAAATGCAATTAATATGGCTATTTTAATAGTATTTGCTTCGACAATCTTTAATATAGAAAGTCATTTGCTTTTTATTTTAATAATAATTCGTACTTTTTTTGACAGTACATTTTTTGCTCTTATATTGCCATATTTTCAAGCAACTAAAACTTTTAATACAATAGCTAAAATTAATATATTTTATGCAATAGGAAATTCTATTATTGCAATAGTATCTTACATTTTTAAACTATCGTTATTAAAATTTTTGGCTTTAAATATTGGATTAGGTTTGTTTAATTTTATTCAATGCTCATATATTGCGAAAATAAATTATTTGTTAGTCTTTAAGCATTTTAAAAGATTTTATAAAATGCTTGATAAAGGAATTTTTGCCTATGTTGGAGCAACGTTAGCATATTTTCTTTATTCGCAAATGCCCTCATTATATGTTTCAATATATCAAGCAAAAGAACAAGCTGCTTTATATTTTTCTGCATTTACAATTGCAGCAATAATAGGGTTATTAATTAGCGCTCAAGCACAAAAAATGATGCCGGAAATGATAAAAGCTCCTATAGAACAAGTTGAGAAAATTATTAAAAAAAATTTAAGATTTCTCATTTTTATTACAAGTTTACTTTTTTTGTTCATGGTTATATGGGGAAAGTCGCTTTTACTAATTCTCTACGGACAAGATTATTACTCAAATGGTTATCTAATATTATTAATACTTATGCTTGGAAATATTAGTATCGCTGAAGCTGCCGTTTATGGTACATATATAACAGCCAGTGGAAATCAAAAAAAGAAAATTCCTATGCAGTTAGAAGCTATTTCTATAACGATATTAGGATTATTTATTTTACATAAATTTGGTATCTATGGAGCTGCTGTTTCATTTTTATTAACAGCTATTTTTATCTCTTTTAGATACACTATTTTTACATTAAAATTAATACAAAGTAGCATAAAGGAGAACACATGGAACAGCAAAATTTAAACTATTACTGTCCGCAGGACGAATTGGACGAAGAACTAACAATTGATTTAAAAAAGATTGCACTTGCAATCTGGAGCAGAAAAGAGCTTATTATTAAAGTTTTTGTTTCTGTTCTAGTATTTTTTATTCTTATGACTTTTATTTCTGCAAAAAAATACGTAGTTGACGCAGATTTATATATTAATAAATCAAACAACTCAAACTTTGTAGATCTTAATCCATACGCAATAGCAGAACTAGGTGCTGCTGGTGGTATGGCTGCTTTAATGTCTGGAGGAGGAAACCTTACTAACGAATTAGAGCTTATGCAATCACCATTAGTTATTGATAAAGTTATTAAAGAAAATGATTTAAGATTCAAAAAGCTTTTTGGAATTTTTCCAACAGTTAAAACAGGACAACTTTTAACAACTGAAAAATTCTTGAAAAAAGGTATTTCTTTTGAAAATAAAAAAGGAACTAACGTCGTAACTATTTCTTACAAAAGTAAAGACAAAGAGCTTGCTTATAATGTAGTAAGTTCAATTATAACAAACTATGTTCAGTTACAAAAAGAACTTAATGCACAAAAATCTAAATCTGATAAACGTGTTATTGAAAAGAGTTATAATCAAGCTAAAGAAGATTTGAAAAAATCTGTAGATAATGTTTCTGGTTTACCAGAACAAGCATTTATGCAAACTGCAAATATTTCTGCAATGAGTGCTTTCTCATCTTCTGCTCAAAGTGCAATGGGACAATTAAGAGGGCAACTTATTGAAGGACATAAGTCAAAATTTGCAGTAACTGAAGAAGCTGCAAAAGTTGCAGAGCTTTCTAAAAGATTAGAATGGGCAAAGCTTGTTGAAGAAATGTCTGATTCTTCAAAAGTAGTTGTTTTAAAAGCTCCTAGAATACTTAAAGATTATGAACAAGCTTCACCAAAACTATTTACTAACATTATTTTAGGTGTTGTATTTGGTGTAATAGCTTCTTTAATAGCAGTTATATTTAAAGAAGTTACTGATAAAAAGCTTGCGTATTCTATGTTAGGTGATAACATTATATATAGCTTAGAAAAAGACTTTATTGATTTTAAGAGAGCTCTTTTAATTAATCAAAATAAAAACATTTCTTTAATTATGTTCGAACAGTTATCGCAAAATGTTGTTGAAAGATTAAAAGAATTCAATAATTTAAATTTAGTTCAAGCAGACATTTCTAATGATTTTGTAAGAAATATAGAAAATTCAAATGATGTTGTGATATTTGCAAAAGTTAATCAAACAGATGCTGAATTATACAAACAAATAAGACAAATGTTGAAAGAAATGAATAAAAATATATTGAGAGAAGTTTTAATATAGAGGAAAGGTGAAAATGAGAGTAAAAGAACAATCAGCTATGTGGCAAGCAAATTCAATGGGTTGTTTTGATAGTTTAAAGTTAAAACTTAATAACATGGCTATTGATGGTTTAATTAATTATTTAGGTACAAATTTTAAGAAAGAGAAATTAGTAAATCTTGCAAAAATATTTGAAAAAATTGCTGGCTCAAAAGGTGGGATTAATCACGCTAAGAGAATGCAATGGTTATTTCAATCAGAACACGCTCACTTGTTTTGGTGGAAACGTATTTTGACAGAGCTTCATCCTAATTGTAGAAATAAATGGATTAAAAATTTCTTTGTTAATGGATATTATGGCGATAATTTAAGAAAACGTACCGAATTTAATAATCGTAATGGTTTCTTTCCTCCGACAGTTTTACTTGCAAGTATTACTAAAAATTGTAATTTCAATTGTAAAGGTTGTTGGGCGCACGAATATGATGTTAGAGAAGATTTAACAAAAGAAAAATGGAGAGCTATTTTTAAAGAAGCTCGTGATGAAATGGGGATTCATATTTTCCCTATCGTTGGTGGGGAACCTTTCTGCCGTAAAGAGTTTTTAGAATTAGCAGAAGAATTTAGTGATTGTACATTTATTACATTCACAAATGGTTCTTTGATTACTGAAAAAACAGTTGAAAAACTAGTTAAATTAGGTAACGTTCAGCCAATGTTTTCTTTAGGTGGATATAAAGAAAATAATGATAAAATCAGGGGCGAAGGTTGCTTTGATATGGTTATGAAAAAGATGGACATGCTTAAAGAAGCAGGGGTTTTCTTTGGTAGCTCTATTACTGCAACAAGAGAAAACTGTGATGAAGTAACTTCTGATGAATTTATGAAAATGCTATCTGATAAAGGCTGTCTATGGTCTTGGTTTTTCCATTATGTGCCAATTGGTGAAAATCCTAATGTTGATTTAGTACCAGATGCAAAACAAAGACAACAAATTCTTAAAGCTGTTTATAATGCGAGAAATACACTTCCAATGATGACAGTAGATTTCTGGGGTGATGGCCCAGAAATGATGGGATGTATTGCTGGTGGAAGACAATATATTCACGTAAATCCAAAAGGTGATGTTGAACCTTGTACATTCGTTCACTTAGCTACTCATAATGTCAATGATTGTACTTTAACAGAAGCGTTAGCAGCTCCATTTATGAGAGCAATTAGAGATGGCATTCCTTACGAAGACGGAAATATGCTTCGTCCTTGTATGATTGTAGATAGACCAGAAGTCTTGAGGAAATATTACGAAGAATTTAAGCCTTATGAAACACACGCTAAGGCAGCAGATTATCTAACAAATCCAGAAATTACTGCGAAAATTGATAAATATTCTAGTGAAGTAAAAGAAATTTTAGATGAAGATTGGCGTAATAATTTATGGATGACAATATTCCCTCTTGAAGGAGAATATTATATTGACAGAGATACTTTCTGCTCAAAAGAGCCTCCTGCACACAAATGCACAGGTCAATGTGCTGGATGTGGCGGGGGTAAATAAGGCTGAGTAAGGGTAAATAGGGGTAAATAAGGATTTAAAATGTTATTATTTTTAATAGTATTATTTATCTTGTTTTCAGTTGTAATTAATACCTATCCTGCAATTACTTTGTGGGATAGGGAATTAATTATTAGCATACAAAGTTTATTAAAGGAAGTACCTCAATGGATTCCGACAGCTTTTGATGGAATGCTTTATGCGACGATGATAGTGTTGCCACTTCTTTTTGCCTTTGGATTTTTTATAGCGAAGAAAAAGTATTTTGATATAGTTTTTTTAGGAGCAGTTCCTTTAATAACTTATGGCTTTAGCAGTATATTAAAACACATTGTAGAACGTCCTAGACCACCAGTAGAATTACATTTATCAGTTCACCCTGGAGGGTTTAGTTATGTTTCAAGTCATACTCTCATTTCTTTTTGCTTGTGGGGAATGGTGATTTATTATTTAGCTAATTATTGTGAAAATAAAGTTTTAAGAATTTTAGGATTTACAATAGCAACAATTTGGATGGCTTTAATCGGATTTAGCAGAGCTTGGCTTGGGGTTCATAATCCAAGTGACGTCTTAGCTGCTTATCTTTTGGGTATAATTTTATTAATAATTTATATTAATACTAGAAAATTTTTTGAAAAATATATAGGGCTATAAAAGTGAAAAAAGTTCTTGTCGTAAGTAATTATAGAGCAGGAAGAAAAACTGCAGTTTTAAATAAAAAAATATTAAGAAAGTTTTTATATAAGAATTCTGAGGATTTTAGAATTGTAGATATTTGTGATGTTGATAATATTGATACATCTGAATTTGATACAGTTATTGCAATGGGTGGTGACGGAACGATAAATAAAGTGCTACCGCTAGTTGTTAATACTGATAAAACTTTAGGGATTATACCATGTGGTACAGCGAATCTACTTGCGGCAAAGCTTGGAATTTCAACAAATATTAAAAAGGCTTTAAAAACGCTTGAAAAGAAAAATATAAATAAGATTGACGTTATTTTAATTAATAATAAACCTTGTGTTTTGAGATTTGGATTAGGCTATGATTCGGATATTATTGGAAAAACACCTCAATCAATAAAAAATAAATTTGGGTATTTTTCGTATTTTATTGCAGGGATATTGTTCGCACTTAGGCTAATCCCACAAGAATATCATATTAATTATAGTGATAATGAATTTGACGTTAAAGCCTCTTGTATAATAGTTGCTAATGCTGCAAATATGTACCAAAATCTGGTTTCAGTTGGTAATAAATGTAAACTTGATGACGGACTAATGGATATTTTTATTTTAAAGACAAAAAATCCAATAGTATTTTTTATTGAGTTTTTGAATATAATTCTTAAACGTAGAGTTAATAATTCAAGAGCAATGTATTTTAAGACTTCTGATTTAAAGATAAAAAACAAATGGTCTATGGGACATATTGATGGTGAAAAAGAAAAATTTAGAGGCGACTTGGAATTCAAAGTTGTTCCAAGCTGTATTAATATTCTAAATTAATTAAATTATCTTCCAAAAACAGGTGGTGGTTGGATATAAAGGGGTTTAATTTTTCTCCAATCAGTATCTTCATTATTATTAAGTTTTTCAATTGCTATTTTTGCAAGGATTTCACCAAGCTGGTATTCTTTTTGTTGATAAGAAATTAGATTCTCAGTAACTGTGCTAAATCTTTCTATAAGCGAATTATCAGTGATTAATTGACGATTTTTTACTATTTTATCTACTTCTTCTAATTCTATTGCGCCAAGTATTTTATCATCATAAATATATGCCTTATTTTTTCTAGCATCAAGTGCAACTAAATCATTTTTACCAAGAATTTTGGATAAAATTTCTAAAGATGAAACTCCAATGGCTTTAATATTAAGCTGTTGTGCAAGCATTCTGGCTACTGTAGTACAAGCTCTTATTCCTGTAAAACTACCTGGGCCGATATCAATAGCGATACAATCGAGATTTTTGGGCTCAAGATTATTTTCCTTAAGAACTTCCACGATTGTAGAAATTAAATAAGCAGAATGATAATTTTTATCATTTGATAATATAATTTTATTTTTATATTCAATTCCATCTGTTAGAGTTACATAAGTTTTATCTAAACAAGTATCAAAAGCCAATAACCACATTATTTTAGCCCTTCTATTACATAATTATTTTTATTACCAATAGATTTGAATTCATAGTTTCGTGAATCGTCGTCATCATAGGTAACATTAATTTCTAATCTTTCAAAAGGTAATTCACCTTGAGAGAATTCAGCCCATTCTACAAAAGTTATTTTTTTTCCTTCAGAATATTCTCTTAGTTCATCAGTAATTGTAGAGATGCCAGTATGTTCTAGTCTGTATAAATCAAAATGATAAACCGGAATACTAGCGCTGTGATATTCATTAAGTATTACAAAGCTAGGAGATGTTACTTTTTCTTTCACTCCAAGAGCTTCAGCTGTAAGCCTAACTAATGCTGTTTTACCTGCTCCGATTTCACCATAAAGGTTAACAAAACAACCTTTTTCTTGTACAAGCTTTGCAAATTTTTCTGCAAGTTGTTTTGTTTCATTTAAAGTTTGACATTTAATAGTAATATTTTCCATAAATCTATTTTATCACATAGATTTTTCTCTGCAAAAATAAAATTTGACTTTTTAATTAAAATAATTAAATTTTCTATATGTTAGAAATAATAAAAAAAATTTTTAAAAATACTGAATCAAAAACAATTGAACCTAATATATATGAACGAATAGATGAAATGTTTGATTCTTTAGATGCGGATATTATAACGGTTTTTATTGGAGAAGATTTAGTTCCGTTTGGTGTAGATATTATTAATACAATTTCTGAGTATCGAGAAGAATTGAAGGATTTAAATGGCTTTATTTTACCGCCGGTGCATGTTTTGGATAAGTCTGATTTGCAAGAAAATCAGATTTTAGCTTTGGTACGTGGAAAAAAGGTAATAGAAAAATATGTTATTCCAACAAGAAAAGAAGTAAAAAAGGAGACAATAGATATGATGAAATATATTTATAATAGACATTTAGACCAGATTTTTACTTACCAAATGACTGAAAAATACGTAAATTTTGTTCAAAAAAATCAACCTTGGACTGCTTGGAATATAACATCAATGTACTCCATCACAGATATTAGATATGTCTTGAAGAATTTGTTGGAGGAAAATCGTTCGATAAAAGATATAAACTATGTGTTTGAAAAATTTGCAGATTGTGCTTTAGAATCAGGTTGTTATAGTTATACATCACCTACAAGAATTGTCAAAAAACTTGCAAGAGAGCTCGAGTCTTGCGAATAGTAAAGCTATCTGATATCATGTTAGTGTAGAATAGCATCCTGAGGGCTATATGAAACCCCAAAAGCCAAAACGCATAACTGCAGAAAATTATTTGAAGTATTATTATGACATCCCTCAAGAGGGTAAAACTTCTGCTGGTAAAGCTTTGAGAAGGCTTAAGGATATAACTTGTCCGTATCGTGGGATAAAAATAATTTCTACTGATACCATAAAAGGTTTTGAAAAGAATTTAGCTAGATGTAAGACAGCTGAAGATGCTGTAAAGGTTTTAGCACCATATCAGAATAATATGTTGCCTGTGGAAAAATCTGTTTATGCGATATTTAAAGATTTTGTTCTTTTGAATCCTGATGATGATTTGCAAAATTGTTTACAGATGATAAAAATGAATTGTTTAATGAAGCTTAAACTAGAGGAAATGGAAGTTTTAGATGATGTGGATATGTTAACACGCAAGCTTTCCCCTCAGACAGCAATGAAAATTCGAGAAAAGACAACAAGATGTAGACAAATAATTTTAAGTAATTCGAAGAATGATTGTTTTAAACGTAAAACATTTTTGAATTCGTTATAAGAGATTATACCAAAAGAAAACGAGCGTGAGATATTTAACAATATAAAAAATAAGGCTTTGTTTTTACCAACTTCGGAAAGTAGTAGAAATGCTTTTGTTGTTAAGTATTCAAAACGTAAACAGATTGAGATAGTACGTAGATTGTATATAGCTTCGACAGGATCAATTGAGCATGTAACACCACAATCTTTGGGCGGGTTAAATACTATAGGTAATTTTTTATTAACAACGGCGAGTGGAAACCGTTATCGTGAGAATATGCCGTTAGTTGAATATATAAAAAGACATCCAAAGATTCCACAATATATGCAAATGTATGTGGATGATGTGATAAGAGAAATTCATGCAGGAAATATGCAAGGAAACGAGACGTATCCATATAAGATAAAGAAGAAATTAATGGAAGAATCTGCAGGTCGGATAATGATAAGCTTGTCAGGGTATAAGTATTCTGAGGAAGAAGCAGCAAAAGCTGTTGAGGAGTATGAAAAACGTTGGAGTTAAATATTAATTAACTAAAAGAGCTTGATTTTTGAATATTTAGTTGTTAATATTAAATAAGCTTAAGTTTGAAATTGAGCAGATTGAAAGTTTAAGAATTTTTAATAAGGGCCTGTGGCACTCTGCCGAAGCAAAGCCGACTAAATGTCGGGTTTGGTGAGAGGAAGGTAGCGCCGGAGCGAAGCTCCTCGCTAGCGCAGCGCCCAAACGGATGAAAACTTAATATTTAACGCCACGGGCCTGTGGCACTCTGCCGAAGCAAAGCCGACTAAATGTCGGGTTTGGTGAGAGGAAGGTAGCGCCGGAGCGAAGCTCCTCGCTAGCGCAGCGCCCAAGCGGATGAAAACTTAATATTTAACGCCACGGGCCTGTGGCGCAGCGGTAGCGCAGAGGACTCATAATCCTTTGGTCGTGGGTTCGAATCCCTCCGGGCCCATAAAAAAGAGACTGAACATTAGTTCAAGTCTCTTTTTTATGATTAGTTTGGGATGAGAACCCCAAGTGTATGTATTTTTTGTCCAGCTTGGTCGGAAGTAAAATTTTGTAAGTTGGTGTATTTTAATGAGTAGTTTGGTCGGAAGTAATATTACAAAACTGTCATGCTGAACAAGCCGAGCAGAGGATGAAAGCGTAAGCGTGTCCGTTTAATGCGAGGCGCGTTTCAGCATCTTACCAATTAGGTGTGTTCACTACATTCTGGTAAGCCCCTGAAATAAATTCAGGGTGACAATGAGGTCGGAAGTTTGCAATTTCAAACTGGACCAAAACGGGCTTTTGATGGACTTTGTTTTCCAATGTTCCTCCCCATCAAGGGAGGAAACCTAGACTGATTCTATATTTACCCCCAAGCTCGTAGAAAGTCCTATTTGGAAATTTTGAAAGGGGCAAATAATTAAATAATGTGGGAACATTTCATTTTCCCTACCCTACATAGCTTTAAAAACCTTTAAAAATATTAGATATTAAATCTTTCCATAAATTTGGTTTTTTACTAAGAGTTGCAGTGGTACCCTCTTGTATTAAAACATCTCCAAAATGATTTCTATGATATACGATAGTACTAGCATCTGTTAAGGTATTAACAATTTTATTTTCAAAAACTTCAGATTTTGTACATATTCCATTTCCATAATCACATAAAACCTCTCGAATTTTATTACCATTTTTTGTTACATATTCATTTAATGTTTTATCACAGCGGGCAATACCATTTTGAATATTTGGTTTAAATTTCGTATTCATTAAACATCTAAATTCTACTATTGGTTTCATAAAAACTCCTTTCATTAGCCATATAATGATATAAAACCTGTAAAAAATTATTTTGCTAGCTAAATCAAAATTATCAAATCGACCGTTCTTTCTTCTCAAACCGAGTGTCAAAATACATCTTCGCTACACTTAGAGTGACAAAATAGGTCGGAAGTTTAGAAATCCAAACTTGATGAAAATGGTCTTTTGATGGACTCAAAATTCATAAATCTTCAACCTCTCCTCGGAGAGGATAGAATTTGTTATTGAACATAGTAAAATTACAAATTCTTGGAGAGGGTATTTTATGCGAACTTTTCTATATTTTACCCTCTCTGTCAGCTAAAGTTGACATCTCTCCAAAGGAGAGATTGCTGTTTGAGGCAAGTCCGTTGAAAGTCCAATTTGGAAATTTTGAGAGTAGTAAATAAAAAATTATATATTGGCATACTAAGTAAAGAGGGTTAAACAAGAAATAAGTAGGCTTTGTAAAGCCTACTTATTAGTTATTTTAGGTTATAACCTGTGCATTTGCCTTGTCTTGCATTTTCCCAAGCTGACCTAAGAGCTTCTCTGTCGTAACTTTTGCATTTTGCAAGTTCTTGTTTATAATATGACGTCATGGCTTTTATTGCAGCCTTTCTTTTATCCGTAGGGAGATCTTTTAGACCAGATATAAATCTGTAGATATTACGTTTTCTCAAACCTCTAAAACCAGTTTTTTCTCGTCTTGTATGCACTAATGCGGAAGCGTAATGACCTTTTTGTAAATCTTCTTTTATTTTTGATGTAGATTTAGCGTAACCTTGGTTTGTTAAATAACCATCCCAAATACCTTTATTATATGCAACATCTAAAATAGCATCTTGTACTGAACGAGGAGCTTTAAGGTAATTTTCTTTTCCAAGGTAAGCCATTGTCATAGCTTTATGTTTAAGTAAATCTTCGGCTAAAATTTCTAAAGCTTCTTTTTTATCTATTCTAATTTTTTTGCCTTTTCTACATGATAGCGGTTTGCCATTAACTCTACCTGTATGTCCATAACCTATTGTTGGTGTTCCTCCATCATCTAAGTACGTTTTATAATCTGGTTCACCATTTTGTTCTTTTGTTTCGACAATAGTTAAAAAATCTTTAAGAAAATCCACTGAAACACCAGCTATTTTTGCAACATCATTAACAGATTTGCAAGAGCCTTTTTTAACATCATATCGAGCAGGAATTATTATTTTTTGTCCTGGTTTTAAATTACTAGTTAAGTTAGCTAGTCCGTTTTTAGGAAAAGTTACATTGTAATCAACACCTTTTTCTAACTGCGGGTTTGCAGCAATTATTTGATAAGTATCAATTTCGTATGTTTTTGCAAGTGTTACTAGGTTATCTCCTTTTTTACAAGTATATGTGAAAGCTCTTTTTTCTTTAATATTAGGATTATTAAATAATCCTGTGCCTGTAAAAGCACCTTGCGTTGGTTTAACAGGTGTTGTAGATTCTATTGGTAAATTAGAATCTTTTTCTGGTGTTACAGGTTTTGTCGTAGCTTTTTCAACGACGTTATAGCTAAAAGCCAAAACAGCACTAGTGCTTTTTCTACCATTTGTTATGTATGCAGACAATTTATTTTCATTAGGAAATCTTCGAGGGTTTTCGACTTCATAATCTCCTTTAAGAAATTCTCCTAAATCTGTTGTAACATTTCCTTTTTCATGTTGTTTTAATGAAAGCTCTATATCTTTATTACTAAGGGTTGCAATCCCCTTTTTTTCATCATGGTTGTTCATAACAGCTTTAAAAGTTTGATATTGATAATCTCTTAATTCAATCGTGTTACCTTTTGTTATTTCTTGGGTTTCTTTATCAAAAATAGAAAGTTCACCGTCTGATCCCATGGTATATCTTTTACCTTTGTTTTCAAAACGGGTACCTTCTTGCATTAGAATTCTTTCGCTATAATTTTTTGATTCTAATTGGACATAAAAACATTTGCTCATATCTTTTATTCTCTTTCTATTTAAACTAAGCTATATATATAAAGTATTTCTTTTTTCAAAAAATTGCCTTTTTGTAACGAAATATGAAAGATAACTTTTAAAAATTGTATATACAATTTAATAAAATTATGGTATGATATGCAGTGGAAGCGGAGTGCAAAATGGGTTATAAAATTTTATCAAAAACTGAACTTTGTCCAAATCAATATGAATTGGTTATAGAAGCACCTTATGTGGTTCGTAATGCTAAGGCTGGGCAATTTATTATATTTAGAGCAGAAGAAAATGGAGAAAGAGTTCCGCTTACTATTGCTGATGTAGATAAAGAAACTGGTGCATTAACTATTGTGTTTATGGCAGTTGGTTATTCTACAAAAAAACTTGCTGAATTTAATGTCGGTGATGAATTAGTAGATTTAGTTGGACCTTTAGGACAGCCAACTCATATCAAAAACTATGGCACAGTTGTTTGTCTTGCTGGCGGATATGGTGCAGCTCCTTGTTATCTTATTGCAAAAGCGTTTAAAGAAGCTGGTAATAAAGTCTACATGATTATGGGTGCAAGAACAAAAGAACTTATTTTCTGGCAAGATAAAATGAAAGACGCATGCTCGGAATTGTTTATAACAACTGATGATGGAACTTTGGGTGAACAAGGGTTTGTTACTCAAGTTTTAGAAAGAATTATGCAAAATGAAAAAGTCGATTATGCAATAGCTGTAGGGCCAATGCCAATGATGCGAGCTGTGGCAGAGTTGACTCGTGATAAAGGTATTTACACAGAGGCTAGTATGAATCCTATTATGGTAGATGGTACTGGTATGTGCGGTGCTTGCAGGGTTACTGTAGGTGGTGAAACAAAGTTTGCTTGTGTGGATGGACCAGATTTTAATGCTCATCTTATAGACTTTGACGAAGTAATAAATCGTTGTAAAATATATAAAGATGAGGAACGTAAACGTAGTGAAAATTGTAATTTGATAAAAATGGCTAATAAAAAATAGGAGATAAAGAATGGCACCTCAAGAAAAAACAATACCATTATGCCCACTAATGAGTGTCGGTTCACAAGTAGAAATTGTATGTATGCAAGAGAATTGTGCTTGGTATTTAAAGAACTACAAGATTTGTTCTGTTTATATGATGGCACATAATTCTATGCTGGATGTTCAGGCTAAGCAGAAGGCTGCAAAAGGTCAATAGATTTTGATAAAGTCGGATTCTATCCGGCTTTATAATTTTATAAGGAGAAAACATGAAAAATACGGTTGTTATAGGCGCTCAATGGGGTGATGAAGGAAAGGCTAAGATAACTGATTTATTAGCTCAAAAGGCGGATTTGATTATAAGATATCAAGGGGGGTGTAATGCTGGTCATACTGTTGTTGCAAATGGCCAAACATATAAATTTCATTTAATACCATCAGGGATATTGTATGATAATACAGTTTGTTTTATTGGAGCAGGAACTGTTATTCATCCAGAATCTTTTGAAAAAGAAATTAACGAGCTAAGACAACAAGGTGTTAAGTTTGATAACTTAAAGGTTTCTCCATTGGCTACTATTACAATGCCTTATCATATTGAAGTTGATGGCTGGTCTGAAGCTAATTCTGGTAAAGGAAAAATTGGTACAACAAAGCGAGGAATTGGTCCTACTTATACAGATAAAATGTCTAGAATTGCGTTTAAGATTCAAGATTTGTATTCGTTAGATGCTTTAAATGAAAAAATAGACATGGTGCTTCCTATAAAGAATAAAACATTAGAGAAGGTTTATGGCTTAGAAGCTTATACAAAAGATTGTATTCTTTCATTGTGTGAAAAATATGCTGAATTATTTAAGCCTTATGTGTGTTTTGAATGGCAAGATATGTTAAATCGTTATAAAGATAAAACAGTTCTTTTTGAAGGCGCACAAGGGGTTATGCTTGATATTGACTATGGAACGTATCCGTTTGTTACCAGCTCGAATCCAATTGGAGGTGGTGCTGCAACAGGAAGTGGTTATGGCCCAACTATGATAGAAGAAGTTGTTGGGGTTTCAAAAGCTTATGTAACTAGAGTTGGCGAAGGTCCTTTTGTAACTGAGCTGACTGATGAAACAGGTAAAAAGATTCAAGATATTGGATACGAGTTTGGAGTAACAACTGGTCGTCCAAGACGTTGCGGATGGTTTGATGCTGTAATTATGAAATATGCAGTTTTAGTTGGTGGTATTACAAATGTTGCATTAACGAAGATTGATGTATTTGATTCTTTTGATGAGATTAAAGTTTGTGTAGCTTATAAAGATTGTAGAAATGATAAAGTCTATACTTCTTATCCTACTGATGTATTTATTCATAAGTACTTAGAGCCTGTTTATGAATCCTTTGCAGGTTGGAAAACAGATTTAACAGGTATAAGAAATTATGACGATTTGCCACAGAATGCAAAAAGGTATATTGCAAGGGTTGAGGATTTAATCGGAGCACCTGTTGGTATAATTTCTGTCGGACCTGATAGAGAGCAGACAATATTTAGAAAATAAAACGGGAGAAATCCCGTTTTTATTTTTTTAAAACTTTTATAGGTTTGTTTTACATAAAATGTATTATTGGAATCAATTTGTCATTCTGAACTTGATTCAGAATCTATCAATATAACTCACTTTTTAGCTTAGTACTTTCTTTTGTTTCTTTCTTGCGAGCAAAGAAACCAAAAGAAAGTACCAAAGAAAATAAAGAAAGACGCAATGTTTCTACGTCTTCACTTCGTTCAGCCGTTTATAATTAAGCGGGCAAGCCCGCACTTTTTTGCCTCGCAAACTTGCACTTCGTGCTTCAAACAGTGCTCGGCTTGTTAGTAAATTTTGTGCGCCTAGCGTAACGAATAATCAATGTGTAAGAGAGAACAACAGAGCAAGTGCTGTTTGAGTGCCGTAGGCACGAGTTCACTTGCTTAGCTCGATTGCTACAATTGATTAATGAGTGAAGCTATAGCGCACGAGGTTTTTTGTGCCACTTTTTTGCCGGTACAAAAAAGTGGCAATATAATATAAATGCATATTCATAATACATTTTATGTAAAATGTATTATTTACCCCTCTTTCCAAGAGGTACCACAGTTTATATCGATTTCTAAAGGAACGCTTAAAGGTTGATTAAGTTCCATTGCTTTTAGTACGAGAGCTTTTACGATTTCAAGCTCTTCTTGTGGAACTTCAAATACAAGTTCGTCATGTACTTGCATAATCATTTTGGTATTTAGTTCCTGAGTTTGTAATTGTTTGTCTATTTCAATCATTGCCATTTTGATTAAATCAGCAGCTGTACCTTGAAGCGGTTGATTTATAGCAGCCCTTTGAGCAAACTCTCGAATCTGGAAGTTTGGACTCATTAGCTCTGATGCTAAATAACGCTTGCGACCAAAAATAGTTTCTACGTAGCCATTTTGGTTTGCAAACTGTTTTTTATCTTCCATATACTGTTTTACGCCTGGATAATGTTCAAAGTATTTATCAATGAATTCTTGAGCTTCAGCATTTGAAATTCCTAAATTTTTGGCTAGGCCATATTTAGATTGGCCATATACGATACCAAAGTTTACAGCTTTTGCTTTTCTACGCATCTCTTTTGTAACTTCATTTATTCCTACGCCAAAGACTTTTGATGCTGTCATTGTATGAACATCCTCACCTGAAGTGAATGCGTGTATAAGATTCTCGTCTTTTGAAACATGTGCTAATAATCTTAATTCAATCTGTGAATAATCCGCTGAAAGAATTAAGCTATCAGCATTTTGTGCACAAAATGCTGAACGAATTTTATTACCTTCTTCGCTTCTTATCGGAATATTTTGTAAATTTGGATTAGAAGAAGAAAGCCTACCTGTTACAGTCAAAGCTTGATTGTATGTTGTATGAATCCTTCCATCACGTTTACTTATAAGAGTTGGTAAAACGTCTGTATAAGTAGATTTTAGCTTGGAGAATTTACGGTGTTGAAGTATGTAATCACATATTTCATATTCTTCTGCTAATTCTTCTAATACTTCAGCGCTTGTAGAACGTGATTTTTTCTTTTTAGATTTAAGCTCTAATTTATCAAAAAGCACTTCTGCAACTTGTTTTGGAGAGTTTATATTGAAAGGCTCTCCTGCAAGCTGATAAATAAAATCTTCAAGCTCAGCAAGCTTTTCTGTCATATAGCTAGAAAGCTCTTTTAAATACTCACAATCAATTGCAACACCAGTGTATTCCATTTTGGCAAGCACTTCTGTCAAAGGAAGCTCGATATCTTTAACAAGTTTTTGTTCTGCCTCTTCTAAATTATTTGTCCAATAATCATAAAGTTTCAAAATAGTTTCTGCTTCATCACAAGCAAACTTTTGGATATCATCAGGTTTTGCAAGAATATGGTTTAAGAAATCCAAAGCTTGAGCATCAATTGTATGCTTACGATTTGGATCTTTTACATAGCTAGCAAGAAGTACATCATATTCCAAGCCTTTTGGTGAAACCCCTTTGTTTAAAAGCAAATTATAATCAGATTTAATGTCAAATCCAACTTTTTTTACTTCCTTGCTTTCTATAATTGGTTTTAGCTTTTCAACAAATTCTTGTGGGAAAAAGTAGTTTTTACCGTTTGAAACTCCAATATGAGTAATTTCATCATCTTTTGAGTAATATTTGATTCCAATACGTTTTGAAGAGCTTAATTCTGTTATTATTTTGTCTACATTATCTGAATTAATAACTGTATATTCGATATCAGAATCGTCCACAGTTTCTTTTATAGCTTGTGTAAATAAGTTCTGTTGAACAGATTCTCCTGAAATCTGTTGAGGCTGCGCAAAAAGGCTTAAATTTTCGCCAGCAGAAACTTCTGTTGAATTAAATGATGCAAGTATTTTATCAATGTTTTTGATAAAAGTATAAAACTGCATTTTTCTTAAGAAATCAGAAACTTTATTAATTTGAGGCAAAGTAACAGTTGCTTTTTCGATATCAAAATTTATATCTACATTACGAATAATAGTTGCAAGTTCTTTAGAAAGGATTGCTGTATCTTTTTGGGTACAAATTTTTTCTCTGATTGCGTTTTCAGGAATATTTTCGCAATCAGCTAAAAGTTCTTCTAAGTTCGCATACCTGCTCAAAAGTTTTTGGGCAGTTTTTTCTCCTATGCCACGTATTCCAGGGATATTATCAGATGTATCACCACGAAGCCCTTTATAGTCAATGACTTGGTTTGGATATACTCCTAATTTTTCATAAACTTTGTCCCAGTTGTATTCTACTAATTCTCCTTTTGAAGGGATAAGCACTTTTACCATCCCTTCCTTGTCAATTAATTGAAAGCTATCTTGGTCTCCAGTTAGGATTAAAGTGTGGCTTCCGCTTTCTGATGCGATTCTTGAAATTGTACCAATTACATCATCAGCTTCGTAGCCTTCTTTTGTGTAAATGGGGATGTCAAAAGCCTGTAACCCTTCTACAATTACTCCTATTTGAGAACGCAAAGTATCAGGCATGGCTTCTCGATTTGCTTTATATTCTTCGTATTTTTCAACACGAAAAGTTTGACGTCCAACGTCAAATGTAACAGCGATAAAATCTGGTTTTATACGGGAAAGTAAGTCAAATATAGCTTTGAAGAATCCATAAACAGCCCAAGTCGGTTGATTTTCTGAATTTTTCATTCCAGTTCTTTCTAATGCATAATATTGACGAAAAGCCAAAGCATGACCATCTATTAATACTAAAGTTTTTTTATCTGACATATAATACTCCCATATCTATTGATAATATTATATCATGCAAGAAGTAAAAATAAACTTGATTTAATGATTTAATTTGATATAATGCTCTGAAGGAGGAAAAGTGTATGCGTGTAAATAACGTGCAAAAAAATACAAACTTCAAAGCGTTACAAGTCAGAAGTCAAGGTTATATGCATTATAATGCATCAGAGATTAGTCGTTGCAAGGAAAAGTTGGCAAATACTAAATTTATTGATGTAATAATTGATTCACAAGGATTAGCTATTAAAGAGAAAATGACTGAAGTTCTTCAAAGGATTCAGTCATTTTCTTTATTACCACAAGAAAATTCGGTTGTTGTCAATATAAAAGAAGAAAAAGAACCAATGTATAAATTTTCTTTTAAAGATTTAAAAGAAGCTAAAACCATTTGGAGAGATTTGTGTGAAAAAACTAGATGTGATGAGTTAAATTATTATACAAATATTGCTTTGTGGTTAGAAGAACAATTGAGTTTAAAAAAATAAAGGAATAAATTTTTATTCCTTTATTTTTTTATTTATTTTTGTAAAGATGTGCTTAATATCTAGCAAAAAAAACTTTTTTTTTGTTTTGAATTGTGTATAATAGACAAAGGAAGAATAAAGATTTGCTTTTATGATACAAAATTTATTAAATACAACTAAACAAAATCAACTAGAATCACAGTATATAACAAGACCAACAGAAGTATGTGATGAGCTTGAGAATTATTTGAATAATGTTTTTGAAACAGAATTGAAAACTCCTAATTCTGTTTTATTGGCATATAATCCTTTTGTTATAAAAAAGATTGTAGGTTATTTGTCTGGAAGAATTAAAATGCCAGCATCGATTGGTATTGCAGGAGAAACTGCTAGTGGAAAGTCTACAATAACAAAGGATTTAATTGATACTATTGAATCTTTTGCTACAGAGTTTGGCATTAATGATGTTATTACTCGTGTAAATACAGACGATTATTATTATGATCGTTCAGAAATGGTCAAAGCAGCTGGTAGTTTTTCTGAGTTTGCAAAAAACTATGATTTAGATGTTCCAGAAGCTCTTGAATTAGAATTAATGAGTAAACATATTAAAGAATTGTTAGCTGGTAAATCTACTTATTTACCTAAATATGACATGAGTGGTACAGCAATTCGACATGATAATTATACATTAGCAAAACCTTCCAAAGTTATTATTTCGGAAGGTCTTTTTACGCTTACAGATAAAGTAAAAGACGCATTTAATTTCAAGATTTATGTTGATATTCCAGAAAATATAAAACGTGATAGATTTTTTGTGCGTGCAACTGAAAGAGGGCTTGGAGATTCTGCTGAGCATATTTATGCAAATGCAAATTCAAAAGCAGAAGTTCATATTAGACCTTGTAAGGAATGTGCTGATATTATTCTTTCTGGTGCTGCTGATAGGATTTTATACAAGAATTTCTTAAATAAAATTATTGGTATCGTTCAAGAATTGTATTTTGCCTAAGTTTAATTTATTTAAAGTCTAAGTGTTCCAACAAATAGCGTTTTCACCTAGTATTTCGTTACATTTTTTGAAATGGTTACAGGTTAGAAAACCATTTCTAGCAGAAAAAGGTGACGGATGGGTTGTATCTAGGGGGTAAATGTTAGGTTTATTTGTAAAACACTCTCCAATAGTTTGTGCGTAATTTCCCCAGCGCATAACTACAAGTGGTTTATTTCTTTTTATTAAAATATCAAAAATATTTTTAATTACAGGCTCCCAAAGTTTCGTATGTTCTTTTAAAAGTTTTGTATCTTTACCTTCAAATGTAAGAGCAGTGTTTAAAAGAATTACACCCTGTTTCCCCCATTCTGTAAGTGTGTTTGAATTATATTTACCATCAGGAAAATCTTCTTTTAGTTTTTTAAATATATTTTTTAAACTTGCTGGGGTTTTTGGTGACAAACTAGAAAAGGCTAGTCCATGAGCGTGTTCAGAACTTGGATAAGGGTCTTGACCAATAATTAAAACTTTTGCATTGTCTAAAGTTGTTAATTTTATGGCGTTTAAAACATCATTTTGTGAAGGTAAAATCTCTCTATCTTTGCGTTTTTCTGCAATAATAGACATAATTTCGTTGATTAAATTAATATCTAATCCAGCTTCAATCCAGCTTTTATCAATACCAAAAGTGTTTTGACTCACTCTATCCACCTTTCAGGAACTTTTTTGATTTTGAGAGGACTATTTATTTGTTTCCTCTAACAAGTGCTTTATTGAATTGTTGTTTGTAATAATCCATGTTTATATTTAGATTTTCACCAATTTCAAAAAGCATTGTTACAAGTTCTCTATCAGCTGCACAAGTCATGTTTTGAATCAGTTCTTCAATATTGTTGACAATTTTAGAGAAGAAATAATTTTGTGCTTCTGCAATATCGACACTCAATTCTAATTTTGTTATACAATCTAATAATTCTAAAGTTGCATCTACTTGTTGAATATCAAGAGCATAAGCTAATCTACTAACATTCTGTGCGATTTTTTTACTAAATATTTTTGCTGTAGGTTCTTTATTAATATCGATTCCGATTCTTTTAGCCTCAAAAATAATATCAGAAGCTTGTTGTAAGATATCGTTATTAAAGAAGCCTTTAGATTCTACAAAAAGTTCATTAAATTGTTTTGTGAGAACATATTGAGCAGAAATTTTGAATTCGTTTGGAATTTCAAGCCCAAGAGTTTGCATTTGATAAATTGAGCCCTTGCCCTCGTTATACATTGATTCATAAGTATTAGCAAAGTTTTTTAATTTACCTTTAAGCATAGTTTGAAGAATTTTTCTTCTTTCTTCTATAAAAATATCTTTAAGCGTAAAGTACTCTTTGCCAAAATAATTATCAATTGTTCTAATAATCTCAGTAAGTGGAGAAACAAGATAAGTTCTTATTAATTCCTTTCTTGTTTCAATAAAGTTATCAGAATATTCTTTAATTGCACAATGAAAATCTCCGCCTGAGAATTGCAATAGTGCAAACATTAGATTTGATTTTTCCATTGTTACCATTGATTTGACTTCTATATGACCAATAACTAATTTTGAATTTCCTTTAACTACTTTTTTATAAGAATGTTTTTTTATTTTATAGCAATATACCATTTCTTCATCTTCAATATCTGTGTATAAAGAAGATATTGCCCATAAACTTACTATTTGTTTCGGAGTAACAATAGAAGGCTTAACAAAGCGTTCATAGACATCTTTACCTGAACCGAATTCTGGTAAATTACTTTTTGCCTCAGATAAAATTTCCAAGAATCTAGGCTCAAAATCCTTTTTAGTAAAAGATTTTGCTAATTGCATAACTCTTGCTGCATATTTCATAATCTGAACAGTTTCGATACCTGAAATTTCAGAGAAAAACCAGCCACAACTAGTGTACATTAACATAGCTTGACGTTGAATCTCTAGAAGCTCCATTGCAAGAATTTTTTGTTCATTGTCTAAATCTGGTACAAAAAATTCTTCTTGAAAAGCTTTTACATTACTTTCACTTCTATCTAGTATTACTGAAATATAATTATCTCTTGTAAGCTCTGGGTTCAAGAAATATTTTTTTCCACATTTTTTGAATATTGATACAGTTTCATCTCTAAGATAATCGAGAGCTTCTCTCAACGGTTTTCTCCATTTTTGGTTCCAACCTGGATGTCCGCCAGTTGAGCAACCGCAATCATCCGACCATCTTCCAACACCGTGGAAACAGCTCCAAGAAGAAACAGGTTTAATTTCTACTTCCCAATCACTTCTATATTTTTCTAAATATTCACCATAATTTGTTACAGTAAAACCCGAATCTTTGACCTTTAGTTTCATTGCATAAGCTAATGCCATATCGCCAAATTTAGTATGATGACCATAACTTTCACCATCTGTAGCAATGTTTATTAATTGCGGATAGTTACGCATTGTAGAAACACCGTCTTTTAAACGGTTTACAAATTTGTTTCCATCTTTTAAAAGTTCGTCAAAAGCAACAGATTTTGAGATTGCTCCATCATAAAAGAACAAGTCTATAAACTTTCCTGGAGCGGATTTTATGTAATATCTATAAGAACGAGCTGGATCAATATTTCCCCAACTTACATCTTGCCAGTTTTCTTCACCTTCTTTTCTAATTCTTTGTGCTTGATAAGGTGAAAGAATTGTGAATTTTATTCCATTTTCGACTAAAACTCTTAAAGTGTCGTCATCAACAGCGGTTTCAGCAAGCCACATACCTTCTGGTTCTCTACCAAAACGATATTCAAAATCTTTTTTTCCCCATTTAACTTGTGCTTGTTTATCTCTTTCATTTGCAAGTGGCATAATTATATGGTTATATACTTGTGCAATTGCGTTTCCATGACCACTATGCAATTTCCGACTAGCAACATCCGCTTTTATAATTCGTTCATAAGCCATTGGGGCATATTCTTCTAACCAAGAAAGCAATGTTGGGCCGAAGTTATAACTCATATACTCATAATTGTTAACAACATTTAAAATCTGATTTTTTGAATCAACAATTTTGGAAACAGAGTTTGGATTATAACACTCGTTGTTTATTCTCTCGTTCCAATCGTGTGCAGGTAGAGCACTATCTTGCTGTTCTATAGCTTCTAACCATGGGTTTTCACGAGGTGGTTGATAAAAATGTCCGTGAACAGTTAAAAATACTTTATCTTTATCTTTTTCAAGATTTTCCATCATTTAGTTAACTCCGTCTTTTTTCTCAGGTGCTTTCTTAATTAATGTTAAATTACTTACATCTATCCAAGGATCACCTAAAGCATCAGAAAAAATCGTGCCAGTGATTCTTATTTCATCATTAGTTTTTAAATCAATTAGCTTTTCAGCTTGTTCTCTTTTTAAAAACAATTTCATTTCAGATAAAGGAATATCAAATGTTGTATCGTTACGCTTAATTAAAAATGAAATGTATTGTTCTGAGGATTTCATAGCAGGCTTATAATCAAGACCTAATGTTGAAAATTTATCAAATTTTGCATTCATAGTAACAGTTTTGTTCAAAAAACTTTTTGGAGAAGCTACTATTGCAAGTGGATTTGTGAATTGTTCTTGAGTTGTTACTGTGTCAGTAACAGGAGTTGCAACAGGTTGAGCTGTAACTGTATTAAAGCATAGATTGCTTGTTGTTAATAAAGTCGCACAAAATAATGTCAATGCAACAGTTTTTATATATCTTAAAGTTCTCATTCTTATAACCTCTTTTTTCACTTATTATTGTAACATGCCTTGTATATAAAAATCAATTTGATTAAGAGTTTGGTTTTTGATATATTATAAGATATGAAAGATATAGATACAATTAATAAAGAGAGGGAAGGAAGGATTAACCTTTCTTTACATAGAGATTTAATTGAAACAGTTTGCAAAGTTGAGTATAAAAAGTTTTCAAACTTAGGACTTATTGACTTGTCAGAGCTAATCAACTTGGCGAATTATACAGTCTATTATCTTGTTAATAATTCTAAGCAAGAATATAACGAAGCTTATCTTGCAAAAGCTATTAGATGGGCAATACGTAACGAAATGCGTCGTCGTTATAAATGGCATGCTATGAAAGATGATGAAAATCCAAGCCAAGAAAGTATAAAGGATGCTGTTTACAAGACAATTCTATCGATAGATGAAATGGCTGAAGCAGAGAATCCAACTTTAATAAAAGATTCAGGAAGAACTCCTGATGAGAAAGCTGAGCTACTTGAACTAAAAGCTAGGATTTGTGAAGTTATGAAAAAACTTCCTCAAAGAGAACAAGATTTAATCGAAGCTAAATATTTTTATGATAAAAAATTAAAAGATATTTCAGCTGAATTCAATATTTCGCAATCAAGAATTTCAAGAATCATTCAAAACGCTTTGGATAAAGTTAAAAAAGAGCTTCTAAAACAAGAAAAGCTCGAAGATTACGAGCTTTAACTTGTTATTTTATTTCTTAATTCTTTTCTGCATATCTTAAGAATGTTTGAACTTTTGTCTGCATAAGCTCTTCTGTGATAAGCCAACTTCCGTTAGGTTGTTTTTTTACAACCATATATGTTTTTAGTTTGTAATCTTCTCCAGAAGGCTGTCTTAATGAGGAAATTTTATAACCTCCATCATAAGGTGTTGCGGAAATATTTGTATAATCATTTTTATATTTTCTTAGCTTAGCGCCAGCTTGACCGATTTTCATTTGCTTTATATAAGTAGCCGTATCTGTAGAAACATTAACAGTTGTTCCATCAGGTTTAACAACTTGTCGTATTATTTTGGCGCTTGGGGAATACATTTCTGCTACCGCGGGATTATAACTATTTGCATTTTCTACATAAGTATTAAAGAAATTTAATGCATCTTGTTTATCATCTGCAAATACTGCTGATGATAATGATAATAGGGCTATAAATGTAATAATATATTTTTTCATAAAATTCTCCAAAATTTTGGCTTTATTTAGATTTAAATTCGAAATAAAGCTGTACTAAACATCTGGTAAATCTCCTTTTACTTCCGCAATCTCATCACAGTCAAGACCAAAGATTTTGTGAAGCGCTTCAACTGCATCATTAGCTCTTGC
This sequence comes from bacterium, assembly GCA_017482685.1. Classification (GTDB taxonomy): domain Bacteria; phylum Cyanobacteriota; class Vampirovibrionia; order Gastranaerophilales; family Gastranaerophilaceae; genus CAG-196. Next base: position 15,689 of record JAFUMP010000020.1, on the reverse strand, counting down.
TTGGTCAACAAGACAGCTAATTTTGATTTCACTTGTAGAAATCATTTTGATATTGATATCAAGACTCGCAAGTGTTCTAAACATTTTTGCAGCAATACCAGGTCTGTCAATCATGCCAGCACCTACAATTGAAATTTTTGCAATCGTATCATCAACAAACACATTGCTGTATTCTAACTCAGGTTTAAGTTTTTCAAGAATAGTCTTAGTTCTTGCTAAATCATTTTTATCAATAGTAAAAGCAATGTCGTTTGTGTTTAAATCTTTTCTTGCATAAGACTGAATAATCATATCTACAGAAATGTTTTCATTAGCTAAACCGTCAAATAAAACAGCAGCTGTACCTGGATTGTCTTTAACATCACAAACTACGATTCTTAATTGTGATAAATCAGATGCAACGCCAGTTACCGGTTTATGTAATTCCATTTGTTCTACTCCTAATATTAAAGTTCCTAAATTATCTAATTTAAATGTGCTACGCACTCTTAAAGGTGTTTGATATTGTTTTGCAGTTTCAACAGCTCTTGGATGAAGCACGTTTGCACCGGCATGAGCAAGCTCAAGCATTTCTTCATAAGAAATTTGTTCTAATCTTGTAGCACAAGGCACAATTCTTGGATCAGTTGTATAAACTCCTTCTACGTCAGTGTAGATATCGCAACGCTTAGCACCTAATGCACCAGCTAAAGCAACAGCTGATGTATCAGAACCACCACGTCCAAGAGTTGTGATTTCAAAATCTTCTGTTATGCCTTGGAATCCTGCAATTACAACAACTTCACCGTTATCCAAATGCTCTCTTATTCTTTCTGTTTTAATTTCAAGAATACGAGCTTTTGAGTGAATTTTTTCTGTTATTATGCCAACTTGCATTGCATTCATACTCACAGCTTTACATCCTTGCGCTTGTAAAGCCATAGCTAAAAGTGCAATAGATACTCCCTCACCAGTTGATAGAAGCATGTCCATTTCTCTTGATGAAGGGTTTGGAGTTATTTCTTTTGCAAGTTTTGTTAAAATATCTGTAGTATGTCCCATTGCTGAAACAACAACAATGACATCATTACCTAAGTTCTTTTCTCTAATAACGGCACGTGCAACATTTTTGATTTTGTCAGTGTCTGCGACTGATGTGCCCCCAAATTTTTGTACAACTATCTCTTTCATTCTATTTATACCTTAACTAATTAGCCATATCATTATATATACAAATAACGATTATTACAACTAGAAGGTTCAAATGTTAATTTATGTAAATTTTTTTTCAAAAAAAAGCAATTATAATTTTTACCAGTTTTAAAAGGAGTACAGAAGTGTATGAAACTAATTAAAAAAGGAGTAAATATTTATGAACATCAATTCGCAAGAGCTAATGCTAATCAACAGAAACATGAAACTAAGAGCAAAAGAAGCTCCAGTTCCAACAACAGCTTCTCCAGAAGCACCAGTTTCAAATCCTAATGGTAAAATGAGCGCTTTAGATGCAATGGCACAAAATAATATGACATTCCAAGGCGTGAAAATGGCTGGAACCCCTCATTTAAAAACATTAAAAGAGAAAGCTTTAACTTTATTATTAGCAGGTACAATGGCAATGACAACATTAACAACTATGACATCTTGTGAAAAAGATCAAATTTCACAAAATGTTGATGTAAATATTGATACAAAATCTCTTATTAATGCTCTTTATGAAGCTTTAGCTCCACTTGTAGATGGTCAAGAAAAAACACAAGAATTATTATTAAAGGTTATTGACCTTTTAGAAAAAAATAACCAAATTTCAGCAGAAAACCAACAACTATTAAATACAGTTATAAGCTGTTTAAAGAATTTAGAAAAGAATGATAAAGAAGGAATGGAAATATTAAATGCTATTCTTGAAAGAATTAATTATAGCATAGAACATAATGAAAAAATGGATCAAGCAACTATTGATTTGTTAACTCAAATTGCTAATAACCAAGAAAAATTCAATGCAGAAAATAAAGAATTGTTAACTTTATTAATTCAAAAGGTTGATAATCTTGATGCAACTGTAAAAACAGAATTAACAAATGTAATTGAAAAAATTGATGAATTAGGCGATGAACAAAAAGCAATGCTTACTGAAATTTTAACAGCAATTACTACAGCAAATGAATTAAGTACTCAAAATAATACATTATTATCAATTGTTATTAAACAATTAACTCAATTGGATAAAAATGACAAATCTTCATTTACACTATTAAATAAAATTTGGGCAGCTTTAGAAAAAGCTATTCAAGAAAATAAAGATATGGATGCAAAAACTCATGATTTATTGAAAGCTATTTTAGAAAATATCCAAAACTTTAGCGAAGAAAATAAACAAAATATTATGCTATTAATTGAAAGTGTAAAAAATCTTGATGCTAGTGTGGCAAATGCATTTGCAAAATTATTCAATAATTTAGAAAACTTGGGTAAAGACGGACAAAAATTACTTAATGAAATCTTGAATCAAGTAAATAATGGAAATAAAATAAACGCTAAAAATGGAGAAATCTTAGCTTTAATACTTGAAGCTATGGGTAAAGCAAATTCTTCAGATAATACAGAAGTTATAAGTTTATTGAAAAATATTTGGAATACATTACAAGCACATATGAAACAAGATGCTGCAATGGATGAAAAAACTCATAGTTTATTACAAACTGTACTTCAAAATGTTCAAAACTTTAACAAAGAAACAACAGCTTTATTGAAGGAATTGTTAGCAAAATCTGATAAGTTAGGTGCAGAACAAATTGCATTATTGAAGGTTATTATTGCTAATCAAGATAAACTTCAAGAACAAGGAAAAGACGCTACTAATAAAATTCTAGAAGCAATTAATAAAAATACTGAAGTTGCAAAAGGTACTAATAAATTAGTTACAGAGATTTTAGCTAATATGGATAAATTTGGTAAATATGGTGATAAAATCCTTGAAGCGATTGCTAACATTAGCGTTGGTGAAAAAGTAGATCTTTCAACAGTAGAATCAATGCTTGCAGATATTTTAGCTCAAGAAAAAGCTAATGGAGAAGTGTTGACAAGTGCTGATGCAAAAGCTTCTTTGGTATTAGTTTCATTAGAAGGTATTAAAAATGCGATAAAAGATGGTAATCAAGCTGTAATTGATAAACTTCAAGAAGTTATTGACAATATGCCTGAATCTTGCAAATGTGATGCATCTTTAAAAGTTATTATTGAAAAGTTACAAGAAATTATTGATAATACAAAAAATAACAATAATGAAGGTGTTGACGGACCAGTTACAGATCTTGAAGACTTCTTTTCATAAACAATAAAAATAAACATTAAAAGGGTGTCCTTTGTAGGACATCCTTTTTTATGTAAAAAAAGAGGCGATTTTTCGCCTCTTTAAAACACTTAAAAACAATCATCTTACATCTATATTTTATTCTTCTTCTTTTTTTACATTTTTGTATTTTGCTTTAAATTCTTCGATTTTTGCATTTCTATCAAGTTCGTCTTGGCATTCGATCCAATCACCGCCGTCAAATTTTACATATAATTTGCCGTCTTCACCTTTTTTTGTTACATAGTCTTGAGCTGAATCTACTGCGGCTTTTGTACCAGTGTTATCTTCAACAGTTGCTTTTATATCTTTGTTAGTTCTATTGCAACCACCAACGATTTCATAAGTACCGTCTTCTTTTTGTACTTTTTCGTAAGCTAACACTGCTGGCATTTTAACTTTTGTACCCATTAATTCAGCTTTCATTGTGCCAACTAATACGTTGTAGTCAATTCCTTCGTAATCTTTTAATTGTGTATAGTTTCTATCAGCTGCGAATGTTTTTTCTGCTAAATCTAATAATCTTTCTTTGCTATAATCATTATCATTAATAGCTTGAGCTACTTTTAACATTCTTATTGCTAAAGTTTCTTTATCTTTTTTCGCACTTAGTGGATATTTGTTAGGGTCAATTTCAATATCTTTTAGACAATCGTATTGCTCTACTAATTTTGACCAAGAAGATTTTCTTGCATCAATTGTATCAACTTGTACAGCTACTAATTTATCAGGTGTACCTTCAGTATCTTTAGTGTTATAAGTGTGAAGTTCTTCAGCTAGTAGTTCTTCAATTTCATCAAATTTAACACCTTGTAATTCTTCGCAGTTCATATTTGAATATTTACCAGCTATTTTGTCGATTACATTGATGTAGTTGTTTTTCCAGTCGTCTGGTTTTGCATCATGAGCTTTTTGTAATAAAGCTGATAAAATAGAGCCTTTTAATCCTTGATATTGCTGACAAATTTTATTTTTAGCATCTTCTAATGATTCAGAGCCTCTTACGATAGCTGAGAGTTCACTTTTTGAGAAGCAAGCTTTTTCAAATGGGATATCTTTGCCTTCAATTAGGTTAAATAAAGCTGTTACTATTGTACCGATTCCAGCACCACTCAAAGCTGCAATAATAGTGTCATCTTTTACTACTTTTTGTGCGACTTTTAGGTTAATTAATCCATCAGAGTCAGTGCTAGATGCAACAATTTTATCGCCTAATTGAGATTTTAAAGATTCGGATAAGTCTGCTGTAATTTTCATATTAACATATTGTTCTACTTTTAATCTTGTAGCAAATGCTGCCGCTGAGCCCGCACCAATTATTGCTCCAGGTAAAGTATCTTCCATTACAGTTTCTAAAGATCTATCTTTTGTTTCGTATTCAAATCCTAAGAATTTAACTAAATCCTTAACTTGGCTATCACTAAAATCAGAGCCTGTTGCATCTTTTAAATATCGTTTAACGAAAGTAAGTTCAGCAATCTCAGTGTTTTGTGAAGCATTTAGTTTTAAATCTGAACCAATTTTGTCTTTTAGTCCAGCTTGTAATCCAACTAAGCCCATGTATTTTCCGTCTTCTTTTTGGTATGCATTTCTTATTTTAATATAAGTATCTTTATCTAATTTTTCTTGTAAGATGGCATCCATTGAATCTTTATCCATGTTATCTTTTAGCATTCTAGTTATAATATTGTAGTTAGTATAACGAGCTTGTAGTTCATTATCAACTTTATCTTTTTTAATAGCTTTTTCTAAAGTTTTATCACCCATAGCTTTTTCTTCAAGTTCTTTTCTAATTTCTTTTGAAGTAGTGCCTTTAACACCTTTTCTAAGGTTATCAACTTCATAATCTGCGTCTTTCATTACTTCAGCCATCATATTTTCGAAAGCTTTTTTGTAATAAGATGTTCCTGTTAAGCTCATTTCATCCATTTTAGCTCTTACAGCCTCAACTCTTGAATCAAATCTGTTCAATACGTCTTGACTTTCGCTTGTACTATGATAAATATCAATTAGTCTTTGTGTTTCTTTTTGGATTTGTTCTTTTTCTGCAATATCAACTAAGATATTTAAAATATCACCATTTAGACCATTTGTGTTTTTGAATTTATCTTTAATTTTATCTTTAATTGCTTCAACATCATCTTTTGAGTTAATGTTCATGCTTTTAATTTCGTTCAACATCATTAATGAAGCTTCTTTGATATCATTGTAGCTTGAATGTAACTCAGGGTTGTTAAAATAAGCTTCAACCTCGCTCAATGTTGTTAATTTTTGTAAGTTGTTTTTTAATTCCCTTTTTTCTGTTTTACTTAAATTATCTTGCGCCAATCTTGTTTTTTCTTGTTTTACTTCTTCTCTTGAATTTGGTTCTGTTGTATGACCAAATAATTCTGTCCAAGCTTTTTTTGTTTTTTTTGACTCCATTGCTTCTACAGTAAAGTCAATGAATTCAGTTCTATTTAGAGTTGTTTTATCATTATCATTAACATTTGCCTTATCAGCTAATTTTCTTAATGCTGCATTTTGAATTTTAGATACGTCGATACCCATAAAAATATTCTCCTTTTTAATTTTATAATCCTCGTATAGATATAAAGTTTTTCAGGAGTTAAAAATTGCGTTTTTAGTTAAAATTTGCTTAATAATTCTTTACAAAGTAATCTAAGGTTTCAAGCGAACGCTTTGCAAGAAGCTCGTTTTTGAGTTTTTTATTTTTTCTTTCTTTTTTAGGTAATTCTACTGGAGGAACTAGTGCCCAATTAGAATTAATAGGTTGGAAAGTAAATTTCGAATCTTCAAGATGGGCTTTATCTGATATATATCTAGTTAAAGCACCTAAAATAGTTTCTTTTGGTAGAATCCAAAGTTCTTCATCTAAAATATGTTTTGCCATATTTATACCAGCTAACATGCCTGTTGCAATAGATTCTGTATAGCCTTCCGTACCAGTTAATTGTCCTGCAAAGAACAGGCCTTTTCGTTCACGAGCTTCCATTGTAGGGTCTAATACTTGTGGGCTGTTTATAAATGTGTTGCGGTGCATTACACCGTAACGTACAATATTTACTTCTTCTAACCCTGGAATTGATTGTAATAATTCTTTTTGTGCACCCCATTTTAGATTTGTTTGGAAGCCAACAAGGTTAAACAGTGTTTTTGCAGAGTTATCTTGTCTAAGCTGAACTACTGCATAGTTTTCAACCCCTGTGCGTTTATCTACAAGCCCAACAGGTTTCATAGGGCCGAATCTCAAAGTGTCAACTCCACGAGATGCAAGAACTTCTACAGGTAGACAAGACTCAAAAAATTTAGCTTTTTTATCAATATCGTGTTGTTCGATTCTTGGTGCATTAATCAATATATTATAGAAGCGTTCGTATTCTTCTTTATTCATAGGACAATTTATATAAGAAGCTTCTCCTTTGTCATATCTTGAAGCCCAAAACGCTTTTTCAAAATTTATTGAATCCATTTCAACAATAGGAGCTATTGCGTCGAAAAAGTGTAAATGTTCACTTTTTGTAAACTCTTTTATGCTTTCAGCTAAAGAATCACTTGTCAAAGGTCCTGAAGCTATAATTACATTGCCTTCAGGAATTTCTGTTAACTCTTCTCTTATAAGTTCAATATTAGTGTCGTTTTCAATTCTTTTTGTAACAGCTCTTGAAAAGTCTTCACGAGCAATAGCAAGAGCATTTCCAGCTGGGACAGAGTTTTCTAAGGCAATTTTAATAAGCTCTCCGCCTAAAATTTCCATTTCTTTCTTTAGAAGTCCGCTTGCATTTGTTATATCCAAGGAGCCTAAGCTGTTTGAGCAAACAAATTCAGCACAATCTGAACCTACGTGCGCGCCAGTTGTTTTGTTAGGGCGCATTTCATATAATTTAACTTTTATACCTCTTTTTGATAATTGTAAAGCGGCTTCTGAACCAGCAAGTCCTGCACCGATTATAGTAACTTCTTGCATATATTAACCTTTTATCGTATCAATTTTAACTACCTGATTTCTACCGTGTTCTTTTGCATAATACAAACCTTTGTCTGCAAATTCGATTAAATCTTGAGCTGTTTCTGCATTATCAGGGAAAGTTGCTACGCCAACGCTTATTGTAACTTTTCCTGTTTCTGTTGGGTTTAATTGAAAATCTCTTTCTGCAACAGCTTTATGTATACGATTTGCACTAAACATAGCTTCTTCTGCGGTTGTATTAGGAAGAATTATGCTCATTTCTTCACCACCGTATCGACATACAATATCTGTTGTACGAGAATTTTTCTTCAGAGTTTGAGCAACTTGTCTTAAAACTGCGTCTCCAGCTTGGTGACCATAAGTGTCATTAAACTTTTTAAAGAAATCAATATCTATTATTATTAATGAGAACGGTTGTGAATAACGCTTTGAAATCTCTATTTGACTAGCTAATGTCTCTTGAAAATATCTATGATTATATAGTTCTGTCAAACCGTCAATAGTTGCAAGTTTATATTGATATTCAAAATCTCTTGATTTTATTAAGTATTTTGCAAGAAAAGATAGTGCAAAAGCGCAAATTATTGAAATTATAGGTATAACAACAGGAATCCAAAGATTAAATAATTCCATTGTGTAGTAAGAGATAAATACATAGCCAATAGCGAATAAAGTTGTTGAAAGGATTGCAAATATTGTTGAGGTTGATAACATTACTATACATCCAACTAATGCAATTACGAATAAAATTATAGCTATATTAACAAAAGTACTAGTTTGTTTAATAAAATTATTATCTAAGACGTTATTAAAGAATGTTGCGTGGATTTCAACGCCAGGATAAATTCCTTCCTGTACAGGGACACTTTTTGTATCATGAAGAGATGTTGCTGTAGTTCCTATAATTACAATTTTATCTTTAAAATCAAGCTTTTGACCTTGAATTTTACCTTCAATCTCATTAATTACTTTGTACATCGGATATATAGTATGAGTTCCACTTGTTCCATACCAGTTTAGAATTGCGTCTCCGTCTTTAGTTAGAGGGATTTGTGTATCTTGAATAATTAATTTTGCATTTTTATCAATTGAGAGTTTTTTTACTTCTTCACCACTCATGTAATTAATAGCTGCACCAAAAGTTAAATATGGATAATAATTGCCCCTATATTCCATTAATGGGGCGATTTTTCTAATAATTCCATCACTGTTTCTTAAAACATTAATAATGCCAACATGAACATTTCCGTTAAGCAGTTCTGACATTATAGGGCGACAGTTTGAGAAACCATATTTTTTCTTTATATCAATATTAGATTGATTATCAACTTCAATAGATAATCTATTAGGTAATTCAATTGGGCGTCTTATATCAAAAGTTTGTCCATCAAAATTCATTCCTGTATAAATGTTATTATATTTATTCATTGCTTCTACTAAAACTTTGTCACAATGAGCTTCTTTTTGCATAGATTTTATAAATAATAAATCAAAAATTAACGCTTGTGGATGTTCTTTTTCGATATGATTTATAATATCTGCGTACACATTTCTTGGAAGTGGCCATTCTCCATATTTTTCCCAAAGCATTTCTAAGCTTGCATCATCAATTGCCAAGACGATAATATCTTTATTAGGTACAGGCTGTTTATGAATGATTTTTAATGACTGTCTATAATCAAAACTTCTGTTTTCAGCTACTTCAAAAAATGAAGTTATAACATTTTTTAATGTTTTATTATTGTTCATCATTGTATAGCCAACTAGCATTACCGCAAGGACTAAAAGTATATATGTCGCAAATGTAAACCATTTCATCTTTAGCTTTTTATTCATTATTCCTCCCAAATATTTTAAATTCTTGTTGCTCCACAATTTATTTTCAACGCAGATGCATTAAAATCACCTTTTTCAATAAGTGAATTGTTAAGTTTTAAAAGCTCTGTTGAATGTAATAAATCCAGTGGATTCAATAAATATTTTAATAAACATTCTTCGTGTAAATTCATAGAAAAATCCTCTTTATTATTAAATAACGACTTTTTTTGACTTTTCTTTAAAATTCATTAATTACGTTAGTACAAATGGATGATTTTTGGGAGTGAATATTAAACAAACCACAAAATCATCCGATAGAAATTATAAAGAGGTGAATTATGTTTAACGGTTTTTATCCAAGATATGATCTAGAAGCTAGAATACAACATACAAAACTTGATTCTTGGGGGTATGATATTCCTTCTGCAAGAATGAGCCGAGTTGAAGAAGTTGGTACTGCAGACTTTTCTTCTGTTATGTCTGGACTTGTTGAAAATTTGAATACAACAATGGAAGCTCCTGATAATTTGTTAAAAGATGTTATGATGGGCAATGAAAATGTTGATATTCACGACGTTATGACAGCTATGTCTAAAGCAGAAATTGCAGTTAACGTAGCAACAACTGTAACAGGAAAAGTCATCCAAGCGTATGATAAAATCATGCAATTACAAATTTAGGCTTCTCATAACTGCTTTATATGTGTATAATAATGTAGGGAAGGATATATGGACTTAAAATCTTTACTTGGAAATAAAATGTTATTAGCTGCTATTGCTGGTGTTATTGTTATTGTGCTTGCAATTTCAATTACTTGCGCAATTGTAGGCTCTTCTAATTCAAAAAGTAAAGGTAATGAAGTTGATGCATCTAATGAACCATTAAAAGAAGATGTTGATTTATTAACAACTGATAATTTAGGTAAGGCTTTAGAAATCCAAGCAATGCTAGCAAAGCATGGTATTGTAGTCGCAAGGGCTGTTGACGGTACAAAATCTTTGTTAAGATTAAAAGCAAAAAGTTGTTCTACAGCTGGTGGCAAATGTACAACTGAAAAAAGAGATATGGCTCTAATGCTTATTGTAGAAAGTGGTTTGTATGACCAAAATGTAGGCTTAGAGGTTTTTGACAAAGGTGATTTTACTTCAACTAAGGAAGATAAAAGAATTCGTCTTGTAAGAGCTATGAATGGTGAGTTGGCAAGATTAATTAAACGCATTGATGGTATAGAAAATGCTTCTGTATTTATTTCGATTCCAGAGCAGACAATGTTTTCATCAATGCAAAAACCTGTGACTGCTACTGTTCAATTAACAGTATCTGTTGGTCAAACATTAAGCCTGGGAACAATTAAAGCTGTTTCTAATTTACTATCAGGTAGCGTTTCAGGATTAAAAGCTGAAAATATTTCTATAACAGATACAAATGGACATGTTTATAATAGTTTAATTGATGCTCAATCAGAAATGATTGAAAGAATCCAGCAGCAAGATAAATATATGCAGGAAAAAGTTCAAACTCAATTAAACAGATTAATAGGTGCTGGTAAATATGTTGCGACAGTATCAACATTTTTAAAACAAGCTCCTGTTGAAAAATTTACAATTGAGTATGATCCAAATAGAAAGACTGCTGTTAATGAACAAACTTTCTCTGAAGGCTTGGGAGATCAAACTCAAGATGTTAATAAAAATACTAACGCAGTAAGTGTATATCTTCCAAATGGTTTACCAGCAGGAAGCTCTGATTCCAGCCAAAATAGAAGTTATTCAAGAACAGCAAAAGAAACTCAATTTGGAGTGACAAAAGTTCAGACAAATGAGTTTATTTCTCCAGGTGTATTGGAAGAAATTTCGATTGCGGTAACTTTAGAAAAAGACGCACTTCCTGTAGATATAACATTAGAAGATTTAAAAGAGCTTGTTGCTCATGCTGCAAGTCCAAAAGCTGATCCTGAAAATGTTACAATTGCTTTTGCAGAATCTCTTGATCCGTTTATGGCTGGTGATAAAAATGTAAAAGCGCCGATAAAAGCAGAACATGGTAATCCATGGTGGTTAGCAATTGCTCTTCTTGCTTTTGGTTTGTTCTTCGGGCAAAAAGCAATGACACAAAAAATTAATTCAGCAAAAGCTGCCCAAGAAGAAGAGCTTATAAGATTGAGAGAGCAAAATGAAGCTCAAGAAAGACAGATTAAAGACTTGAGTGCTAATGCTGCAGATATGATAGCTAAGCAATCTCAATTGCAACAAGGTTTAATTGAACAACAAAATAGACCTGCAATTCGTTCTTCTGGTGCTGAAATAAGAGATGCTTTAAGAGAAATCAAACGTGAGTTTGATGGAGTTGATGAATCTGAAGCTGGAGAAAGAATAAGAAGCTGGATTGAGCAGTAATTTGTGTTTAAGTGGGGAAAGGTGAAATCTTAATTTTATGGCAATAGAAGGATTTGATTATAAAGAGTTTGCAGCTTCAATGGCAGAACAAGCGAAAGATCTTGTTCCTGCAGATTTAAAACCTCATGAAAAAGAATATATTGTAAAAACTTTAGGTAATTTTACAATGCTAGCAGGTGAGGCTTTGGCCAATGATACTTCATTAGCGCTTAATGCTGAACAAGCGGTTTTTATAACACAAATTATTGCAGAATGGTCTTATCATAAATCTATTGATTTAATAAATTCTGGTATTCTTCCACAATACTGGGATAGTATAATGCAAAAAATAGCATTTACTATTTTTGAAGTGGCGAAGCAGGCTGTTATTAGAAAAATTCCTAATGAACAATTGCTACAAGCAGTTGAACACCACGTAGTAAAGGTTTATAAGCAAAGTATTGAGGAACTTGAGCAAAAAGGGATTATTGATGCAGAGATAAAAAATCGAGCAGAAAATCAGTCTAATATTGATGCTATGGCGCAACAAGCTCAACAAGCTCAGGCAAATCAGTCTCAAAAAACTCAAGAAGAAATTGCAGCTGAATCTGAGAGACAAGCAGAAGAGGCTCGTAAGCGTAAAGAAGAACGCAGAGCTGCAAAAAGAGGTAAAAAACTTCCAGCTTCTTCTGGTGCAATACCTCAAGGCTTGAGTCATAAAGATTTGAAATTAATGTCTTTAGCTCTTGTATTAAAAGTTTTATCACAAGATAAGGTAACGACTATACTTAATAAATTTGATTCTAATGATTCATTAACAATTTCTCAATATATGAATATGGCAGATTTAGAATCGCATATTGATGGTGATTTAGTTACGGATTGTATTAAAGAGATTAAAAATTTCTTACCAGTAAAACGTAAATTGTCAAAGGAAAATGTTTTAGCAGATTTAAAAAGGCTATATGCTACAAAATCTAGAGAAAAAATTGAAAGAGTTATAAAAAATGAACGACCAATAGTCAAAAGGTTTGTATCAAAAGCTTTTGACGGCGAGTTTGAAAACATACCTTTAAAAGTTGCAGGAATAGTTGCAGAATATATTGAGGACAATGTATAATATAGAAAATGATTATTAAAAGAAAAAATCAAAAATCGGGAGAGGTTAAAAAAAGTGAAAAACAGACGCAAAAACATGTTGCGCCTGTAGAAACTGCTGAAAATTTTACTCCTGAGATTCAAGATTTAGTTACAGAAACAGTACCTCCTCAACCTACTGAAACTCAAGCTCCTGAACCTGATATTGATTTGTTTGATATTGAAAATATAGATTTTACACAAAGGCAAGAACGTAGAAGAGGCTCTCGTAGACGTGGGTATCGTAGGATTGATGATAGAAATCTTGTCTCAAGAGCTCAAGAAGAATCTGAAAATATTAAAAAATCCGCTTTTGAAGAAGGCTATAGAATTGGCTTGGAAAAAGCAAATGCAGACATTGAAGCATTTAAGCAAGAACTTTCAAATTTTATGAATGCAAGAAAAGATGTTTTTGAATATATTGCACCAGATATTTTAGAAATTTGTGTAGATATTTCAAAAAAAATTATTAAAAAAGAATTAGATTCAGATCCACAAATATTAATAGATACAATTATTGATATACTTAAAACTGTATCAAAAAATGAGCCAAAAATTGTTATAAGGGTTCAACCTCATTCGGTACAATTTGTAAAAGATACAATTCCAAATATAACTTATCAATATGGTATTGATTCAAAAATTAATATTGTGGCTGATCCATCAATTGAAGAAGGTGGATGTGTTTTTCAAACAAGTAATGGTATTGTAGATGCTTCAATTGATACACAACTTGAAATAATTAAAAAAGCCTTAATAGGAATCTAATAAAAAATGGCAGGAGAAGGACAACAAAATAAACCAATATCAGAAATATTTTTAGCACTATTCGTTATGACGTTAGTGTTGATTCTGATTATGGAAATGCCAAATTGGGTTATTAACTTTTCTATTTCACTAAACATAACCCTAGGTATTGTTTTATTGATGATTTCCCTATATGTCCAGAAGCCATTAGAATTAGCAGCTTTTCCTTCTATTATTCTTATTGGTACAATGTTTCGCTTGGTACTTTCAATTGCCTCAACACGTTTGATTCTTGCAAAAGGTGATGCAGGAGAAGTTGTACACGCATTCGGAACTTTCGTTACTGGTGGTAATATGATTGTAGGGGGAGTTATCTTCCTTATTATTACTGTTGTACAGTTTATGGTAATCACAAAAGGTGCGGAACGTATTGCTGAAGTTGCGGCTCGTTTTGCCTTAGACGCTATGCCTGGTAAACAGATGACTATTGACGCCGATTTTAATGCAGGCTTAATATCACCAGAAGAAGCTGTTAAAAAACGTGAGGACTTACAAAGAGAATCAAGTTTATTCGGTTCAATGGACGGTTCTATGAAGTTCGTAAAAGGTGATACTATGGCTGGTATCATCATTGTTATAATTAACATTGTTGGTGGATTATGTATTGGTTGCCTTGTTAATCAAATGCCTGTCGCTGATGCAGTTAGTAAATATACAGTTTTAACCATTGGTGACGGACTTGCTTCTCAGTTACCATCTCTTTTAATGTCAATTGCAGCTGGTATTGTCATGACACGTGCTTCAGCGGGTAATACTTCATTAGGTGGTGATTTGACGAATCAAATTATGGCGAAACCATATTCGCTATTCTTTGCTGCGTTATTCTTAGGTTTAATTACAATAACTTGTCCAATTACAGGTTTACCATTTTTACCATTTTTGGTTTTTACTATAGTTCTTGCTGTAGCAGGTTTCTCTGTATTAGTTAATGCTGACGTTCAATCTCAATTAGGTCAATTAGAAAGCGTTCGTCAAAATATGCAAGATTTGGTTAACCCTAATAAAATGTATGAAAGACTTGGTGTTGACGTATTAAGCTTACAAGTAGGCGCAGGTTTGCTTGTAATTGCCGATCCTGACCAAGAAGGTCAATTACTTGCTAAAATTGCTGCTCTTCGTCAAAGAGTTACAGATGAATTAGGTTACATTTTACCAAATATTCGTATCATGGACTCTTCTGCTCTAGAAGCAAATGAATATGTTATTTCTATACGTAATAACGTGGTTGCTTCAGGGTTTGTATATCCTGGAAAATATATGGTAATTGCAGATCAATGGGATTCTGTGAAGAAAACTATTCCAGAAGACGCTATTGTTGGTGTTGACCCAACTTATCAAACTCAGGCTTACTGGATTTCTCAAGAAGATGCTAAGGCAACTAAGAATGTTACGGCTGTTGATGCAACAGATGTTCTTGTTACACACTTACAAGAATGTGTAAGAAAACACGTCGATGAAGTTATGACAAAAACAGATGTGCTTAAACTTATGGAGCTTGTTCGTTCTCAAGACCCTACACTTGTTAATGACTTAGTTCCTGCTATTATTTCAACTTCTGATTTAAGAAAAATATTTGTTAACCTTATTCGAGAAAAAGTTTCAATTAAAGATATTATTTTTGTATTTGAAAGACTATGTGATTATGCAAGATTTTCAAAAGAGCCTGATATTCTTTCAGAACGTCTACGTGCTGCATTGGGACGTCAAATATGTCTTACAAATGTCGATAGAGATAGAGTTTTATATGCTTTAACCCTTTCTCCTGAATGGGAAAAGAATCTTGATGATAGCTGTCAAAGAACAGAGCTTGGTACGATGTTCCTTTTAAATCCAATGCAAGTACAGGATTTAATTGAATCAACTGCAATGACATTGATGCGTGCTCACCAATCTATTGGAATGCAACCTGTAATTCTTTGTTCTCCAAGAATTAGATTGCCGTTATATCAATTATTAAAAAGGCATATTCCTACTATTGTTGTAATTTCATACTCAGAGCTTATTACTGATATTAAGGTTGAAGCCGTTGATACTATTGGAGAATCCGGCGGTTATTAAAATATCTTAACAAAACTTAACAAATAGCTCTCAAAAAGGCAATTTTTTATTATTTAAATACTTTATATATACATAAGAGATATATAAGAGAGAAAATCCCTAATAAAAACAAAAATGAAGAAAATGTAATCTTCTTTCTTTGTTCTCTTTGCAATGCAAAGTATTAAATAAAATAGGAGTATATTATTATGGC
>JAFUMP010000019.1 GCA_017482685.1 bacterium | reverse complement strand
TAAGCTTTCAAGTATTAATCCTAATACTTCAATATCAAGTGGTCAGTATTCAATTTCTAGTGCAAAAGAATTAAAGCAGCTTGCTGATATGACAAATAGTGGAAAAATTACCGGTGGAGAATTCGTCTTAGCTTGCGATATCGATTTGAGTGAATATTCTGACGGAGAAGGCTGGAAACCAATAAGTTCATGGTCTGCTAATTGTACATTTAATGGAAATGGTAACATTATTACAGGTTTAAAAATTAATAGAGGAGATGTCGATAGGGTTGGATTATTTGGTTATAACACCGGTACAATAAAAAATCTTGGAATTGAAGACTGTGATGTTACAAATACTTGTGTTATTGCCTCCGATGAACCAACTCATGTTGGAGCAATTGTTGGTACATCAAAAGGTTCTGCTTCTATAATTGAAAATTGCTATTCAACGGGCACAGTTAAAGGAGCAAGAATGGCTGGTGGAATTGTTGGTCATATAGTTGACTCTGCAATAGTAAAATATTGTTATTCCAATGTAGAGGTTACTACTACAATGGAAGGAAATAGTGGTGGTATTGCAGGCTATACTGGAAGTGATAGCCTAATTACCAGTTGCTTTGCTACAGGGGATGTTTACTCAGCTACAGGTGCTGCAGGAGGGCTTGTTGGAACAGTAAAAAAAAGCGAAATTGACAATTGTTATGCTATAGGAGATGTAACAGCAACATCTGGGCAAGATTGCGGAGGCTTGGTTGGTTATTTAAATGGAACATTAAGTAATAGTTATGCAATGGGTAATGTTATGTATGATTCTTACTCTGGTGGATTAGTCGGTCGAGCAAAGGATCAATTTAATATTAGTAATTGTTATTCTACTGGAAATCTAATTGAAACAGGCAGTTATAGTGGGGGGCTAATTGGAACTTGTTCTATTAGTTCCGAAAGTTTTATTGAAAATTGTATGTCTTATGGAGATATTTATTCTAACGCAGGGAATTGTGGAGGTTTTATAGGGAGAATTTTTAATTCTACAAATAAATTAACTATAAAAAACTCTACAGCATATTCTAAATTTAATGATCCATCTCAGGTTAGTGCTGATAATAAAAAATGTGGTAGTTTTATCGGAATGAATCAAAACACTAATGATAGGCTAAATGCTGGAACATTGATAATAGAAAACTGTGGAGCAGTAGAACAAGGTTTGAAAAAACTCGATTGCTATATATACGAAGGAGGTGTATATAAAACTTGGAGTTACGACGGACTAGACGATTTATTGGCAGGAGTTAAAACAGTTCAAAAGCCAAAACAGGAGATTTCTTTACAAATAGGAACCCAAGGTGATAGTGCAAGTCAAATAGATTTTAA
Organism: bacterium; assembly: GCA_017482685.1. Taxonomy (GTDB): domain Bacteria; phylum Cyanobacteriota; class Vampirovibrionia; order Gastranaerophilales; family Gastranaerophilaceae; genus CAG-196. The sequence goes on along the minus strand of JAFUMP010000019.1, from coordinate 25,917 downwards.
TAGCAAAGTCGATACACGTTTGTTTAATAAAATAAAAAAGATAGATATAACAGACTCTAACTCGATTCAAGATTTAGATAATATTTTACAATCTATAAATGAAAAACAGACAAGTTTAGGTACTTCTCAAAACCGTTTAGAATCTGCTTTAGAAGAAGTTGCTGTTCAATACGAAAATTTAGTTTCTAGCCGTTCCACTTTGCGTGATGCAGATATTGCAAAAGAAAGCGCTAAATTAGTTCAACAGCAGATTTTACAACAGGCAAGTGCAACGCTAATGGCTACAAGCAGTAATATAACGCAACAAAACGTGCTTGGATTATTACAAGGACTGAGAAGATAGGCTGATGTTTTTTATGCAAGGGAAATAACCACTGGATTGCTTCACTTACGCTCGCAATAACGGTAAAAATTTTATTTTCTAGTACAAAAGGAGTATTTTATTAAATTTTATTAAAAAAAATATAAAATTTGTCGTCTTAATAAGTGATAAAGGATTATACATGACGATTAAATTACCCCAACTAGAAGAAACGCTAATCCCAAATAGTGTTAACCCAATAGATGTAGTTAATTATATCAATAATTATATAGACAATTGCTTTTGTGAAAATATGAGCGTTGATATTTCATTTATGAACACAATTGATGCTTGTTACGTATCAACACTTTGCTCTACAAAGCATTTTACGAAATATCCTAGTGGAAAAATACAATGGAAAATTGCATCAAAACAAGTTTGCGAATTTAACAAGGATTTTGAACTAGGCAATTGTAGCTATATTTTATAAAACTTGTATTACACTTTTTATATCAATTGAAGTGATTTTGGGTAACACAGCTTCTTTGTGATTAGAATTTAAGGAATTTTTTTCTTTTAAAATCGTAAGTATTTTTAAAAGCAATGTTTCATTATTACTATCTAAAAGAGCTTCTAATTCTGTTATTTCATCAACATAATCTATTGCAAAAAATACAAAATCACTTTCTTCATAAAGTTCTTCATAATATAAGCTTTCTAATTTATGATTATTGAAGTTCTTTAAAAACTTATTTAGCTCTTTTATTTCGTCAGTTGTATTTTTATCAGAATCAAATAAATATTCATCATTTGAAGTTAACTCTTCAAACTTGTCTTTTGCAAGCCTAAAAAGAACTGCGCTGGTGCTTGTCAATGGCAAATTTTCAAAAACATTATAAAAATTGTACTCACAGACAATTGAAGGTGGCAATATTTCAGGAATTGCATTAATAATATTACAAAGAACTAAAATCGCTGAATCAAAATCTTTTTCTAAAAGCTCTTCAATATTGATTAAATATAAAATTTCTGATGCGATATTTTCTGCTAAAGAACTTTTTTTCATTATGTCAAGAATTTTATCCAATGAATCTTTTGCTTGGTATGCAACTAAAAATTTTACAGCATTATATTGCTCAAACTCATCTTTTGAGTCCAAACGCAAGAATGCTTCTTTTTTTGATTCCTCATCTTTTAATATCGATAAAACTTCTATTGAATTAAGTGCTAATGGTTCATAATTTGATAAAGCTGTCTGGCGTAATAAAGGCAAAAGTTCTTGCAACCTTTCGTTACTTACAAAAGAAAAATACTTAACAGCATAAGCTTTCGCTGAATCAGAACCGTTTAAATAATACTCTTTCATTTCTGGTAATAATTCATCACCGCTAAAAGAATGCAGTACTCGTGCAATCATTGTGTCATAAAAAGGTGAGTAATGTTCAAAAAAATCTAATAAATGCAAATAATTCTCTCTATTACAAGCATTTTGAATACGTTTTGCAACATTAGTTTTTATAAAATCAAACAAAAAATCATCTTGTTTAACAAGTTTGGCAAATAATTCAACATCTGAATTATCAATAAGAGATTTTGCAACCATTTCATACTCAGAAGGGTTTTTCCCAGTGAGTTTTTTTATCAAATCCATAATATTAATTCCTAAAATATTAATCTAATAATTTGCAAAAAAGTTAGATTACATTAACTACTACATACTAATCTAAGTAGAATACAGTAACAACTTTATGATTTTCTTCTGCGTACTCAATTGCAGTATGTAAAGTATTACTTGTATGTGATAAGAAGCATATTAATTGATTACAATCATCAATAATTTCTCTATTACATACTCTTGAAGCATCAGCTAAAGTCATCATAGCTCTATCTGAATGTTCAACAATATTTGGAACACCAATCAATTGATCTTGAACATCAGAAGGTTGTTGACCAATTGTTTGAGGTAAAATAACTTTTAATTTATCTGGATTAGATTTCATTGCACCACGAATAGCAGCAGCATTTGTACCGCAAGAACCTCCAGAAGTAATAATTGTATTACCTTGCATAACTAAAGCGGTTGCAAGATTTTCTATCATCTGTTGATGTGTGATAGCTAAATTTCTTGAACCAATGATTGCAATCCTTTTAGCTGGCTGTTTTATAGTAGCCAATTCTAATGCCAATTCATCAATAACATCAGGATTATGTTCAGCTGTATCTAAATCACCCATTGGAACCATTATAGAGGGTTGTTTAGCATCATCTTCTAAAGAATTTAAAATTTCAATCATTGTACCACCTTCATTAATTGCAAATAATAATTATTTTGTGTATGCTGGTATATAATACCACAGAATCACAGATTTGGGAATAGGGGAATGGAAAATATTTTATCTACTTTAAATCCTGAACAACAGGATGCAGCAAAAACAACTGAGGGCGCTTTATTAATACTAGCTGGTGCTGGTAGCGGAAAAACTCGTGTTTTAACAACTAGAATAGCTTATATGATTCAACATGGTGCAATTGCAGGAAAAATTTTAGCTGTAACTTTCACTAATAAAGCAGCTAGAGAAATGAAAGAACGACTTTCTTCTATTCTAGGAGAAAATATTGTTAAGTACATGTGGGTAGGCACTTTCCACAGTATTTGCGGAAGAATTTTAAGACAAGATATTGAGAATTTCACTTTTCCTTCTGGAAAGAAATTAGATAAAAATTTCACCATATACGATGAAACAGACTCTCTTGCTGTAATCAAGCAAGGCATAAAAAAGCTAAATCTGGATGATAAAATATACGCACCAAAGCTTGTAAAAACAGTTATTTCAAATGCTAAAAACAAAATGCAAGATGCGTATACTTTTGCTACTTTTGCAAGAGATTTTAAATCACAAAACATTGCTAAAATATTTGAATACTATGAAAATGCATTAAACAATAACAATGCGATTGATTTTGACGACATGTTAATGTTGGCTGTAAAACTTCTAGAGCAAAACCCTGAAGTTAGAAAAAAATACTATGATAAATTCCAACATATTTTAGTAGACGAGTATCAAGATACAAACCAAGCCCAATACCAGCTTGTTAACGCTCTTTATACAAATTTGCAATCAAATATACCTCAAGAACGCTCGCTTTGCGTTGTAGGTGATGTTGATCAGTCGATTTATAGTTGGCGTGGTGCTGATTTTAGAATTATTATGAATTTCCAAAAAGATTTTCCTAAAGCTAAAATCGTTAAACTTGAGCAAAATTATCGTTCAACAGCTAATATCCTTAACGCTGCTAATGCTGTTATAGAAAATAACGAAGAACGTGTGGACAAAGTTCTTTATTCACAAAAAGGCGACGGAGAAAAAATAACTTATTACGAAGCTCAAGATGAAGCGGATGAAGCTAAATATATTGTAAAATCAATAACTTCAACTTCTGATAATTATAACCAATTCTCTATTTTATATAGAACAAACGCTCAATCTCGTGCATTAGAAGAAGCATTAATTGCTGCGGGAGTTCCTTATAGAATTTATGGTGGGCTTAAATTCTATGACCGTAAGGAAATTAAAGATGCAATTGCTTATTTAAAACTTATACATAATGTAGATGATTCGCAGTCTTTAAGAAGAATTATTAATGTTCCAAAACGTGCGATTGGTGAAACAACATTAAAACATCTTCAAGAGTACGCAGATGAAAATGACATTAGCTTATTCAATGCAATACTTAATGTGGAAGATATTTCAACAATAAAATCGGGAACAGCAAGTAAATTGAAAGATTTTGCTTCTCTTATTATGAAATTCCAAGAAGCACAATCTAGATATCAATTGCCAGAGTTTTTAAGCTTAGTACTTGAAAAAAGCGGATATTTAAAAGAACTTACCGCAACTGGTACTGATGAAGACCAAACAAGAATCGAAAACTTGCAAGAGCTTGTGAACGTAGCTAACGAATTTGAACCAGAAGAACAAGATAATATTTTGGGTGAATTTTTAACCCAAGTTTCTCTTGTTTCAGATATTGATGGAATGGATGAAATCGCAAATAATGTTACTTTGATGACACTTCATGCTTCAAAAGGTTTGGAATTCCCAATTGTATATTTAGCAGGATGTGATGAAGGTATTTTCCCTTCTCAAAGAACCTTAATGATTAAATCAGAACTTGAAGAAGAAAGGCGTCTTATGTATGTCGGTATTACAAGAGCTGAACAAAAGCTTTATTTAACAACCGCAAAACGACGTCAAATGTGGGGTGAATATAAATACTATACTCCAAGTAGGTTTATAGAAGAAATACCTTGCACACTTATTGAATCTGAAAGATCTTATGAAAGTGATTTTTCTTCATCAAGCAGAGGTACATTCTCAAGTGCTGTTAAGAGTGTTAAAAGTCATAGTTATGAAAATAAATCATCAAAATTCTCTGATTCTCAGATTTCTAACGGTACTGGATTTGGTAAAAACTTTGTCGCTCCAGTGGGGGTAAATAAAGGATTAGCTAATAGCGTTAATAAGACAACTAATGTCGTAAAGCATACTCCAAAAGGAGCTTTTGTTCAAAAAAATCCAATAAACAAAGAGAGAGAAGATGAAAAAATTAAAGCATTTTTTGAAGATAATATTATGAAACGTCGACTCGAAGAACGCAAAAGGGAGCAAGAGCGTCAAGCAGAAGAAAAAATTAAAGCTGACGCAATAAAAAATGCAACGACTCAATATTATTTTAATGTTGGAGAACGTGTTTTTCACGACAAATTAGGAGTTGGTCATATAACTGATGTTATACAAATTGGTGAAAGCACAATGTACACAATTGATTTCGGCAAAATGGGTAAAAAAGCTATGGATGCTGCTTATGCTCATTTAAAGAAGTTTTAAAAATACAATTACTTATAAATTCGTTTATAAATCCAGCTGGTTTCGTCTAATAAATCTTGTAAAAGCAAAAATGTAAACTCGGCTGGATTTTTCATCTCTGTATTTGTTTTAATAAACAAGTTTTTATATCCGTGGTTTAAAAATCTAAACTCCGTTTTTACCAAATCCTCTGTTTTAGAATATCTATGCGTTATATGTAAATTTGCTTCTGGCAATTCTTTGATTTTATTTCGAATAGTTTTATATAGTTCAAATTGACCTATCTTTTTTGCATAATCTGAAGTCTCTTTAACTGTTTTATTCCATTTTAAGCTTCCTTTATAGTTTAAATTAATATTGGAACTATCTATTCTCATAAAAACTCCTTTTATTTAATCTTTGTAACAAAATAAAACCACGTAAAAATAATTTTTGCGTGGTTTTATAAATTAAAATTTAACAGTCTATTCTACGACTCTTATCCAGCCTTCTGGAGCTTCTATTTTACCCAATTGAATTCCAACAAGAGTATCATAAAGCTTTTTAGTCACTTCACCAATTCCTTGAGAATTATAATCAAAATGAATAGACTCGCCATTATTATCAATTCTACCAACAGGTGAAAGAACTGCGGCTGTCCCACAAAGAGCACATTCTTTGAATTCTTTTACTTCACTATAAGGAATAACTCGTTCTTCTGTTTTTAAGCCTAAATATTTTTCTGCAACATACATTAAAGAACGTCTAGTGATTGAAGGTAAAATTGTGTTTGATTTTGGTGTAACAACTGTATTATCTTTTGTTACAAATATAACATTTGCGCCACCTGTTTCTTCAACATTTGTTCTTGTTGCAGAATCCAAATAAAGATTTTCTGCGTAGCCTTGCTTATGAGCTTCTACAACAGGGTGCAAACTCATTGCGTAATTTAAGCCAGCTTTTACATGACCAGTTCCTCTTGGAGCAGCTCTATCAAAATCAGGGACTCTCAATGCTACACCTGTTGTACCGCCTTTAAAATAAGCTCCAACAGGAGTTGCAAAAATTCTAAACTGAAATTCAGTAGCAGGTTTTACACCAATTACCGCATTGTACGCAAACATATATGGTCTTAAATATAATGCCGCGCCTGTTCCATAAGGAGGAACCCAATCAATATTAGCTTTTACAGTTTGAATAACTGCATCAATAAACTTTTCTTCTGGTAAAACGGGCATTTCAAGCCTTTTACAAGTATCTGCCATTCTCTTTGCATTCATATCAGGTCTAAAGCAAACTACCTTATTATCAACAGTTCTATAAGCTTTCATTCCTTCAAAGCAGGTTTGTGCATATTGTAAAACCCCAGCACTTTCATTAAGTGTAATAGTTTCATCTGTTGATAGAGTTCCTTCATCCCAAGAACCATCTTTGTAGTTTGAAACATATCTATAATCAGTTTTGATATACCCAAAACCTAAATTAGCCCAATCAATATTTTTTGTCATTATAAATCTCCTAATTCCGAATAATATTAATTATACAATAAAATATTACGAAAAATAACAATAATCATGATTTTAGTTTGAATTTATAAATGTTTAACATATAATTATTTCAGTTGAGAAATTCGAGGGAGTATAACCATGAACAACGAAAGTGTAGGAAAAAAAATAGTTGAAGCTTTAAAAAAACAAGCTGAAAATATGGATATGGAAGAATCAAATTCTTCATTGTTTGAAGATCCAATCTCAGAAACAACTTCAGAAAATGTTTTCAAACCAAATAATGATATTTTTGCAGAGCCTGTAATAAGCTCTAATAAAACAAACTTTTTTGATGATGTAGAAGAAGAAAAAGAAACTTTATTCACAGAAAGTTCAATACAATCATCTGTTGCAGAAAATCCTGTAGATAATTTTGAAATGCCTTCTAATATTGCAGTTTTGAAAAAATTAATTTCACAACTACCAAGCGGTGTATCAAGACATACAGGAGCTCAAATTATTAAACAAACAATGGAAGCACTTGGTATCTCTATGAAAAGTGTGCTTCAAGATGCACAACAAGTTCAAGAAGGCTTAAAGGTTTCTGCAAGAGAATGTCAAGGTACAATTCAAGAATATAAAAAACAAATCCTTATGTTAGAAAAACAATCTCAAAACTATCAAAAACAATATTCAGCACTTAATGATTTGATTAGTTTGTTTATCCAAACAACAAAGTAGGGTTTTATTTTGGTTATATAATAAAAAAAACAAGATGTATTTAAAATTACATCTTGTTTTTTTTTATTAACGAATTTAAATTTACTATATGCCTTCATCCTCTTCTGCATCTTCTGATACAACAGGAGCAGCGACTTCAATACCTAATTCTGCTAAAGCAGCTCTAGCTTTTGGGGCAAGTGCAGTATCTGAAAAATTCTCTAAAATTGTCTGATAACAATCAATCGCTTCTTTATTCATTTTTCTTAGCTTATAAACATTTCCAACTTTATAATAAAGAGGTGCTAATTCTGTAGCAGTTGCAACTAACATTTGATTATCTAATTGAATTTTTATACCAATTAACTTTTCGTTATCACTAGGTGACATTAGTGTTCTTGAATATATTTTCTTTGTTATAGTATCAATATCATCAGACATTTGTTGAACTGCTTCTTTAGAAATTTTACCGCCTTTTTTCGCAGCAGAAGCATCTAAACAAATAGCTGAAATTAAGAAAAAACCAACTAATATAAATGTAAAAAACTTTTTCATTTCTTTAATAACTCCAAGTCATATACCCTTATTTTATTATATAAAAAAGTTGATTTTTCTCATCAATTAAATGTATGATTAATTTATGGAAAAATTAGTTTGGCAAATGTTTATATTAGGTACAGGTAATCTTGAAAATGCGCTTACAAAAGGGCTTGGTGGCGTTATATTTTTTACTAAAGATATTCAATCAGAAACTCAATTTAAAAACTTGATTTCGGAAATCAAATCAATATCTCTCATTAAACCTTTTCTTGCTATTGATCAAGAAGGTGGTAGAGTAGAAAGAACAGAAAATATTTATCCAAAGCGTTTGTCAGCTAAGTACGCTTACGAAAATGGGACAGAATTTTTACAAGTACAATCTAAAAATCTTAGCAAAGAACTTTGTGAGCTTGGTATAAACCTTAATTTTGCGCCTTGTATTGATGTTAATACTAATCCTAATAATCCAATAATTGGAGAAAGAGCTTTTGCTAATAACCCTAATGATGTAATAAAAGGAATGGAAATTTTTGTTCAAGAATCTCGAAAACAAAATGTAATACCTTGCGTAAAACATTTTCCTGGACATGGAGATGCCGATAAAGATAGCCATCTAGATTTACCTCAAATTGATTTATGTTTAGATGAAATGGAAAATATTCATATAAAACCTTTTAAAAAAGCAATAGAAAATAATATAGAAATGATAATGGCTGCGCATCTACATTGTACTTGTTTTGATAAAAATATTATTCCAGCTTCTTTGAGTAAAAACGCAATAGGATATTTAAGAAATAGACTTAATTATAATGGAGTTATAATTTCTGACGATATGTTTATGAAAGGTGTTAAAGATTATAGTAGCTTAGATGCTGTTATAAAAGGTATTGAAGCAGGACTAGATATGTTTATTTTTAGAGAATCTGACTCAAATACACTAGAAATGATTGAAAAACTTGTCAAAATAGTAGAAAAAGATAACAGTATAAAAACTAAAGTTTTAGAAGCGAATAAAAGAATTGAGATATTGAAATCTAAGTATTTGTAAGAGAAAAAACGAGGGGCGAAGCCTTTGGCTTCGCCCCTCGTTTATATATTTAAAACAAACTTAAACAGCTGATTCAGATTTTGCTGCATCAAAACAAGCTTTACATAAAACATCACGACCTTGTGTCGGATTGAATGGAACTTGAGTTTGAACCCCACATTTAGCGCAAACTGCGTCAAACATTCTTTTTTTACCTTTACGGTGTTGTTGTTTTTTTGCTTTTCTGCAATCTTGGCATCTTTTTGGCTTATTTGTTAAACCCTTTTCTGCATAAAATTCTTGTTCACCTGCTGTAAAAATGAATTCTTTTCCACAGCTTTCACAAATAAGCGTTTCGTCTTGGTACATTGTCCTATTCTCCTAAATTATATAAACCCATGGCGCACTAAAACGTGGTCATGGGTTTATTTTATACTTTTTTTCGGGAAACGTCAAGTATTATCGGGGTTTGATGTATTTTTACGTTACATTAGTACATAAAAGAAGTTATTTGTCCTTCATTTACCCCTATACTTTCCCAGTCGAACCAAATCCACCTTCTCCACGTGCGGTGTCTGAAAGCTCTGTAACCACTTCGATTTCAGCTTGTTCATACTTAGCAATAACCATTTGAGCTATTCTTTCATCAGGCTGAATTGTATATGCTTCGTTTGAAACATTAACTAATGGCACACATACTTCTCCACGATAATCTTCATCAACTGTTCCTACACAATTGATTAGGCTAATTCCGTGTTTAATAGATAGCCCGGAACGAGGACGAATTTGAGCCTCATATCCGTGTTCTAACTCAATCTTTAATCCAGTTGGAATAAGTTTTCTTTCAAGAGGTTGAAGAGTTATAGGCTCAGAAATTGCTGCACATAAATCCATGCCAGCAGCGCCTTCTGTTTTGTATTCAGGTACAAATTTGTTATGTTCCATTCTAAAAATTTTTAAAATCATATTGCTCTCCTTTTAAAGTTTCCCTCGCCCCTTGAGGGAGAGGGTGTCACGAAGTGACGGGTGAGGGATACTCCCTACGCAGTTATAATAGTTTGACCTTCTTTAACTTCTTTAGGAAAAATTGTAAATTCTTGAAGGTTTTCGATACCTAATTTTGCAGGCTTGTTTGCTTGGTTTGCTTTTTCAACAGGATTTTCAACTTCAGGAGAAGACATAAAACTATTTGCAAATTGAATAAATAGATTTCTTCTTTGTCTACAATCTTCTGTAGATATAGCTTGTATAGCAGACACTTTCATACTTTTCACCTTTTCTTTAAAAACGAGGTAAAGAGGTCATTTAACCTTATTTACACACGACTAATCACAGATTCTATTTTGCGATAGAAGTTATATTGAGTCAATAAATAATTAACTATTTGTAACATTTAGTGGTTTATGATAGTATAGTTTTGTTGAAAATTAAATATGTCGATGTGGTGGAATGGTAGACACGCATGCTTGAGGTGCATGTGGCGAGAGCTGTGGGGGTTCAAGTCCCCCCGTCGACAATTAAAAACAAAACTGTCATGCTGAACTTGTTTCAGCATCTTACAAGCAGGGCGTAAGACTTCAAACTGGTAAGACCCTGAAATAAATTCAGGGTGACAAAAAGTTAAACGCGAACGAGCAAGACAAGCCCGCCTACGACACCATTTTTTAATCGGTGCAATAAATTGCACCCACAAAACGAGGTTTATTATGAAAAAGAGTTTTATTACATTATTGATATTATTTTTAGGTTTTTCTACTGCTCTGGCCAATGAATCCGTACAAAAAATTTGGTATAGAGCAATAATTAAATGTGAAGAATATAAAGACTATGATTCTGCATTAAATGATATACAACAGAATTTAGTATTTGCTGATAAACAAGGTCTTTCATATTCAATGAGAGTTTTAGAATTAAGAATTTTAGGAAAACAAAAAAAATATTCACTTTTAGAAGAAAAATCTATTGAATTACAAAATATAATGTCTAATAATACAAGTTTAGGAAATTTTTATAGAAGAACAGCTCCATATTATCAGGCTTGTGCGGCATTTGCATCGGGAAAATATGAAAAAGCGATAGAGAAGTTTAAAGAAAGTACTTCTGGACTAAGTAGCGATATTTTTTGGACTGCATCTGAAGGTATTGCTAGAAGTTATTGGAATATGGGACAAAAACAATCTGCAATTAATAGGCTTAATCGTATGCCAATATACACAGCAGAATCTATCGCTGATTTAAACACATACCCTGATAAAATCATTTGGAAAAGGTCTGATGCTAAATTTTTAGAATATGCTTTAAATGAACCTTTATACGAAGGTATGCTTAGATATAACGCAGGTGATATTTATAGTTTTAAAGAGTACTTATCAACTCATTAAATTTTCTTACAAAACAATAAGCCAACAATCTGTAGGGTGCAATAAATTGCACCTAAATTATTTACCGAGTTGTTTCCAATCCTAAAATCAACTTCATATTATAATACGCTTGTGTATCCAATTTTAAAAGCAAAACCAACTTGCGATAAATATTGCAATTACCATCTAATTTTGCTAATATTTTCTTGTCATAGGGTTCCAGAATAGTTCCCTTCTCGACACCATAAACTAAACTGTCATGCTGAACTTGTTTCAGCATCTTACAAGTAAGGCGTGGAACTACAGGTCAGTAAGACCCTGAATCCGTCTTGGATTATTCGGGTTCTCACGGGAGTAACGTCCCGCTCGAACTTACGGGCTAGGCTCCGCCGTCGCCCTACCGAAAATCCGCAAATTCAGGGTGACAAAAAGACAAGCCCGCCTACGACACCATTATATAAAAGTACAAAAGGAGTATGTGTAATGCAAGTTAATAAACTTTCCAATAAGAACAACGCTAGTTTTGGAGCAAATATAACAACAGAAACCGTAATACGTGCAAATCGTGCTCTTATTGAACGTGGAGAACTTGCAAGACGTCAAGGATTGACATTAAGAGAGTATAATGCTTTACATAGAGAAGATTTTGTCGAGATAATTAGTGCTAGAACCTTTGATTTCTATGCAATGGTTGAAAGAATTTTAGCTAACAAAGAAAAAATAAAAAAAGCTTTTGGTGAAGCTTGGGATAAAGTAGTTAGCAAAAAGTAAATAAATTCTCAATCAACATATTTCCAATCCAAGAATAATTCTCATATTATAATACACCTGTGTATCTAATTTTATGAGCAAAACAAGCTTGCAGTAAAGATTGCAATTCTTAGTTAATTGTGCTCATATTCTCTTGTCGTAGGGTTCCTGTTGTGGCACCTTAACGACACCATTTTATATAAGTACAAAAGGAGTATGTGTAATGCAAGTTAATAAACTTTCCAATAAGAACAACGCTAGTTTTGGAGCAAATATAACAACAGAAACTGTAAAACGTGCAAATCGAACTCTTATTGAACGTGGAAAACTTGCAAGACGTCAAGGTCTTGAATTGGCAGAATATAACGCATTACATAGAGAAGATTTTGTCAAGAGAATTGGTGCTAAAACCTTTGATTTCTATGCAATGGCTGAAAGGCTTACCTCTGATATAGAAAAATTGAAAAAAGCTTTTGCTTCTGCTTTCAAACGTCATGTTAGATAATAACAAAAAACCAACTTGAACAACAATATAAGCTGGATTAACGCTCTGTTTGTATATATATTAAATACAAACAGAATTGTTAAGAAGTGTTAAGGCGGATTTTTCCTAATATTACTTGATTGTAGACTTTTATGAGTTTTAAAAACATTTCTGAAGGCAATTTTTATAACTAAAAAAACTTTATATATATAAGGTTAGTTATATTTATAGGTCTTAGAAGGTTATGGTACTTCCAATTTCATCACTTGCAAATATGGAAATGGCTCTCTACGGAGGGTGTGGACAAAATGCCAATGCTCCTAGTTTCATGAATGGATATATGGCAACTAATAACTATATGAACCAATATTCAATGATGAATCCTGCTTTTAATGGGTATGGAAGTGTATATGGAAATTATAATCCAACTTTTGGACAAAATATTCCTCAAGGTTATGGAGCTTATGCACAACAGCCAACAGCACAAAATTCTGTTTTCCAAGGTCTTTCAGATACTGAAAAACAAGCTTTGGTTGATGATTATGCAAAAAGCTTAACCCCAAGTGAAGGTTTTATGGGTTGTTTAGCAGGAAATGCAGTTTTTGCAGCTATTTCAAATCCTCGTTTGATAGCTCACCCTATTAATACATTTAGAGCAACATTCTCTGCTAAAAATGCAACAAATAAATTTTTTAATACTCTAAAAAAAGACGCGAATTTTATAAAACTTTGGGAAAATCCAGAAAATAGTAATATTTTAAGAGAAGCTTGGTTGCAACATAACAAAGCTGTTGCTAGATTAGAAGATAAATTTGGCGCATTTAGAAGAGGTTACAAGGCTATTGATAATGGTGCAGCAAAAGGTTTAATTGAACAAGAAATTAAAGCTTTAGAGGCAGCTTTAAAATCTGGTAATATGGAAAAAATCACTTATCAAACAGCAAGGCTACAGCATGCATATTCTGCAAATGGTGGTTTTATATCAAGAGGCTGGAATAAAGTTAAAGGTTTATTTACAGAGGTAAAACCAGCTTCAGTTATTGGCAAGTTGGATGATACTCAAGGCATTAAAGGTAGAGTAGAAGAACTTGCGAAAACTTGTGGAACATTGAATCCAGAAGGTAAATTAGCTGCTACTGCAACAACAAAAACTCGTTATATAGACATGATAAAACGTGGTGGTGGCGTTAAAGGTGGCCTATTCTTCATGGGCATTGAGTTCTTAATGGCAGCATTACTTGAAAAGAAATTCACAAAAGCCTTTGATGCTGATAAAGAAAATGCTAAAAATGGTATTAAAACAAACTATGGTTGGACTCAAATCGGACAAACCACCGTAAAAGCGGCTGGTAATGCTGTTGGATGGACATTAGGTGAAGCTGCTGGTATGTGGGCATTTGCTAAATGGGGTGCTAAACTTGGTTCAAAAGTTCATCCTCTATTAGGAACTCTAATCGGAGGTGCAGTTGGTCTAGTTGGTGGCGGACTTGGTATGTGGCTAGCAGGAAAAGGCACAAAAGCAATAGTCGGAGATGATGTAGCAAATAAAATTGAAGCTAAAAATTTAGCTCAATCACAAGAAGGTCAAGTACAATTACTCCAAAATACAATACAAAGAATTGAAAGCGGTGAAAAAGTTTCAGCCCAAGCACAAATGGCAATCCAAAAAATGATGACACAAATGGCATAAAAAATATAATACTATAACCTTAATCACCACTTTATATTTTGTGATATTATACAAATATAAGGTGGTTTTTTATGAGAAGTGATAATGTTAAAAAAGGGATAGCAAGAACTCCACATAGAAGTCTTTTAATGGCGACAGGAGTTAGTAAAAAGAATATAGAAAGACCTTTTATAGGAATAGCAAGTTCTTTTTCAGATTTAGTTCCTGGTCATATTGGTATGCGTGATTTAGAACGTCAAATTGAAAAAGGTATTCATACTGGAGGGGGCCAGTCTTTTATTTTTGGCGTACCAGCTGTTTGTGACGGAATTGCAATGGGACATGATGGAATGCGCTATTCATTACCTTCTCGTGATTTAATTGCAGATTGCATAGAAACTGTAGCTAATGCTCATCAGCTTGACGGACTGGTTTTGCTTTCTAATTGTGATAAAATTACGCCAGCAATGCTTATTGCAGCCGCAAGGTTAAATATTCCATCAATCATTGTAACAGCAGGGCCAATGCTTGACGGAGAAAGTAAATGTGAAAAGCTTACTATGATAAGTGGTTCTTTTGAAGCAATTGGTAAATACCGTGATGGCAAGATTGATGAAAAACGCTTGATTGAGCTTGAAGAAGCGTCTTGTCCATCCGCAGGTTCTTGTCAGGGACTTTATACAGCAAATACTATGGCTTGTTTAACAGAAGTTCTTGGAATGAGCCTTCCTTGGTGTGCGACTTCTGCTGCGGTATCGTCGCACAAGCGTAGGATTGCTTTTGAATCTGGCATGCAAGCTGTAGAGCTTGTAAAGCAAAATAAAAAACCATTAGATATAATTACTCGTGATACGCTAAGAAATGCTATAATTGCGGATTTAGCAATGGGAGGGTCTACAAACTCATTCTTACATATTCTTGCTATTGCTACTGCCGCAGGTATTAATGTATCACTTGAAGACTTTGAGGAGCTCTCTCATCAAATCCACCAAATTGTAAAGCTTGAACCGTCTTCAGCTATAACTATGTCAGGTTTTTATCAAGCTGGTGGAGTTAATGCAGTCTTAAAGACATTGTTGAGAGATGTTCCTTTATTTAAAGATTCTGTTGGTGTTACTTTGCAGAAAACAAGTGAGATTGTAAAAGAATCTTATGTCGATAAAAAAGTAATACATCCATATTCTGAGCCGTTTACAACCAAACCTGGTCTTGGAATTTTAAGAGGTAATATTGCACCAAATGGTTCTGTTATTAAAATTTCAGCTGTTGACGAATCTTGCTATGAATTTGTTGGAAGAGCTAAGGTTTTTGATTCTGAAGAAGAAGCTATGCAGGCTCTAGAAAATGATTTAATCAAAGAAGGTGATGTTATTGTTATACGCTATGAAGGACCAAAAGGTGGCCCTGGCATGAGAGAAATGTTAGCTCCGACATCTCTTCTTGTAGGAAAAGGTTTAGGCACAAAAGCTGCGCTAATTACTGATGGTAGATTTTCTGGTGGTACTCGTGGTATTTGTGTGGGACATATTTGTCCTGAAGCTGTAGATGGTGGAGTAATTGGCTTGATAGAAGACGGAGATATTATTGAAATTGACATAAATAAACGCTCTTTGGAGCTAAAAGTTTCAAATGAAGTTCTAGCTGAACGTCGTAAAAATTTTACGCCTCCTGCTCCTAAAATTACAAGTGGTTATTTATCAAAATATGCAAGAACTGTTCAAGATGCTTCGCATGGAGCAATTGTGTAATAAGTTTTATGTTCACTTGAAACTAATATTAAAATATGCGATAATAATATTACTTTATATAGGTGTTTATTTTGTTCCTACATTTTTATTAAAAGGGAGAGTAAGCTCTATAGTTTGCGAAGTATACCCACCGATACAAAATCGCCAGTGGGAAACGGATATTCTAAGGCACTCACCCACCTGCTAACACGGCAGGTAACAAAATCGCACTTATATAAAGTTTCTTTTTGGGAGGGGTAAATGTAAAACATTATAAAAATACCCCTAAATCTTCTTCTAGTTTATTAAAATTTTCCTTGGCAATATTAAAATACTTGTATAGAGTTAAAGCTAAACACTGTGCTTTTAGAGGAATATCTGTTTCACCTTCTAAATAATTTATAAATAATTCAAAAGAATACTTGAAATTATATAATTCACTACCAATATCCTCAAATCTTTGTTTAATTTCTTCATTAAAAATTTTTTGACATGCCATAAAATTCTCCTTGGGTTTATAAACTTATTATAAACCTTTTGCAATTGAAAACAAGCCCTCAATAATGTAAAATTTACATAAGTTTATAAATTGTTTAAAAAGGGTTTGCAATGACTATTAAGAATGATAAACACAGATTCGTTGTTATTATTGAGAAAGAGGTTTTTGAAGACTTTAAAAAGATTGCAGAAAATGAAAAACGTTCTGCAAGCAATTTAGCTTCAAAACTTATAACAGATTATGTAAAAAACAACAAAAATATCTAAATTATTTCTAGAACAATATTTGTGTACCGAGCATTACTCTATGTGAATCTTTGCTTGCTTCATTTTGGCAGAATACATAATTTAACATCAATCTTAAAGCCTGACCTTTAATAAAATAATTCAATCCAGCAACATATTCTTTTCTATTATCATTTGCAATATCTTTGTTTGGATCAAATTGATCATATCTAATTAATCCTTGTAATTTTGGAGTAAATCGATATGCTAAAGTCGAATAAAAACCGCTTGCGTGTTTATCTACAGAATATCCAATTGGCCCGTTATATCCATTAGCATCAGCCCATTCAAAATTAAGAAGCCATTTTTTGTATTCGTAACCTATATAAGCTCCAGTTACGGTATAATCACAATTTCTATCACCAGATTGTAATCCACCGCCAATTTTAAGTTTTCCATATCTTCCATCAGTTTTACCTAATGGTTTAAAATTCACCCAACCAACAAATTCTGTTCCAGGAAAAAATTCTTGAAAATATGTATCAGAACTGTATACCCCTAAATCATAATCAACAAGAGAATAATCTCCGCTTACTCTTGCGCCAAGCTTACGAACTGTACCAAAATTTCTTGAGATTTGTGAACGAGCAATAAATGGTAATACATAAGGGCTATATCCACCTTCCATACCAACTGGAGGACGAGTATTTCCTAGCCAAAATCTATGATGTGGAACTTTATTTGTCGCAACATACATATCAGCAAATAGGTTTTGTGCAAAATTTCGACTTGATAATGGTGATACATTTAACATAATTCTAAAATCACCATTATTATTTTTTAATTTTCCATCAAGTCCTAAATTTATTACATCAAATGCATAATCAGCATTTTTATACGAATGTTCAGAAAAATTAAAATTTGTATGAGCTCCATAAGCTCCCCATAAATGTAAGCTATCCCAAGAAGAGTTTTCATTAAATCTTTTTGTTAAAACATCTTTAAATAAAAATGTCGGAGATTCGATTTGTTCAACTTCTAAATGATAAATGTCTGATAATTTTTCTTTAAGAGTCTTTTCTTCAGTTTTATATGTATCTTCTTCAACTTCTGCAACATAAGGTGTTTTATTTGGAAGCTCTAAAACAACTTCTTCTTGTGCAGGGCAAGAATTTAAAGTTAATATAAATGCTATTAATATCGGCAAAATCTTTTTCATAACTCTCACCAGCATAATAGCACTTGAACTTATTTTTTCAAGTGGATTTAAAAAAAAACTCGTGATATAATCAGTTTTGTGAAGAGTTTTTTTGCAAATTTTAAATCTGAAAATATGAAGCTTTTAGATAAATATATCTTGAAGCAAGTTATTGCTGTTTTTATTATGGGTGTTCTTGTGTTTACTTCAATTATTTTTGCATCAGACACTTTTATTACTTTAATTAAACAAATTTCTAAATACGGAATTCCATTTAAAATTGCATTTATGATAATCATTCTTCATTTACCTTCTGTTTTTGTAATGACGATTCCAATGGGGGTTTTATTGTCTACTGTAATGACTTTAAATAATTTGAGTTTAAGTTCTGAAATTACAGTAATGCGTGCTTGTGGTATTGGATTAAATAGAATTGCAAAACCGATTTTTATTTTTGCAATAGTAATGGCATTAGCAAGCTTTTTTATTAACGAAACCATTGTTCCTGTTATGACAAAACAATCAACAGATTTGGCTTTATACGCTTTTGGGCAAAAAAATATTCCAGAAGGTAAAGAAAATTTTACGTTTAAAGAAGTTAAAGATGGTGGAACTTTAAAGCGTCTTTTTTATGTAGGACACTGTAAAGATGGAGTTTTACATAATATAACCGTTCTTGATGCATCAAAAGAAAATAGTATTCAAATTCTTCAAGCAAGAGAAGGTAAAACTTCACCAGCTGGTTGGAAATTCCAAAAAGGCGCTATTTATACAATCACTGATAGTGGAAAATCTTTAGATACAACACTATTTAACGATTCAACTTTCTCTTTTGGTATGGATTTATCAAAAGAAATGAATAAGAATGTTGCTAGCGAACATAATTTTTTACAACTTCTTAAATTTATAAAAAAAGAAAAACGACCTGAGCTAAGAATTGACTTATATGATAAAATGGCGCTTCCACTTACAACTATCGTTTTAGTTTTAATAGGTGTTCCATTGGCAATTACACCACCACGAGTTAGGTATAATAGAGGTTTTTTATTTAGTATTTTAATCATTTTTGCATATTACTTAATTCGTGCACTTTCAATTTCATTTGGTGAAGCTGGAACATTAGTTCCTGTTTTGGCTGCATTTATGCCAAATATTATTTTAACTATTATAGGAATAGCGCTTTATTATAGAAAAGTTTACACAATTTGCTGAAAATGGTATACTTTTTCTATGCAGACAAATACATATCTTAATGGAAGCGTAAAAAATGGAAATATAATGAGATGGACTATTAACCCTCTCGTCGTTTATATTGCTCCAATGAAGTTTTATTCAAAACCTGGCGAGGATGCCAAATTTCGTCAAATGGTCTTGGATGCTCTAAATACTTGGTCTGCTGCTAGTGGTGGTAGAATAAATTTTAGAATTACAAATGTTTTATTAGAATCCAATATTAATGTTGATTGGAAACGAGTTGATAGACAAGCTTTAGGACATTGTTATTTTAGCTGGGATCCACAAGGGCGTTTATATGGTGCAGAGGTCTCTATTGGGCTTACTGATGGAAAAATCCACAAACAATATGATAATGATATAGAAGTCTATCATACAATTTTGCACGAAATAGGTCACGCGCTTGGCCTTGGACACAGTCCTTACCAACAAGATATTATGTATACGCCTCATCAGTATGGCAATGCTTCCTTATCTCCGAATGATAAGCATTCAATACAATGGCTTTATCGTTTACCTGCGGGTGCTTCTGTGCATAAAATTGCTAGTAAATATTCAATGTCAACTTCTACTGACATTGATTCAGTAATTCGTAAAATTGATTCAAAAAACTCTTCTGATGAAAAAAAAGAAAATACAAAAATGCAATTAAGTACAAGTAGAGATTTGTTACAAGAATCAGCTAATATTGGGGATTTAAAGCGTTACAACATGATGCTGCAAAACATTTCTTTGTCACAAAATGTAAAGAATTATCTCAATAATAATAGATAATTGTATTTTTTTAGCAAAAAATACAAACAAAATGTTTTATATATATTATAGGTTTATAACTAATGACAGAATATTCAAAATATAAATCAAGCATAGAAAATGAAAAAAATGTTACTTTAGATTTATTCCAAGCAACAAACCCTTTGTCTGTGAAAAATATTGAAACTAACATTGCATTGAATGAATATTCTCAGACTTCTCCACGTAAAAACTATGATAGAGATCTTAATAGTATTATTGAAGTTGTAAGGATTTTGAATAATATGGCACCAGAGAGGATGCCAATATATAACTTTAATTTAGAAGAAATTAATGGAGAACGCTATTATAGACCGGATGGAACATTATTATTAATTCGTGAATATGACAGTGATGTTATTAGAGATTATTATGCACGAGCTGATAAAGATGAAGCTGGAAATACGGTAAGTCGAATTCTTGAACACGAAAAAATTTCTGGAAGATTAAGAACAAAAATAGAACCTATTACAAGAAATGGCTCAAGAATAAATACAAGCGTTACAATTTTTGATTTAAAAGTTAATAATAAGTATATTATTTTTCAACTTTCAGAAGGTGGTGTTGTAAATAATATTTCTGAATTTACTGGTAAAGGAAAATCTTTTCAAACATTATTTAGAAATATTGAGACACTAAAACCTGCTAGATATCTTGAAGGTAAGGATACTGAAGAAAATGGTTTTGAAATGCTTGATTGTATATTTGATTCGCAAGGACATGTTGCACGCATAAAAAGGTTTATGAATAAAAAAGAAGTTTGCATTGACTATACCCCAAAAACAAAAAATATAACTGTTAAAAATAAAGAATAAATATTGTTTTCTAAATTTCTTACCCTTGTTATAATGATTATATGAATGATTTTCTTAGAGAAAGTATAAAATTAGTTCCAGAACAGCCGGGATGCTATCTTTATTATGATAAAGAGGGGCAAATAATATATGTAGGTAAGGCTAAAAATCTTAAAAGAAGGGTTTATAGCTATTTTCATAAGCAACACGAAAGCGCAAAAACAACTGTTTTAGTTTCTCAAATCGAAAAATTAGAGTATATTATAACGGATTCTGAAGCAGAATCTTTGATTTTAGAATCTCATTTAATAAAAAAACACAAACCAAAATATAATATTCTTTTAAAAGATGATAAAAAATATCCATATTTTTTAATTACAGATGAGGATTTTCCACGAATTCAAGTTGTGCGTAAAAAGAATTTGAATCCTGATAAAGGTCGTTTTTATGGCCCTTATACAGATGTTGGCGCAATGTATGCAACTTTGGATTTTTTGAAGAAACTTTTTCCTTTAAAACAATGTAAAACACCAAAGTTTTCTAATAGGCCCTGTCTTTATTATCATATTGGAAAATGTCTTGCGCCTTGCCAAGGAAAAGTTACCCCTGAAGAATATCAAAAACTTATTAAACAAGTTGAATTGTTTTTGAGTGGTAAACAATCAGAACTTCTAAAGCAAATTCAGGCTCAAATGCAAAAATATGCAGAAGAAGAACAGTTTGAAAAAGCTGCAAAAATGCGTGATAGCTATTTAGATTTACAAAAAACACTTGAACGTCAAAAAGTTGTATACGAAAATACTAAACTTAACGAAGATGTAATTGCAGTACTATATGAAGATGGTATTCTTGCAATAGTGATAATGATGATTAGAGAAGGTCGTTTGATTGATAAAAAAGACTTCACTTTCTTTGTTGATAATATTGATAAAACAGAATATTTCGAAACATTCTTTAGAGATTATTATACGAATTTAAAACTTGAATTTCCTGACAAAATTGTTTCAAAAGATTTAGCTCAAATAGGACAAAAAGAACTTTATGAAGATTGGCTAAAAATCTTGTCTGGTAAAAAAGTTGGGATAAATTATGCAACAAGGGGTAAATATAACGAGCTTTATGAGCTTGCTTTAAAAAATGCAACCAACCTTCTAGAAAACGCTAAGCTCAAAAAAATGTCCCAAATTAGAGATGATTTTAATGAAGTTGGTTCATATTTAGCTGAAAAATTAAAACTCCAAAATTTTCCGAATCGTATTGAATGTTATGATATTTCGCATATTCAAGGAACAAATACTGTAGCATCTATGGTTGTATTCCAAAATGGCTTACCTAAAAAAACTGCATATCGTAAGTTTAAAGTTAAATCAACGGAAGGTAAGCCTGATGATTTTATGTCAATGAAAGAAGTTTTAACACGCAGATTGAATAAGCTAGGACAACCAAAATGGGAAAAGCCTGATTTGATAATTATTGATGGCGGTAAAGGACAACTCTCAAGTGTCATGCAGATTGTAGAAGAATTTGGCATAACTGATATTGATTTTGTCTCGCTAGCAAAAAGAGAAGAAGAGGTATTTCTTCCAAATCAATCAAAATCAATACTTTTACCGAGAGAATCTAACGCTTTATATCTTATTCAAAGAATTAGAGATGAGGCCCATAGATTTGCAATAACTTTTCATAGAGATTTAAGAAGTAAAGCTTTGAAAAAAATTTAACAAAATCTTAATAAAATGTTGTATTAACAACTGTGTCATAAATTATGTTTGGAGTATAATAGAATTAATAAAATGTAAGTAATAACAGTTAGGGATAAATATTTAAAAAAATATTTACCTCTAGCGCAAAATAAGGAGATAAACATGGCAGAATTAACATTGGAAAGAGAATCTTCTACATGTGATTTCGTTGGTGGTAAATGGCAAACTGA
The DNA here is from genome assembly GCA_017482685.1 of bacterium. Classification (GTDB taxonomy): domain Bacteria; phylum Cyanobacteriota; class Vampirovibrionia; order Gastranaerophilales; family Gastranaerophilaceae; genus CAG-196. The sequence goes on along the minus strand of JAFUMP010000019.1, from coordinate 3,332 downwards.
AATCAATGTAAGAGACTTTATTCAAAGAAACTACACACCTTATGAAGGCGATGCAAGCTTCTTAGCTGGACCAACAGCAGCTACTACAAAATTGTGGGAAGAATGCTGTGAATTGTTCAAAAAAGAACGTGAAAACGGCGGTGTTTTAGATTTAGATACAAAAGTTGTATCTTCAATTGTTTCACACGGTGCTGGTTATATTAACAAAGAATTAGAAACTATTGTTGGGGTTCAAACAGATGCTCCTCTTAAAAGATCTCTTCAACCATTTGGTGGTATTAGAATGGCTGAAACAGCATGCTCATCTTATGGCTATCAAGTAGATCCAGAAGTTTCTGAAATTTTCACAAAATACAGAAAAACTCATAACCAAGGTGTATTTGATGTATACACTCCAGAAATGAAATTAGCTAGACACTCAGCTATCATTACTGGTCTTCCTGATGCTTACGGTCGTGGTCGTATTATAGGTGACTACAGACGTGTTGCATTATATGGTATCAACAGACTTATCGAAGATAAACAAGCTCAATTCAAATCTCTTGAAGGTGAAATGACTCCTGAAAGAATTCAATTGAGAGAAGAAATTACTGAACAAATCAGAGCTCTTAAAGAAATGATTGAATTAGGTAAAACTTATGGATTCGATATTTCTCAACCAGCTAAAAATGCTAAAGAAGCTATTCAATGGTTATACTTTGGTTACTTATCAGCTGTCAAAGAACAAAACGGTGCAGCTATGAGTATCGGTAGAACTTCAACTTTCTTAGATATTTATATCGAAAGAGATTTGAAAGCTGGTTTAATCACTGAAGAACAAGCTCAAGAAATGATTGACCACTTCATTATGAAGTTAAGATTAGTAAGATTTGCAAGAACTCCTGAATATAATGCATTATTCTCAGGCGACCCAACTTGGGTAACTGAATCAATCGGTGGTATGGGTATTGACGGTCGTTCTTTAATTACTAAAAACTCATTCCGTTACTTACATACTTTAGAAAACTTAGGTACAGCTCCAGAACCAAACTTAACAGTTTTATGGTCTAAGAGATTACCACAAGGTTTCAAAGAATATGCAGCTCATATTTCTATCAAAACTTCATCTATCCAATACGAAAATGATGATATGATGAGAGTTACTCACGGCGATGATTACGCTATCGCTTGTTGTGTATCATCAATGGTAGTTGGTAAAGAAATGCAGTTCTTCGGAGCTCGTGCTAACTTAGCTAAATGTTTACTATACGCTATTAACGGTGGTGTAGACGAAAGATTAAAAGAACAAATCGGTCCTAAATACGCACCAATTACTTCTGAATACTTAGAATATGATGAAGTAATGTCTAGATTTGAAGGCATGATGGAATGGTTAGCTGGATTATATGTAAACACATTAAACGTAATTCACTACATGCACGATAAATACTGCTACGAAAGATCTCAAATGGCTCTTCACGATAGAGATGTTAAGAGATACTTCGCAACAGGTATTGCAGGTCTTTCAGTAGTAGCTGACTCACTTTCTGCAATCAAATATGCAAAAGTTAAAGCTATTAGAGATGAAGACGGTATTGTAGTTGATTATGAAACAACTGGTGAATTCCCTAAATATGGTAACAATGATGATAGAGTTGACTCAATTGCTGTTGAATTAGTTTCTAAATTTATGAACATGATTAGAAAACACTATACTTATAGAAATTCAATTCCTACAATGTCAATTTTAACAATCACTTCAAATGTTGTTTATGGTAAGAAAACTGGTAACACTCCTGACGGAAGAAAAATGGGTGTTCCTCTAGCTCCTGGTGCTAACCCAATGCACGGTCGTGATTCTCACGGTGCAGTTGCGTCATTGGCTTCAGTTGCAAAACTTCCATTTGATGATTGTCAAGATGGTATCTCAAATACTTTCTCTATCATCCCTAATGCATTAGGTAAAGATGAAGTATTCATGGGTGATTTGGATATTCAACTAGACTGCGGATGCTGCGAAGGCACTTGCGGTTGCTAGGATGCGTAGCCGGTGTTGAGCCGGAGCAGTGTTTGTGTAGACAAATACTGACAGGGCTCAACACTACGAGCCCGCCGTTACGAAATGAACGAAGTGAATGAAGTGAAGCAATCTTTGATTGCACAGGCGGTTAATTATGCAAGTTGGACATACTTGTCCAACAAAAAGAAAGTTAGTAGGGTGCATTTATGCACCATAAGATAAGGAAAAGAAAAATGGCAACACAACAAGAACAAAATTTAATAAACTTGTTAGACGGCTACGTTGAAAAAGGTGGACACCACCTAAACGTAAACGTATTTAACAGAGATACATTATTAGATGCTCAAGCTCATCCTGAAAAATATCCTCAATTAACAGTGAGAGTTTCAGGATATGCAGTGAACTTTATTAAGTTGACTAAAGAACAACAAGATGATGTTATTTCAAGAACATTCCACGGAGCAATCTAAGGGTAAATCATTATTAACAAAAAATCCGAGCAAACATTTTGCTTGCTCGGATTTTTTCTATCTCCGAGTCTGAATTGCAATTCCCCGTGTCTTGTTGTATTTTTATAAAGTTATTTGTTTTTCTAGAATTGCTAAAATTTAAACAAAAATTTACAAATCTTAATGGTTGATAACTGGTATTTAATGGTTAACAGTAATTAGAAATAGGTTGAGAATAAAGCTATACTTTTGTTATGGCTAAAAATGATAATCTACAGAAAAAATTTGGTGCAAAACTTGCCTATATGAGAAAATCTAAGAAACTTTCTCAAATGAAGTTGGCTGAGATTGTAGATATGAATTTTAATTATATAGGGCAAATTGAACGTGGCGAAGCCAATGTTACGATTCAGACAATGATTATTTTAGCTAATGCTCTAGACGTAGAGATGAAAGAGCTTTTTGATTTTACTTTTTAAATACATAATATTTATTATTGGTATTTTTTTTAAGTCATTCTGAACTTGATTCAGAATCTATTAATGTTTATTAAATGTTTTTATATTGAAGTTTTCTTTTTCTTTTATTGCGATCAAAAGAAAAAGAAAACTTCACAAAGAAAAAGAAAAAACGCAGATTTCCTACGTCTTCACTTCGTTCAGCCGTTCAAATTTAGTTCGGCTACGCCGAATCTCTTACGCTCGCTAGACATTCCGCTACGCTTCATTTGACGCTCGCTGTAGAAATTCCGAGCCTATTGGAGTGAGCAATCAATGTTAGCGAAACAGCTTCAAAGCGACTGCTGTTTGACCGTAGGGAGTTCAGTCGCTCGGGTTGAGCGTTACTTTTGATTAGCGAACGGAAATAAAGCTCGGAGAGGTTTT
>JAFUMP010000018.1 GCA_017482685.1 bacterium | reverse complement strand
GTACGATACTCTTGCTTCTAACAACGGCGAACATCCTTATCTTATTTAAATTATATCCTTAATATATTTTTTATGCCACATTTTTAAATATTAATAACAAGATTTTACCAAAATTGTTACATTTCGTTAGAAATCTTTACATTAATATTTACCCCCGTGTTCAATATATTATTTTCATCTTTTGTTTTAACTATATGATATGCATAAATCCAATTTAAAAAAAGATGACATATATTCTTTAATAAAACGAGCTCAAACAGGCGAAACTAAAGCAATGGAAGAGCTAATTAAAAGAGTACAAAAACAAATTTATGCAATATTTTATCATTTAATCGAAAAAAAAGAAGATATTTCAGATTTAACTCAGGAAGCTTTATTAAAAATGGCTAAGACTCTTCCTCAGCTTAAAGAATTAAAATCTTTTAAATCTTGGCTTAATAAAATAATCACTAATTTATATTATGATTACGCTCGCAAAAACCCAAACAAATTTATAGAACTTGATGATGAAAAATTTAATGAGATAAAAGATAAATTTGGGTGCGAACCAGGAGAAAAATGTTTATTTTCAGAAATGGAGAAATTAATAAAAAGCGCATTGATGACATTACCAAAAGATTTAAGAATTACACTTATTTTAAGAGAATACGAAGGCTTAAGCTATGACGATATTGCAAAAATTACCCAAACTGCTCTAGGGACTGTTAAATCAAGGATTTCAAGAGCGAGATTAAAACTTCAAAACGAATTAAAAGAATTTATATAAGGAGATAGAAAATGAAACTTACGTGTGCACAAATGGATGTGTTAATATCATTTTATTTAGAAGGTGATTTGAGCTCGGCATTAAAAAATCAGGTTGAACACCATCTAAAAATTTGTCCAACTTGTCAAGCTAAATTTGAAATTATAAAATCAATGATTTCTGATTTAAAAAACTCTTTTGAAGATAATTCAAAACCTGCAAAACAAGAAGCTTATACAAATGATGCAACCTCACAACATTATAGAGTTTTTAAAAACAATTTATCTGCTTATATAGATAATGAATTACCTAGTGAAGAAAATATAAAAATAAAAAAATTTACAATCAATAATCCTAAAGCTAGACAAGACTTAGAGGATAATTACAATATAAGAAGGCTTTTAAACGAATCTTTCAAAAAAACAAAATCAGAAACAAGGCAAGATTTTTCAAAAAATATTTTAAAACAACTTGAGCTTGATGATTATGATTCTTTTGGAATCCATCCAGCAATAAAACTTTTAATTATTTTTACATTTGCTGTACTTGTTATAACATCATTCGTGTTAATGTCTTTAAGTGTATAATTTTAGAAATGTCTTTCTGTAGGATTTAACAACATGTCTGCAAGTTTTTCAGCTCCACTAAAATCTCTTTTACGTAACTTAGCAGAAGCTTGTTCTTTATTATATTTAACAAATTTATGTTCAAACAGAGTTTTTCCATCTGAAATAGTTATTTTTAAATAGCATGCTTTTGGTTCTGGAGTAAATGGACGGCCAACACTCCCCACATTTACAACTGTTTGTTTTTTTGAAGTTTGAAACCCACAAGGTAAATGCGTATGTCCACAAACAACGACATCAGCTTCTACATTTTCTAACATAGCTTCTACTTCTACTAAAGGTAAATCTGGAGAAATGTCTTCATTATTTTTTCTAGGAGATCCATGTACTAAAAGAATTTTTACTCCTTCTAATTCAACCTTAAGCTGTATTGGAAGATTTTTTAAGAAATCTTTTTGAATAGGATTTAATATTTTAACATCATTTTTTAAAGCTTCAGCCATTATAGGAGCTTTTGATTTAAGAGTTGAATACAGCCCATCATTATAATCAGCAATCATTAAATCAGTATTTCCTTGTATCATTACAAATTTATCGTCAAACTGCTTTTTAAAAAAATAGTCAACCACAGATTGCGGTTCTGGCCCAGCCATAGCATAATCTCCTAAAACCAGTATTTTTTCGCAGTTTTCTTTTTCTATATCTTCCATAACCGCTTCTAAAGCTTCTAAATTCCCATGTATATCTGATATAACTGCGATTTTCATATTCATTTCTCCTTTTAGTGATATAATTAATATTATGATAAACAGAAGAAAATCAAAACAAATTTCTATAGGAAATGTTAAAATTGGAGGCGATTCTCCAATCAGTGTTCAATCAATGTGTAACACTGATACTCGTGATGTAAAAAAAACACTAGAACAAATTAATGAATTAGCAACAGCTGGATGTGAAATTGTTCGTTTAGCTGTTTTAAACAAAGACGCAGCTGAAGCAATAAAAGAAATTGCTCAAAAATCACCAATTCCATTAGTGGCTGATATCCACTTTGATTATAGATTAGCACTTCAATGTATCGAAAATGGAATCCACGCCCTTAGAATTAATCCAGGCAACATTGGAAAAAAAGAACACACAATAAAAGTTGTTGAAGCTGCTAAATCCCATGATATACCAATTCGCATTGGCATTAATGCCGGATCTTTAGAAAAAGAATTTGCAGAAATGGACTTACCATTACACGAAAAAATGATTAAAAGCGCTTTAAGACATATTGAAATATTAGAAGATTTAAATTTCTATAATATAAAACTTTCTTTAAAATCTTCTGATGTAATGACTACGATTGAAGCATACAAAAAAGTCGCAAAACTTATTGACTATCCTTTACATCTAGGAGTTACCGAAGCTGGTACGCTTAAAATGGGGCTTATAAAATCATCTATTGGTCTAGGAGCATTATTAAGCGAAGGTATCGGTGATACCATTAGGGTTTCATTGACTGAAAATCCTGTAGAAGAAATAGAAGCTGGATTTGGGATTTTAAAATCTTTAAACTTACGTAAAAGAGGAGTTAATTTTATTTCTTGTCCAACTTGTGGCAGAACTCAAATAGATTTAATCTCTTTAGCAAAACAAGTGGAAGAAAAATTTAAGAATTTGGACTTACCTATTACTATTGCGACAATGGGATGCCCTGTAAATGGACCTGGAGAAGCTAAACACGCTGATTTCGGCATTGCTGGTGCTATAAAAGAAGGCTATATCTTTAAAAAAGGAGAAATTATAAAAAGAGTTCCAGAATCAGACTTGATTAATTCTTTAGAAAAGATTATAATGGAAACATATAGTTTAGATAAATAAGTGGGTGCTATGAAAAGAAATTTATTATTGATGATTGCGGTTTTTGCTTTTGCGACATTGATAGCGAAAGCTGATGTGACAGTTGAAGAGTCAACAGATGCTGAATACATAATTAATGCCGGATATTCTCAAGTTATGGCTGAAGATGTTTTTATGTTAAAAAATAGAGCAAACGGAAAACCAATTGAGCCTCTATACGAAAAATCTCAAAATGTTTTAGTAAAAGCTTGGAGAAAATTTTATGCTTATCTAGATCCTGCACAAGAAAGTGTTGATCGAATTCACCATGACATGCAATTAAGACCAGCTTTTACAGATTTGTAATAGAAAAAAGTTAAACTTCAAAGGGCGCAAGTATTTGCTTGCGCCCTTTGCTTATACTATAATTATTATATGACTATGAAAAGATTTAGATTTTTAACATCAGGAGAAAGCCACGGTAAATGCCTAAATGCTATTATCGAGGGTGTTCCTGCAGGGATAAGAATTAAAGAAGATATTATCAATTCAGATTTAGCTCGACGCCAAATAGGATATGGACGTGGTGGTAGAATGCTAATTGAAAAAGATACGGTTGAAATTAAATCCGGAATTCGATTTGGAAAAACAACTGGTGCGCCGATTTGTTTAGAGATTAAGAATAAAGATTTTTCTAATTGGGAAGAAGTCATGTCAACTATTGGTTACGAATACCCAACAGAAGAAATGCTTAGAAAAATAGAAGAACGTAGATTTACTAAAGCTCGCCCAGGACATGCTGATTATGCTGGATCACAAAAATATAATCTAGAAGATTTACGTGATGTACTAGAACGCTCAAGCGCAAGAAAAACAGCAATAGAGGTAGCTGTCGGTTCTGTTGCTAAACAAATATTAAAAGAGTTTGGAATTATTGGATTTTCCCATGTTGTACAAATAGGTAACGTAAAATTAGATTTTTATCCTAAAACTTATACTTTAATAAAAGAAAAAGCTGAAAAATCAGATGTCATGTGTGCTGATGAAATAACAGCTGATAGAATGCGTAATGCTATTGATTTAGCTGCTGAAGAAGGAGATACTTTAGGTGGTAAATTTGAAGTTATTTTCGGGAATTTACCGATAGGTTTAGGTTCTTACGTACACTGGGATCAATGCCTAGACGGTCGTATTGCACAAGCTGTAATGAGTATTCCTGCAATTAAGGCTGTAGAAGTCGGCGCAGGTGTTGATGCAGCTTTTCTTAAAGGTTCACAAATGCATGATGAAATTTTTGTGAATAAAAATAAAGAAATTTACCGTCAAACAAATAATGCTGGTGGTATTGAAGGTGGTATGACTAATGGTGAAACATTAATTGTTAAAGGAACAATGAAGCCTATACCTACAATGCGAAAATCTTTAGCTACAGTTGATTTAAAAGATAAGACACCTGCAAATGCGCATTTTGAGCGCTCTGATGTTTGTGCAGTTCCAGCTTGTTCAGTTGTAGCAGAAGCTCGTGTTGCAATAATCTTATTAGACGAATTCCTTACTAAAGTTGGTGGTGATAGCTTAGTAGAAATGAAGGCTCATTATGGAATCTAATATAATATTAGTTGGAATGCCAGCCAGCGGAAAAACTACAATTGGAATGAGTCTATCGAATAGGCTTTCTGAGTACACTCTTATTGATACAGATAGTTTTATTGAAAAAACTGAAGGTATGAGTGTTGTTGAAATCTTTAAAAAGAAATCTGAGGATTATTTTAGAAAACTTGAATATGACACTATTAAACTTCTTTGCACAAGCGGAAAAAACAAAATAATTTCAGTCGGCGGTGGAGCTTTTGAAAACCCTGATTCACGATCTACTTTATTAAATTTTGGTAAAGTTTTTTATTTAAAATCAGATTTAGACATTTTATATAGTAGAATTATAAAAGATACAACAAGACCACTTTTAAACAATGAAAATCCAATTGCTGTATTAGAGAAGTTACTAAAAAAAAGAGAAGAAAATTATCAAAAAGCTCATTATATAGTTAATACGAGCGAATTATCAGAAGATGAAATTGTGGAATTTATTTTAGGAAAAATTAATGAGACAAGTTTTAAATGTTAGTGTTAAAAATTATGATATAGTTATAACAAATGATTCTTTATCAACTATGATGAAAGAGTTAGAGGATTACACAAAAAATCAAAAACGATTAATTGTTGTATCTAAAAAAGTCTATAATTTATACAAAGAAGAATTTAACGACTTATGTAATTCGGATTTTTTCATTTTAAATGATGGTGAAAAAGAAAAAAATATTAAAAATTATTTAAAAATTTTAGAAAAAGCTCAGTCAATAAACCTTACACGCTCTGACGTAATAATTGCAATTGGTGGCGGAGTTGTTGGTGATATCGCAGGTTTTGCAGCATCAACTTATATGCGTGGAATTGATTATATTCAAGTTCCAACAACACTTTTAGCAATGGTAGACTCTTCTGTCGGTGGTAAGACCGCTATTGATATGTTTAACGCAAAAAATATAGTAGGTTCTTTTTATCAGCCTAAAAAAGTCTTTATCAATATTAATTGGCTTAAAACTCTTGATAAAAGACAATTCTCTTCAGGTCTCGGAGAAATATTAAAATATGCATTTATTGAGGATAATTGTGGATATAAACATTCTTTATATTTATTTGAGTATTTAACACTTTGTGCTGATAAATTATTATCACAAGAGCCAATGACTTTAATGAGAGTTATTGAATATTGTTTAAATCTAAAAATTTCAGTAGTAAACCAAGATGAAAAAGAAGCAGGATTAAGAAAAATTTTAAATTTTGGGCATACTTTTGCTCACGCTTTAGAAGTTTTAGGAAAATACAAAAAATATACTCACGGCGAAGCTGTTGTTCAAGGAATCTTTTTTATATTAAATTATGCTTATGCGAAAAATCTAATAACTTACTCTTACTATAGATTATCTCAAGATTTGTTGACTAAATATAATTTCAAAAGTGTCTCATTTAAATATAGCCCTTCAAACATTGTAGAAATAATGAAAAAAGACAAAAAAGCTAATCAAACTGAAATTACTTTTATCATACCTTATGATAAGAAAAAAGTTAAAGAAATAAAGCTTTCAGAAGTAGAAGTGTTAAATATGTTTTTATAAACAATAATGGCGAGAAAATTTTCAATTTTCTCGCCATTATTAAAAAAACTATAAATTAGTGACCTTTTTTCTTTATTCTAACTCCTTCAACTTCGTGCACATCTTCTGTCACAATAAAAGCTTTCGGATCAATGTCGTGAACAACTTCTTTTAATTTTGGGATATCAAATTTATTAACAACACAAAATGTTAAAATCTTTTCTTGTTTTGAATATCCGCCTTTAGATTTAATATATGTAACACTCGTATTAAGCTCTTTCATTACAGAATCACCAATTTCTTCCCAGAATTCAGATACAATTCTAACGGATTTAGCTTTATCTAAACCTTCAAGCACAGTATCAATAACTTTTGAAGCAACAAAGTATGTAAGTATTGAATACATCGCTCTTTCCCAGCCTAATAAGAAACCTGCTGCAGTATATATAAACAAATTCATACCCATCAATAATTCGCCAACAGATACAATTTTTAATCTTTTTGATAGTACTATTGAAAGCATTTCTGTACCATCTAATGATGCAGAATTTCTAAGAATCAAACCCACACCTAATCCTAAAAATATACCACCAAACACTGTAGCTAAAAGTAAATCAGAAGTTACAGGTTTGATGTTTATCGCTATATTTGTCGCAACAGATAAAAAAGCTGTTGCAACAAATGTATTTATAATAAATTTCTTTCCAAGCGATTTTAATGCAATAAGCATGAAAGGTATATTTATGCAAAAAATCAAAAGACCTAAATTCCATTTAGTGATATATGATACCATCATTGAAATACCAATTACACCACCATCAATAATTTTATTCGGAAGTAAAAACATTTCTAATGCTACAGCAACAATAGCTGCACCTAACATCCAAAAAAATATTTTTTTCAAATAATCTAATAAAATTTCTTTAGGAGCTTTTATTCTAATTTGAGCTTTTTTCTTCTTTGCAAAAATCAAAAAAACCTACTTTCTTTTTAGTATGTCAAAAAAGTTCTTTTGTTTAACCTCTGCTTCAGACGCATTTTTAATACCTAAAATAGATTCTAAATCAGATTTTAAAGTTGTTAAATCCTCATATTTTTTTAACATACCATCCATACAAATTGAGACGTCACCAGTTTCTTCAGAAACAACTAAACAAGCTGCGTCAGAAACTTCTGACATACCTAATGCAGCCCTGTGACGAGTTCCATATTTCCAACTTAATTTAGGATCTTCTGTTAAAGGAAGAAGAACACCTGCCGATTGAATTTTATTTCCTTCAATAACCATAGCACCGTCATGAAGTGGGGTATTTGGATGAAATATTGTTAAAATAAGCTCAGTAGAAATTTTTGCATTTATTTCTGTACCAACCTCTGAATATGCCATAGAACTCATTGCTTTTTTAAACACTATTAATGCGCCAGTCTTAGTCTTAGTTAAGTACTTAACTGCTTCAATAATCTCTTTTACAATATCGATATCATTTTCACCAGCCTCTTTGTATGTCCCACCGACAAAAAAAGTTCTTTTTATAAACCCAGGCTGACCTAAGTAACCTAAAAACCTACGTAGCTCTGGTTGGAATATGACAATTAAGCTCAATGCAATTAAAGTAACTAATGATTTAAAGAAAACCCCAATAATTTTTAATTCTATTAAAATTAATATTTCACTAAAAATCCAAGCAAAAACTAAGAAAAATAAACCTTTAACTAAATTTTCTGATTGAGTGTTTTGAATAAATTTACGATAAAAAACTAACAAAATAATAGCAATAAATAGTATTTCAAATATGTTTACCCAATGAAAATTAACCTGTAATCTTTCAGGACTAAACACACTGTGAAAAAAAGCTAAAAATCCATCTATCATTATTTTCTCAACCTATTGGGAATTATCTCTTTTGAAATTAAATCATCTAATGACTCTCTATTAACTATAATATCAGATTGTCCAGAATTTACAAGTACCATTGCCGGTTTTTCTACTCTATTATAATTAGAACTCATAGAATAGTTATAAGCTCCGGTATTATAGACACAAATCACATCTCCAGCTTCTAATTTTGGTAACTCAGTTTCTTCAATAAGAATATCACCGCTTTCGCAAAATCTACCCGCAATTGTTACTTTTTCTAAATCAGTATTCTTGTTATTACAAACTTCAGCTGTATATTTAGCTTGATACATTGATGGACGTGGATTATCAGCCATACCACCATCAATAGCAACATATTTTCTTCCATTAGGAACTTGTTTTGAGCTTCCTATAGTATACAAAGTTACGCCTGCCGTTGAAATAATACTTCTACCTGGCTCTATATAAATTGTAAGCTTTTGAGTATATTCATCCATAGCTCCACCAATTGCATTCGCCAAATCTTGTACAGAAGGAGGAGTGTCTAAATCTGTATACTTAACACCTAAACCTCCGCCAATATTTAATTCGTTTAGTTCTAAATAATGCGTAGTATTAATTCTTATTAGTTCTTTTACTAGAATTTTAACTTCGTCCGCAAAGCTTTGTAATTCAAAAATTTGCGAGCCAATATGAGCGTGAAGTCCTTTTAAATTAAGATTTTTATATTCATTCTTTATTAAAGATATAATTTCATCAATTTGAGATAAATCAAATCCAAATTTAGAATCAATTTGTCCTGTTTGAATGTAATCATGCGTATGACATTCAATACCAGGAGTAATTCTTAATAAAATATCAACAGTTTGATTCTTATCTTTAGCAATTTTATTTAATAATTCTGCTTCATAAAAATTATCAACAGAAAATCTTCCGACTTTTAAATCAAGAGCAAATTCAATTTCTTTCTTTGTTTTATTATTTCCATTAAATAAAACTTTTTCCATATCTACACCAGCTTTATATACTGTATAAATTTCACCAGCAGAAACAGTATCAAAGCCAAAACCTTCTTCATTTAATATAGAAGCTATTGCTAAATTTGAAAGAGCCTTAGATGCGTACATCATTTTTATATTATTGTAATCTTTAAACGCATTTTTATAATCATTGCATATAGAACGAAGAGTTGCTTCATCAATTACATAAAGCGGAGTTCCATATTGATTAGCTAATTTAACTAAATCACACCCACCAATACTCAAATTATTAATTCTTTTTGTTGTAATTGGCTTTAATGACTGGTTTGTACTCATATAATAACCCTCTCTTTCACGTATATTCTACCAAAAGAGAGGGTGATTGACAAGTTATTTTAAAGTTGAAATTTTTGCAGTTATATCATTGATAAGTTTTCTAGTTGCATCACTTTGTTTAACATTTCTTAAATGATTAAGTATCGTATTTATTTCTTCTTTGGAAGTTGAGTTTTCAACAAAAGACCTAACCGCAGTGAGTTCAGTTCCGTCAAGACCTTTTTGTGCATTATTTGCATTTTCCAATAATGTAAGTGCACTTTGATATCCAGTTTGACTAGCTTTTATATTTTGAATTTTTAATTGCGCTTTCGAAACTAAGCTTGCTGCAAAATCAGTCCCTTCATATTGATATACGTGCATTCTGCCTTTATTGTCTAAACCGACTTTATTTTTAATTTGCTCGATAAAACCTTCAATTTGCTCTTTTGTATTTAAATTATTAACAAGATGAGATTCTAAAATATCAGCATCAGGTTTTGTTATTATCCCTTTTTTAGCAAAAATACCTTGAGCTAAATTATCATCAGCAGTATTTAATGCTTGAACAATTTGAGAACTTCTTGTTGATTGTGTAAATTCTATTGCAGTAGGCGTTTGTGCAACAGTATTTGATGTAGCTTTAAGTTCTGCTCTTCTTGCAGATATAATATCTTTAAAAGCATTCTTTTCTGCTTGACCTCTAAAACTATTTGCACGAGCTAATAATTTATCAAGTTGTTTTTCTGTAGTTGCAGCATTACATAAATTTTGCAATTCATCCTTGTATTGATTTAATTTTCTACCTCCAAGAGGATCAACAGTAACGCCGCTGCCTTCTTGCCAACGACCATAAAAAGAACTTTGTTGACATAAGTCATCAAACTGAGCTAAAGACAAGTCTTGTTGAGCTTGAGTGAATGCTTTAGGAGCTACTCGACTCAATTGAGTTTCTCTAGCTGCAATTGCTTCAAGAAGTTTAAATTTATTTCTTGATCCATTATCTGGTAGTTTATTTACATAAGTCCTAATTTTCGCAAGATCATCAATATTAGCATCAGCAATAGAATACCTTTGTTTTCCTATTGTAACAAAACCTGATTCATCACCCAATATATTTCTGATACTTGTAGCTTGATGACCTCTATGTTGGCGAGAATATACATACGTCAACGCTACATCATCAACGGTTCCATTAGTAGCAGTAAAACTTGTTTGAGCTAACACATCATCAAATTTATCCGCACCAAAGTTACCAGAAATTCTTACCTTACCATCAACAGAAGCTATACGCAAAATATTATCATCTAAAGTGTTTGTGCCGTCAACAAATCTCATGTGCGAAGATGGAACTTCTCCACCTTCATAAAAAGGAACTTTTTGCGTTGGAACATTTGGATCGCCTAAATCAAAATTAGCAGACCTAGAGCTTGAATTAGTAGATGACACTTTTGAGCCACTAAATGCATGACCTAAACCACTTGCAAAACCTGCAATTATACAATTTTGAATAAATGCATCCTCATTAACCGTTCCTGTTTGGAAGTATTCCGCTGCCGCTGAAACAAAAGCAACAGTTGTAACATCAATACCAACGGCTGCGCATTTTCTTAAAAGAGTTTGCATTGCAGTTGTACCAGATGTACCCAAAGCATGAGTTGTCATACCCATTTTAAGAGGAATTGCTGTTAACGCAAAGGTAATTGCAGCGTCTTCTACCAATTTTTCTCTTGCTTCTGCTGTATTTCCTGTATAAGAAGTTGCCAGTTCAACTCCATCTATTGTGGCATTTGTAGCAGCAGCTGCTCCACCAACTGTTATAGCTGTAGCTGTTGTTCCCATACCAAGAGCAGCTGCACCACCAGTTACAACAGTAGTTACAACAAGGATCGGTGCAAGCTTAATTAACATCTTTCCTGTAGCTATCGTTGTTTTATAATCAGAATTTGTCTGAGCTAATCTATTTATTTCATCAAAATAATCTTGTACTAATTGTTGAGCTGAGACAACTTTTCCTTCTGCATCTCTTAATTTACCTTCAGCTGCAAGCTCTAATTTTTCCAAAAGTAATTTTGCCTCTTTATATACATTCTCTACATCTTGCCTATCTGTTCCAGCACCTATAAATTTAGATAATTCATCTGCCATGCCAGACATTGCCCCCTCAGCATCTACTCCTTTTTTATGAGCTCTCTCTAATAGCACAACAGCATCTCTAAAATCTTTTAAAGAATTTTTATTATATTGAATTAATGCTTTCACATAAGCTTCGTCTTGAATTTGGTTACCTTCAGCATCCAAGAAAACGGCATTTTCAGCAACTTGGTGAGAATTCTTTAACAAATCAAGCCAAGTCGATTTTGTATCAGTTTCTATAACACATGTATCAGGTGATTTTCCAGAAGTTCCAACTGATTGAAATTTTGTAGTAGCTATAAACTTTCCGGCTTCAACTTTAGCTTTCAAAGACTTTATAATATTTGGATTTTTCAGCAATATTGCTTTAAGTTGAAATTTTCTCTTATCAGAAATATTTATGCCTTCAGCACTACAACCAGTACTTGTTCCTGCTCCATAATTATTATCAGCATCGTGCATTAATTTTATACACAAGTCGACAACTTCATTATTATCTAATGTAATTGTGCCATTAATGAAAGCATTTGCTTTTATATCAATATTGAGATTTTTCTTAGAGCTTGCTTTTTGATATAACTCTTGAGGAGATTTTACACCAGAAACCTCTTCTTTACTTAGCATTTCATTAACAATTTCTAATACGTTTTTATCAGTTACTTCAAAATATTTTTCATAATCTCCATTTCTTATAGCATAAATAAGTTCTTCAGCTTGAACCCTGAAAGGTTTTTCTTGATCAAATAATAATGTATTAAAAGCTGATAGTTGATTTACATCATCTGAAGACTTAATACCTTCTTTTGAAACTCTTGATGCCAAATAACTTTGAACTGCATCTTGCCCTTTAATTTGAGAAGTTTTATTTTTATCTTCACATAAAGCTATTAAATAATCATAATCTGAACTATGTATTGTTTCATTATTATAATTTGAAGTATCAACAGCTTCTAGAGCCGCTTGTAAAGATTCTTTACTGTCATATTCAAATGCTAATCTTTGAATAATTGCATTTCTATAAGCTTGATCATTATCTTTAACAGAGACCACTTCACCTTCTTCATTAACTACATTTTCAGCAGGTTTATATGCTTTATTTTGAACCCACACTGCATCAAATCTATCAATCTCTTCTTCAGTCCATCCATCATCTTTTAGATATTCACGCACAGTCATTCCGAATTTTTCTTGCATAATTTTTTCAGCTTCTACTCTAGCTTCTGGAGTATTAATTAAGCTCATTATATCTTTTAATTCATCAGTACCTGTATATCCATTTACTTCATCTTTTAGTTCTCTTACAAAACTTCTTGCAAGATCTGCTGTAGATAAAACTTTATTATCGCGTAATGTTCTAATATGAGCTCTTGTTTCTCCATGTGATAACTCATTTTGCAAGAAAGCTTCTAAATATGATATCATGTTTTTATTGGTATCAAAATTATAATCTTTTGATAACTTATTATTTACCATTTCCAAGATTTCGGATGAATAAATTTTCTTTATAGCATCCGCTACTTTATCTTCATCAGTACCAGTAGCTTTCATTTCATTTTTGAATATTGCATAAATATATTCCGCTTCTTTCTCTACAAAAGCTTTTCTTTCATCTGGAGTTAATTCTTTATCACCCTTATAATAAGTAACATTACCCTTCTCATCCTTTACACAAGTAACCTCTGGATCTGTTATACTATTGTCTCTTTTTTGTTCTATACTAAGTTTTTCAGCGCCAGCTTGTGCCTCAGCTTCAGCTGCTAATCTTTCAGCTTCAGCTTTTTTTCTAATAAACTCTGCATACTGTGATATAGCTTCTTCTTGGCTAACACGATTTGTAAGATTAGAATTATCTGATTCTATTTCTGTAGGTATTTTAATTCTTTCGCCAACTAAGAAATAAGAACCGAGTTTTGCACTATATTTCACTGCTCCGGAATCTTTATTCAGATTAATAATTTCTTCTGCAGTACTACTGAATTTTTTAGCCAGCATAGCTATACTTTCTCCATTTTGAACAACAACATAAGTGTTGCCGTTTCCATCATATTTAGCTGTATAAGCCTGACCATCAATATTTTTTGTTTGAGATATTTTTTTATTATCAAAATAAATTGTTGTAGTAGAATTTTCACCATCATAAATGGTTTCTGATACTTGAGTTTGATTATTTAATATTTGAGTTATTTTTTTAGATAATAATTTACCATTAGAATCTTTTCTTTCTTCAATTGATTTATGTTCATCAATTTGAGAGGTAATAGTAGAAATTCCTTCTTTAATGGTTGTTAGTGTTTTTGTCTGAGGATCTTCTTTTTTTACCAAATTATTATTTTCATAAGTTTCTATAATTCCGCTATTTATATTTTGTACAATTTTAATTTCTTTGCCATCTTGAGTATAAATTGTACTAACTTCATTTTCGGTTTTAATTGTTCTTTTTAATTCAGAATTATTTTCATAATCAATTATTGTTTCAGATTTTTCATCCTTAATTAATTCCTGAACTTTTTCATCATTTGAATTTGTTATAATATAACTTCCATTTTGTTGAATTGTCTTTTTGTTACCATTATCAGAAACCTCTTCAACAATACCATTTTCAAATTCAACAATTTCAGTCGTACCGTTCATTGATACAGATTTAATATTTTTAGTCATTTCTGAAAGTTTATTTAAAAAATCAAAAACTTGCTTTGCTTCCGAAGCTTTAAGCTTTTTATCATCAAAAAGGCGTAATTTCTTTGCATCTTTTTTAGAAAGCTCAGAATCATCACCTGCCAACTCCTTAAATGTATTAATTAAATTTTCCAATTCTGAACGAGATAATTTACCATCTTTATTTTCTGTATCAAAATGATTAAATATAGATTTGAAAAAATCATTATTTCCAGCCAACTCCTCAATATTGATATTACTTCTTAGCTTTGAAAAATCAATATTACCATATTTACCCTTTTTGCCAATTTGAAACGATTCCGCCATTTTAACCTCTTACTTTATCTTTAGTAAACTATCACATAATAGTTATCGGCAAATATTCAAAAAACTTTAATATTTTAAGACTTTTCGTTACAAAAATTTACAAAACAAAGATTTTTACAAAAAAAATTAATAATCTATTAAACAGCTTCTGTTTGTATATATTTCGCAGATTTTGCAACTACCCCATAGCAGACCATCGTTAATCGATTATTGAGCGCAAGCATTGTTCTATAATTATTAGCAGACATATTCATAGATGCATACATATCATCAGCGGAAACCCTTGACACATAAGAATCTGCATCATGATTATCAACTTTTTCTTGTGCATATTTTTCTACTAATAACTTGTCAATAAAATCTCTTGCGCCAATTGCCATAATAATATACTCCTATTTTATTTAATACTTTGCATTGCAAAGAGAACAAAGAAAGAAGATTACATTTTCTTCATTTTTGTTTTTATTAGGG
>JAFUMP010000017.1 GCA_017482685.1 bacterium | reverse complement strand
TTCCATTTTCCACTTTCAATTTTCAACTTATTCATACCGACAACCTCGAAAGGCCCACGGATAGAGGGTTCTACCCCCCCCTCGAGAGGGTATGTCAAGCTATGCGCTAACTTGGCGCTTATCTCACATATTCCTTTGTACGATACTCTTGCTTCTAACAACGGCGAACATCCTTATCTTATTTTAATTATATCCTTAATATATTTTCTATGCCACATTTTTAAATATTAATAACAAGATTTTACCTAAATTGTTACATTTCGTTAGAAATCTTTACAATTGATGAATAAGACTTAATTTTATGCTAATCATTTATTATGAAAACTATTGCGATAATATTAGCTTCTGGAATTGGAGCAAGGGTTGGGCTAGATATTCCAAAACAGTTTTTTGAAATAAAAGGAAAATCTGTTTTAGAATATTCGATTTTAGCGTTTCATAACCATAATAAAATTGATGAAATAATTATAGTTTCTCATCCAGATTATATTTTTAAGGTTGAAGAGATTGTAAAAAATGGAAATTTTAATAAAGTTACACAAATTATAGTTGGTGGTGAAACAAGACAAGAAAGCGCGTATAATGGAATTAATGCTGTTCAAGAAGACAATGCTAAAATTCTTATTCATGATGCTGTTAGACCTTTTGTTACAAGTAGAATTATTGATGACTGCATTAATACGCTTAACGAATTTAAAGCTGTTAATGTCGCTGTTGAATCTTCTGATACAATTATTGAAGTTGACGAAGAAAATTGTATTAAAAGTATTCCACCACGTAAATGTTTAAAACGAGTTCAAACACCACAAGGTTTTGATTTAGCTATAATAAAAAAGGCCCACGAATTAGCTTCACAAAAAAAAGATTTATTTTTTACAGATGACTGTGGACTTGTAAAAGAATTTAATCTTGCAAAAATTAAAGTTATTGAAGGTGATGAAAATAATATAAAAATAACTTATCCTTCTGATATAAAACTAGCTGAAAATATTATAAGTGTTTGTGATAAAATTTAAGTATCACAAATTATAAGAGAGGAAAACTATGGAAACTAAGATAAAAATTGAAGATTTGCCTACGGTTTATGACGCAAAATCTACTGAAGAAAAAATGTATAAATTTTGGGAAGACGGTAAATACTTTGAAGCTAACGCAAAGTCTAACAAGCCACCTCATACAATTGTAATTCCGCCACCAAACGTAACTGGTGTTCTTCATATGGGACATGCCCTTGATGGAACTCTTCAAGATATCTTAACTCGTTATCATAGAATGGCAGGTTATGAAGCTCTTTGGCTCCCTGGTACAGATCACGCTGGTCTTGCAACTCAAAACGTAGTTGAAAGAGAATTAGCTAAAGAAGGTTTAACTCGTCATGATTTAGGGCGTGAAAAATTTGTCGAAAAAACTTGGGAATGGGCTAATGAACATAAATCAGCAATTCTTAACCAATTCAAGCGTTTAGGGGCTTCTTTTGACCGTTCAAGAGAGAGATTTACTTTCGATAAAGGCTGTTCAGATGCTGTTAAAGAAGTTTTTGTAACTCTTTATAATAAAGGTTTAATTTATAAAGGTGCATATATTGTAAACTGGTGTCCTCGTTGTATGTCAGCGATTTCTGATATAGAAACTGAATACGAAACAGAACAAGGTCATTTATGGGAAATTTCTTATCCACTTGTTGGTGAATCCGGTGCAATAATTGTTGCAACAACAAGACCTGAAACTATGTTCGGTGATGTAGCAATCGCAGTTCACCCAAGTGATAAAAAGTATTCAGAACTTATCGGTAAAAAAGTTATGATTCCTCTTAGTGGACGTCAAATTCCGATTATCGCTGATGAGTATGTTGATAAATCATTTGGAACTGGTGCAGTTAAAATTACTCCTGCGCACGATCCAAATGACTATGAAGTTGGTAAACGTCATAACTTTACTCCAATTTGGGTTATTGATGAAGAGGGTAAAATGAAAGCTTGTGGCGAAGTTCCGCAAGATTTACATGGCTTAGATAGATATGAAGCTCGTGAAAGAACTGTTGGAATGCTAAGCTACAATAACTTCTTATTAAGAATAAAAGATCACGAACATAATGTTGGTAAATGTCAGCGTTGTAATACAACAATCGAACCGCTTCTTTCAGAACAATGGTTTGTTAAAATGGAACCTCTTGCAAAAGAAGCTATTGCAGCAGTTAAAGATGGAAGAATTAAATTTATTCCTGAAAGATGGGAAAAGAACTACTTAGGCTGGATGGAAAATATTCGTGATTGGTGTATTTCTCGTCAAATTTGGTGGGGACATCAAATTCCAGCATACTATCATAAAACAACTGGTGAAATGGTTGTTGCTAAAGAAAATCCAGATCCAGCAAACTATGTTCAAGACAGTGATTGCCTTGATACTTGGTTCTCGTCAGGATTATGGCCGTTTTCTACAATGGGATTCCCTAACTCTGAAACAGATGATTTCAAAAAATTCTACCCAACTACAACTCTTGTAACTGGGTTTGATATCATTTTCTTCTGGGTCGCAAGGATGATTACCATGGGATTGGAATTTACAGGCAAAGCTCCGTTCTCAACAGTTTATATTCACGGTTTAATTCGTGATGAAAAAGGACAAAAAATGTCTAAATCTAAAGGCAATACAATTGATCCTGTTCAAATAATTGAAAAATACGGCTGTGACGCTTTGAGATTCACAATGACATCACTTTGTACTTATGGCGGTCAAGATATCAAAATTTCTGATGAGAGATTTGAATACGGTAGAAACTTTGCTAACAAGCTTTGGAACGCTTCTCGTTTCGTACTTATGAACTTAGAGGGAGTGGATGACAAGCCTATTGATAAAGATAAATTAACTCTTGTAGATAAGTGGATTCTTAACCAATTGAATGAAACTGCTAAATTGGTTAATGAAAATATGAAGTCATTCAGAATTGGTGAAAATGCTCACGCTTTATATGATTTCTTCCGCAGTGAATACTGTGACTGGTATGTTGAAATTGCTAAGATTCAGCTTCAAGATCCTGAACTAAAATTAAATACTCAACGAGTTTTAAAATACGTTCTTGATATGTCATTAAGAATGTTGCACCCAATTATGCCACATATTACAGAAAGTGTATGGCAGTTAATTCCAGGGGCAAAAGAAGCATCTGCGCTTATAATTTCGGAATTCCCAACCTATAAGCCAGAATATATTTACCCCAATGAGGCTGAAGAGATGAATTTGGTATTCCAAACAATCACTTCACTTCGTAACGTAAGACAAAGCTTCAATATTTCAACTTCAGCAACGGTTGATGTTGAAATTCGTTCTGAAGGCAGAGAAAAAGAAATCTTTAATGCGATTGAATCTTATATTAGAAGATTGGCTAAAGTAAACAACATTTCTTACGCTGAAATGAATGCTCCTGTTCCTCCAAAATCAGCAACAGCAGTTGTTTCTACTTCAAAACTAATAGTTCCTCTTGCTGATTTAATCGATTTAGATGCAGAAGTTAAACGTCAAGAGAAGAAGCTTGAAAAATTGACTAACGAAAAGAATTCTTTAGTAGGCAGAATGAAAAATGAAAAATTCGTAGCTAATGCACCTAAAGAATTAGTTGATCAAACTAATGCAAGGATTGAAGAGTTAACAGTTCAAGAAAATGTTATTAAGGATTTAATTGATTCTTTAAAATAAGAATATACAGAACAAGTCAAAAAAAACGGAGCTGAAGAATATGCTCCGTTTTTTGTTAGTAAATTATTAAATTAGGCTAATCTTTTTTTATTAGAAGTATTCTCTAATATTATCATTATTTTTATCTTGTAGTATACTAGAATTAACGTATATGCTTATACACTTAGGGAGTTGACTTTATATGAAATTTGACAAAAAAAACTTAGCAATACAAATTTTAGCGTTAATTGGACTTGGTCTGTCGATAAAACTTGCGTTTATTTTTCACGCTGCAAATTTTGATCAATATGCACTTTCTAGTTTTTGTTCAATTAATGACTTTATAGATTGTGACGGTGCTGCTAAAACTAATACTGCTCAATTTTTAGGTATACCACTTGCTTGGTGGGGGATTTTCTTCTATATTACAGTATTATTTTTATCTATTGTAAATAAAATAAAAAATATACGTTTTCTTAAATTTTTAGAAGTTTTCAAAAACCCTAATTCATACATTGCAACTCTTGGCACTATTGCTTTTATTGTGTCAGTTATACTTGCTTTTATAAGCATTTATAAAATACATAAATTATGTATTTTGTGTTTTGTAACATATTTTATAGATTTAACCATTGCTGTTATAGCTGCAAGTGGATTATTTAAAAATATAGTTAAATCTTTTAAAGAAACTTTTTTTGATTTTATTGACGGAGCTAAAAAATATACAAAAACCTGTATTGTTTTAGTTTTATTAGCAACCGCTTTTTTAACATATACAGGAATTTCCTTAAAATTTGTTCCACATATAAAAAAACGAAATGAAATCGCAAAATATCGCAAAATTAAATTTAATCCATATAGAGTTAAAGGCAATTTACTTGGCTCAGAAAAAGCAGATGTTGTTATTGAACTTTATTCTGATTATGTTTGTCCGCTTTGTTATATAAATAATATTATGATACATAAAGCTGTTCAGGAATTCCCAAACATTAAAATTATTCACTATAATTACCCATTTGATAAAGAATGTAATCATTATATAAACATAAACATGCATCCTCATGCCTGCTTTATGTCAAGAGGTGCTATTGCAGCAGGAAAACAAGGAAACTATTGGGAAATGAGTTCATTACTTTATGAAAATCAACCTAAAAAAATGGAAAAAATGTTAGAACTTGTAGAAAAGCTCAATCTTGATAAAGATAAATTTGTAAAAGATTTTGAATCAGATTTGACAACGAAAGAAATCGCTAAAACTGTATTACGTGGAGAAGAGCTTGAAATTGATGCGACTCCTACAATGTATATTAATGGTGAACAATATGTTGGTGTAAAACCATATTATGAATTAAAGGAAATTCTTATTAAACATGGTGCAAAACGCAAATAAAATTTTATTACACGCCTGTTGTGCAATATGTTCAGGTTATCCTATTTCTTTATTAAAAGAAATGGGATACTTGCCTATTGTTTATTTTTGTAATCCAAATCTTGATAGTGAAATAGAATTTAATAAGCGTTTAGAGGCACAAAAAATTGTCTGTAACCACTTCAATATTGAATTAATTGTAGAACCGTATAATCAACAAGAGTATTTGAATTATGTTATTGGACTAGAAGATGAGCCTGAAAAGGGCTTTCGTTGTGATAAATGTATTGAACTACGCTTAAAAAAGACTTCTCAAAAAGCAAAAGAGCTCGGAATAAATAAATTTACAACATCACTTGTTATAAGTCCACACAAAAATTATGAAAAAATAAGCTCCATAGGAATAAAGATTTCTCAGGATTATGTTGCAATTCCTTTTAGAAAAAATGACGGTTTCTTAAAGACAAATCAATTATCTAAAGAACTAAATTTATATCGCCAAAACTATTGTGGATGTAAATTTGCCAAAAAAAAATAAATTACGGATATTTTTTGTAAATATTTGTAAATTTTAATTATAACTATGGCAAATTTAAAAATTTACAATCTTTAGATTGATAGTAATAAATGAAAGGTTTTTTATGAATATTTCAGCAATTAATAACAATTATTCTCTTACTTGTAAAAGTCAAACAGATACTTATTCTCAACCAACTGGCACAACAAATACATATCCTGCATATCTAGATGAGGAAAAAGATTCTAAATCAAGTAATTTAGGTTTAATTGCACTAGGTATACTTGCAGCAGCTGGTATTGGATATGGTCTTTATACAAAAAAAGATGTAAGCAGTAAGCTAAAAGAACTTACTGAAAACAAAACTGCTTTAAATGAAACAAAAACAGCATTAGAAAAAGCAAAAACAAAAATTACAGAATTAGAATCCGCAAAAGGTAAAGCTGAAAAAACTATTTCAGATTTGGAATCCGCAAAAGATAAAGCTGAAAAGACTATTTCGGATTTAACAAAAGAGCGTGATTCATTAAAAGAAACTATTAAACAAAATGCTGAAAACCTTAAAAAAGAAAATGAAGTTATAGACGAAAAATTAAAAGAAACTGTCGAAGAAAATATTCCTAAAAAGAAAAGCTTCTTCCAAAAAATTAAAGATTGGTGGAATGGAGAGTACCAACCAAAAGATGCTTAGTTAATAAGCCTTTGGTGAAATCCCCCAATGAAGTTTGTTTCTTAAAACACTATAAAATCTGCCCTTGTCTAAAAACGCTAAAACAGCTTTTTGTGGGGCAGTTTTTATTGTAATTTTTTCTGTACATTCTGACATCTCAAAACCATCAACAGATACTGAAAGCAGTTTATCACCCGTTTTTATTGTAATTTTCTCTGAGAATGGGACTACTAGGGGTCTTGCGTTTAATGTATGCGGACAAATCGGGACTATTACAATAGCTTCCATTGTTGGATATAAAACAGGCCCACCGGCTGAAAGGCCATAAGCCGTAGAACCTGTTGGTGTAGAAATAATCAATCCATCTGCGATATAATCACAGACAATACTGTCATTTATTTCCAATATTATTTTTGAAGTTCTAGAAGAATCGCATCCTTTTATTACAAAATCATTTAATGCAAGTCTACCTACAGCAGAAAGCATCATACGTTCTTCAATATAATACTCACCTTCTAAAACAGCCTCAATCAAATTACTCAAGCTCTCTTGTTGAGATAGAAAACCTAATCTGCCAAGATTAATACCTAATACAGGAGTTTTTGTATCTGAATAAAAACGAGCAGCTTTCAAAATCGTACCGTCACCACCTATGACTAAAGTAAAATCACCAAAATTTTCCATTGAATCTAATTCATACGAGCAAAATTCTACTTTATTAGAAATTAATAAAGTTTCTAATTCAGATAAAGTTTCTTTATAATTCGGAATATTTTTATTGTATACAACATTGAATTTCATACAGCTGATTATAACATGTAAACTTCTTTTGTGTTAATATTATAAAAAATGAGGATTTAAAAATGATACAAATGAAAGTTATGGGTATTGCACTCGACGTTAGAACAAATTCTCCAATCGTTGTTTTACATGATTTGGATAATAGAAAAGCTCTACCTATATGGATTGGTTCAGCAGAAGCAAGTGCAATTATTAGATGCATTGAGGGACTTGTTGTTGCACGTCCTATGACGCATGATTTAGTTACAAACATTATAGAAAAAACTGGATATAAATTAGAAAAAATTGAAATTAATGACGTTGAAAAAGAGACTTACTATGCAACTCTTTATTTAGTAAAAGGTGACGAAACTTTAGAAATTGATGCTCGTCCTTCTGATGCAATTGCAATTGCAATGAGAGCTGATGCTCCTATTTTTGTTACAGCAAATGTTTTAATGAATGGTTCTGTATCAACAGATTCAGCGAAAGATGCTGAAGAAGCTCAAGAATTTAAAGACTTTATACAAAATATCAAACCTTCTGACTTTGAAAAACTAATGAAAGGTCGTCACGAAGAAACTGATCAATAGGGATATTTATTATTTTGGGTGCTGGTTGACACCTCACCCCAACCCTCTCCTCAAGGAGAGGGAGAGCAGAGAGGAAAGTATGAATTTAAATAAAAATTACAAAAATTTAGAACAAAGCTACTTATTTTCAACAATTGCTAAAAAAGTTAACGAATATATTTCCAATAACCCTGATAAAAAAATTATTCGTTTAGGAATTGGTGATGTTACAAGACCTTTATGCAAAGCTGTAACTGATGCTATGCACAAAGCAGTTGATGAAATGGGAGCTCAAGAAACTTTCCGTGGATATGGCCCAGAACAAGGTTATGATTTTTTACGTAACGCAATAAAAGAATACTATGCGAAAAATAATGTAAAATTAGAATTAGAAGAAGTTTTTATTTCAGATGGTGCAAAAAGCGATTTAGGTAATATTTTAGATTTATTTGATAAAGATAATGTAGTACTTGTACCAGATCCTGTTTATCCAGTATATGTTGATACAAATATTATGAATGGTAGAAAAGTGGTTTTTGCTAATGCTAATCAAGAAAACAACTTTTTGCCTATGCCAAATGAAGAAAAAGTTGATATCATTTATTTATGTTCTCCAAACAATCCTACAGGAGCTGTTTATACAAAAGAACAATTGAAAAAATGGGTTGATTATGCAAACAGAAATAATGCAATAATCCTTTTCGATTCAGCTTATGAGTGTTTTGTTTCAGATTCAGAATTGCCACGTTCGATTTTTGAAATTGAAGATGCTAAAAAATGCGCTATTGAATTTTGTTCTTTATCAAAAACGGCTGGCTTTACAGGTACAAGATGTGGATATACTATTGTGCCAACTGAATTAGGTAAACTTAACAAAATGTGGCTTCGTCGTCAAACAACAAAATTTAACGGTGTACCTTATATCGTACAAAGAGGAGCCGAAGCAGTATTTACAGAAGAAGGAATGAAAGAAATTTCTGAAAACTTAAATTATTACAAAGAAAATGCTAAAATAATTTCTAAAACAATGAATGATTGTGGTATTTGGTTTGTTGGTGGCAAACACTCACCTTATATTTGGCTAAAATGCCCAAACAATATGTCTAGTTGGGAATTCTTCGATTACTTATTAGAAAAAGCCCAAATTGTTGGAACTCCAGGTGCTGGATTTGGAAGAAATGGAGAAGGTTATTTTAGACTAACTTCTTTTGGCTCAAGAGAAAATACAATTGAAGCTATGAATAGATTTAAAAGCTTATTTAACAATTAAACTTAACAGTAATGGGATTTAAAAATGATTAAACCAGAACTTTTAATGCCAGCTGGCAATGTAGAAAAATTAAAATATGCAATTAAATACGGCGCAGATGCAGTATATCTTGGTGTTGTTGATTTTAGCTTACGTGCAATGCGAAAAGGAGAATTAATAACTCTTGATAATCTTAAACTTGCAGTTGATACAGCTCGCCAAATGGGTGCAAAAGCTTATTTAACACTCAATATTTTTGCATTCAATAACGATATTAAGCTTCTTGAAAGCTGCATGGATAGAATTAAGGACTCTAATCCTGATGCGCTTATTATTAGTGATGTTGGTATTATGAGAATGGCTCAAAAATATATGCCAGAAACAGAAATCCATGTTTCTACACAAGCAAATATTTTAAACTACGAAGCTGTTCGTTTCTGGCAAGATATGGGTGCAACTCGTGCAATTTTAGCAAGAGAATTACCTATAAAAGATGTTGCAGAAATAAAAAACAAAGTTCCAGATATGGAGCTTGAAAGCTTTATTCACGGGGCTCAATGTGTTTCATTCTCTGGACGTTGCTTATTAAGCGATTATATGACAAACGGAGAAAGAAAAGCTAACTCAGGTAACTGTTCACAGCCTTGTCGTTGGAGCTATAAACTTGTTGAAGAAACTCGTCCTGGACAATACTATGAAATAGAAGAAAATCCAAGAGGCACTCATATTCTTTCAACTAAAGATTTATGTTTAGTAAAACATCTTAGAGAAATGATAGATGCAGGAATTGATTCATTCAAGGTTGAAGGAAGAACTAAGAGCTTATATTATGTTTCAGCTGTAGCAAAAACATACCGTGAAGCAATTGATTTAATTTATGAAAACCCACAAGCTGATATGCAACCATACTTTGAAGAGCTTTTAAAAGTAGGCAATAGAGGATATACTACAGGTTTTTACTTAGGAGAAGGCTACCCAAAAGACGGTTATAGCTATGATATTTCAAAAGGATTAGCTGGTGCAGATTTCTTGTGTGAAATCTGTGGCAAAGAAGATGATTGGTATAGAATTAGAATTAAAAATAAATTCTATAAAAACGAAGATATTGAAATAATTTCACCTTCAGAAAAATATATTACTCAAGTAACAGAAATTAAGACTCTAAAAGGTGAAGAATTAGAACTTGCAAATACTAATGATGATTTATGGGTTAAGTTTGAAAAAGCTCCGATAGAATACGAATATGCACTTGCAAGAACAATTGGAATTAAAGGTGGGGTAAATGAAGCGCAAAATTGCGCTTGTTCTTAGGAGAAAAAATGTTTATAAAACCAGATTATAATTTAAAAAATGTATATGAAATAAATTTTGAAGAATTAAAGCAACAAGATATAAAATGTCTTATGTTTGATTTAGATAGCACTGTTATGCAATCAAAATCAGGAAGATTTACAAAAACCACATTGGATTGGTTTGATAGCTTCATTAATGATTTTGAAGTTGCAATTATTTCTAACAATAAAAATGAACAATATATAGAAAAAGCTTGTCAAATAGCTCCGTGTAAAGTCATTGGCTGGGCGAATAAACCAAACCCTAAAATAATGAGCGAATATTTAGAATCTGTTAATATAGAGCCTAAAAATGCTATTATGATTGGAGACAGACCTTTGACAGATATTCTAGCTGGGAAGCTATTGGGCTGTAAAACAATTTTAGTTGGCTCAATTAACCCTAGCGAAAACTTACCAACACGTTTTGTTCGAGCTTTAGAACGAAGCGTTATAAAAAAATAATTGTTATTAATATAAATATTATAAAAAATAAATTTTTGACTTAAAAAAAGTTTAAACTATGCATTAGTTTGCTTGCTTTTAGTACTGTTCGTGTTAATATGAAATCATAAGGAGAAATATAAATATGAAAAATTACGAATTATTAACGGTTTTCAAACCAAGCTTAGATTCAGAAGAATTAGACAAAGCTGTTGAAAAAATTACAGAAGAAATCACATCATACCAAGGTTCTGTTGTGTCTATTGACAAAATGGGACGTAAAAAACTAGCTTATGATGTACAAGGATACAGAGATGGATTCTTTGCTAATCTTATCGTTTCAGTTCCAGCTGAATCAATTGTTGAATTCAAAAGAAATCTTAAATTAAATGACAATGTTCTAAGATTTATGTTCTTAGAAGTATCAAAAAAAGCTCAAACAGTTTAAGAGTAAATGATAAGAGGTAAAAATGGCATTAGCAAAAGCAGTTGTAACAGGTTCTGTATTTAGGGCTCCAGAAAAAAGATTTACGCAAAATAACATTCCAGTTTCATCTTTTGTACTTAACATTGGTGAAAGAGAAGAGATGTTGCTAAGAGTTATCGTAAGAAGAACAGCTCTTGACGAAGTAGTATCTTCTATCTCTAAAGATGATAGAGTGCTTGTTGAAGGACGTCTACAGATAACAACTGTAAAAAGCGATACTGGTGCTGAGAGAAGAATTTTTGAAATAGATGCTGCAACAATAGAGATGATGGGTGTAGCTTCTGGTGCAGCAACTGTTTCTTCTGCTAGTGCTGATATTGTTAAATTTTCAAATGATGAATTCGCTGATGAATTAATTGGCGAGGATGAAATCCCTTTTTAGTGCTACGCACGTAAATAAAGGGTCGCTACAATAAATAACACGTTTATTATAGTAAATATTAAAGAACCGCTTTTAGGTCGAAAATACAAGTTGGTTCAAATTGATAGAAATTCAAAACTAGGCTAGAAAGGCAAACAGAAAAATGGCAAAAATAGAAAATGATAGAAAAAAACGTAAAACCTGCTCATTCTGTGCAGACCACGTTGAGTATATCGATTACAAAGATGCAGCTAAATTAAAAAGATACTTAACAGAAGCTGGAAAAATCATTCCTAGAAGAGTTACAGGTAACTGTGCTGAACACCAAAGAATGATTGCTAAAGCTATCAAAAGAGCTAGAGAAGCTGCTATCATTAACTAAGTATTTGACTAATAGTTGAATAATATTTAAAATAGGGAATTGTGTTTTTACTAACACATTCCCTGTTTTTGAAAGAAGTGTTTATTATAAAAAAAGGATGAAACTATGGACAACAAAATTACAATCAGATCAGACAGAAAAGATGATTACACTTTTCAATACAAAGGCGAAGATGTAACTTTAAGAGCAGGAAGTATTGTAAGTATTGCTGATGGTTTATCAGAAGTAGTATTTCCTACTTGCGTTATGAAAATTGTTAAAAACTTGATTGTAATTAAAGATGATGCAAAATAGTTTTTAAAAAGAATAAATAACAGAGG
>JAFUMP010000016.1 GCA_017482685.1 bacterium | reverse complement strand
AGCGAGTTTCCCTGTAGAGAAAAGTTTAGAAGTTATTTTTTTTAGCATTAATGTTATTAAAAAGAAAGAGCCAATATTAACTGCAGCATCTGCGAACTCTTGTGGAACAAGAAAACTCTTTTGATCATTGTTAAGTTTTGGGTTGAATATAATTGCTGAAATTTGCGCTAGTGAAGATAATGTCCAACCTGCAACACCTGTAGCAATAATCATTTTAGAAGCATCTTTTCTAAAATTCTTTGCTATCCAATTTAAAATCTTATCTAAGGGATTATTCATGCTAGAATCCCCCTTTCTTTATCAATTTTATTTTGTTTTTCTTTTGTTTCTTCATTAAGATAATTTGTTAAAAATACAGTTAATGGGGCATCAATTGCAAAGTTTGTATAACACATTGCTAATATAGCTAGTGAGGTAGAAATAGCACTTCTATAATTGTCCAATAAAACTTTATCGTCTAATAATTGCTTTAAATACTTAGGTGGTAATAAAGCTTTACTATAAGCTTTATTACCTTTAATATTAGTCATTTTTTCAACTAATTTATAGCTCGAGCCTCTAACAGCTATGCCAACTAAAGTTCCAACAATGATTTTCGCTAATGTTCTGTTACGAGCGATAGTACGAGTATCTTCATCAACCTTTTTGTTATAGTAATCAATTGTAGGTTGTGATAATAAAGCTGTTGCTCCCATTATTAAACGGTTTTCAGCTGGTCTTGAAATTCTATCACTGAATCTATTTAATTTATCAGCTTTGCCTTTCGTGTCGTTAAAGGTAGCATCAGGTAGCGCATCAAAAATCTTTTGTTTAAAGCGCTTCCAAAAATCAGGCTTATTCTTTGAGCCATACATATTCACGTTATTATAATTCGGCTGTATATACATTACACTTCTACCTAGTTAGTATAAACCCAAACCCTATAAAAAATTGACTAAATGTAACGAAAATTTTACAAAAATTTTGTAAATAATTATAAAAGAAAAAGCTATGAACGAATCTCGTGCATAGCTGTTGATTAGGGATATGTGTATCGTCGTTTTTTAAGGAGTATAGATATATATTAGCAGTATGTTTTTTAAAATAAATCATACATTCTGAGGATTTATTTTAAAATAAAAAACAATTATTAATGTTTTCTGCAAATCTTTTTAAAAATGCTATAATAGATTATATGGAAGAAAAAATAACATCAAAAACAGAGCTTCGTAAATGGGCTAAAGAAGAACGAAAAAAGCTTGATATTGAATCTTTAAGTGTTGAACTTATAAAAAAGCTTAAAAGTACAAGTGAATATAAGCAAGCAAAAAATATAATGATTTTTTATCCCCTGAAGAGTGAAGTTAATTTATTAAAACTTTTAGAAGATTCTACTAAAAATTTTTATCTTCCAAAAATAGATGGTCAAAACTTGCTTTGTTGTCCATATCAAGATGGTGATGAATTATGTGAATCTTGTTTTAGGACAAAAGAGCCAATTACATCTTCTGTAGATAAAGGGTTAATAGATTTAGTAATATTACCAGCTTTAGCAGTTGATAAAAATAATTATAGACTAGGATATGGTGGCGGTTTTTATGACAGGTTTCTTGAAGGGGCAAACGTTGTAAAAATTGTCTGTATTCCAAAGGAATTTATTATTAAGTCAATTTCCCCCGAAAAACATGATATTAAGATAGATAAAATTATAACTGTATAAAAAAAAACGACCCAATAAGGGTCGTTTTTTTTATTTTTATTTCTATTACTTGATACCATGAGCAGCTCTATAAGCTTCTGCAATTTTATCTGCAGAAGGGTTTGCAGTTAAGGTTTCAATATTAGCATGAGATTCCAAATATGAATTCAAAGCTCCCGGATCTACAGTTTCAGCAATTTTTTCTACTTTTTTTACATTTTCAATTGGAGCTCTTCCATTAAAAAACTTTTCAGCCTCTTGCGCTGTTTTTTCAGCTGCTTTTTCAACTGTTTTTTTAGCTGGTGTAATACAACCTTCTCTACCCATAAAAGATACGCTTTGTATAGCCATTTTACTTATTCTCCTTTTTCTACACTACACATTTTAATTAACATATATTATAATATAACTCTAATACATTTAAGTCAACTCAGTATTATAGCTGATATGAGAACGAACGCTGAATAGCTCCGTCAATAGCTCCCTGACAAGACTGAAGCTCTGCATCAACCATTTTTAAACGATTTTGGTATTCTTGCATTTGCAAGTCTAATCGTTTTTCTAATATAGTCAATTTATCTCTTCGAGCTTCTAATTGTTTAACAGCTGGGTTATCTGGATCTAAGTCATTACCTAAAGCAAGTATTTCATCTGATGATGCTACTAATTCCATCTTCGCAGATGCAATCCATTGAACTTTTGATTCTAATGTTAGCTTGTATGCTGTAAGATACATCATTCTGAATGTAGATGTAATTAATCCCATATCACTTGTCCTTCTGGTTTTATCTTGTTTCGTTCAAGTTTTTGCCTTTCAGGAATGTGTGTTCGTTACTTTCTGCTATCAAACTTTCCATTTTATAGAGCTGATGCTTGTGGTAGTTTACACGATACTTTGCCATTTTGAGTTTTTGTCGTATGGTAAGCATTTCCTTTAAGCTTGTTAGTAAACTTACAATTAGTGCCTTAAATGGATTTTTACGTTTGAAAAACGAACGAGCAAAATTCATAAAATTCACTAACCGTTTTACATTATCTTGTAGTTCTTCACGCATAGGCTACTCCTATACAATCTGACCCTACATGTATTATAAAACATGTAAAGCTTATTAATTGCTCATTTTTGTTATGTTTTGTTACAAAAGTTAACATTATTATTATTTATTAGCTCCGGAGTTGTAGGTTGTATTAAAAATAAAGCGTTTATCAAGAGTATTTTTTTGCTCTATTTTATTTAACGGCATTTTTTTCAAAAACTTTAATTTTTTTTGCCCATAATAGCTCTGTTCGTTACAAAAATTTACCAAAGCTGACAAAGCTTTGCAAAAAGCGTTGTTTATAAACAGGTTTTCTATCATTATTCTAAAAAAAGTCCGTCCACGCATGAGTATTCCTTTATTTTGTCGTGCTGAACTTGTTTCAGCATTTTGCAAACATAGTATTTTTTAAGTTAGTTTATTAAAAATTATAAGTTGTCAATGTCTTTTGACTTGCTTTCCATATCATCTTTAAGCATTTTTCTAACAACATCACTTTGTGTATCAAGCATTTTGCATACAGTTTCTATATTTGCAACTTTTTGTGAAAGTATTGTATCAGCATTAGATAAAACATTTTGTGATACTGATTGATAAGCTGATAATGCTGCAGATGAAGTTCCTTGCATTAAATTACCCATAACAATTGCAGGAAGGCCAAAAGAGCCTAAATACGGAGCTGCTGCTGTCATTATACCGCCCCAACCAGAAACAATACCAGCTAAAGGCATTAAGATGTTTGAAGCACCTATTCCGTATCCATTTGCTGTTCCTACACCATAAGCAGCTGTGCTCGCTATGTCTGCAATACTTCCTATTCCAGAAGCGAAACCTGTTGGAGCTCCTGCAGATGAGCCGTATCCATACAAAAGATTACCAATAGAAGATGCTCCACCTGTTGTATAGCCACTTAAACTTGCTGCATATCCGCTTGGGAATCCAGAATAATTTCCTAAGCTATTTACCCCAAAAGATGAATATGTTCCAGTTAGACCACCAGCACCCCCTGAATATTTTGTCCAATAAGAGGTACCAGGAATATTCATTGCTGTAGTACCACCTAGTGTTGTCATAAAGGCAGAAGGTGCAAATAAGCTTGCTAATTGGTATAAGAAACCTCCTGCAGCTTCAAAACCTGTACCTGATGAGCCTGAACCTGCAACAGTAAGATCTCTCAATCTATCATAGGTTTCGTACAACATTGATTTGGCGTCGCCAGATGCTGAGCCGTATCTATTTGCTATTACTAGGTATCCATCATTTTTGTATGCCATATTTTTACTTTCTTATTCTGTACTTTTTTTAATTGTTTTATATAATTTAAAATAAAAAGTTGAAAATTATTTAATTTTATAACTATTTTCCATTTTTCATTTTTAATTTTCCATTTAATTACTAGCCGCCGAATGTCTTGAATGACTTGTCAATGTTATCGTCGACAACTTTCTTAACAGCATCCATTTCAGTTGATAGAGCTTTCTGTTCTGTATCTAGTTGTTTTAATCTTAATTCGAGTTGCTGATCTTGTTGTTGAATAATAGATGTTTTTGCGTTTATATCTTGTATTGTCTTATCATATTTAGCGTTTTCATAATAATACTGATTCATTGCATCCTGATAAGCCGCATCATCTGTAATTGTTTCCATGCTTAAAGTGTATTTTACAGAATCGTTTTCAAATCTTATACTTGAAAATCTTCCATACTCATCTGTTTCTAGAAGAGCTTTTTCAGTTTCTTCTATTTTTGTAGAAACATAGGTTGCATTATAGTAGTTCATTTTGATTTGACCGTCAATATGGTTATTGCCAGTTCCGCTTACGTAAGAATTGTGTAAATCAGAATAAGTAGTGAAGTAATTAATTCCATTCATTTTGAATGAATAAATTCCTCCAATATAATTTCCATCAGCATCAAAACAATTATTTATACTTGCATCAACTTCTTGATTTTTCATATCAGTTACTATTTGTCTGATTTCTGCAAGTTGATCTGTTGTAAGTGTTTCTAATATTTCTAATTCACAGTTACCAATGTATTCAGGAGATGATATTGATTCGAATTTTTCTAAAGCTTCTTCGTAAGCTTTAATGGTTGGTCCATAGTCAGTTTCAGCACTTGTCTTTTCTGCTTCTGCTGTTGCTAAATTAGCCGCAGCAGTTTCTTTGTTTGTATTTGCAGTTGCTAAGGCCATATTTGCCATATCTAATGCTGATTGTGCTGTGTTATAAGCAACTAATTTTTCGTTTTCAACTGTTAGAAGTCCGTTATATTCAGCTTCTGCAATAGAAAAACTGTTTAAAGCTTGAGTATAAGTATTTTCAAGTTCTCCTATATTAGTTTGAGTTTGTTCAACTTTTTTTGTAACAGATGTGTCCAGTGCAGGATTTATATCATATCTTGGAACTAAAGTGTCATCTATTGTTGCAATTAAAACCTTGTCTAAATCTTCTTTAAAGGCCAGCGCTGGTGTTGAATCGTTTATAGTTATAAATGCATTACTCGTGTCAAAGTTTGCAGGCAATGCACCAATATCTTTGAGTGCTTGAATAGAATTATTTATATCAGCTAAAGTGATATTTTTTCCTGTTAAGTCAGTATCTTCTAATTGATTTACTGGAACGAATTTATCATTACCTAAGGAATATGACCCATCGTTATTTTTAGTTCTTGGATTAGCCACGTCATAACTCCAAGGGCTAGTTTCATTTTGGTATGAAGATAGGTTTTTTGACTCTTCTATTGCATTGTTATACGCATTTTCTGCGTTATTTTTAGCTGTTTCTAATGGATCATAGGTATTAGTTTTATATGCTTCAGAAGCGTTTTTTGCAGTTGTATATTCATTAAGCGATGCTGTAACTGCTGCTTCTGCTTCTTGTTGAAGTTGTAATGCAACATTGTATGCTTCAACCGCTTCGTCATTAGCTTTGACTGCAGCTTCATGATTTTTCATTATTTTGTTATATTCTTCGATAACTTTATCGTACTCAACTCGAGTAGATGTAAGCGTATTAATTACCAAATCCATTTCTGCAGGAGTCGCTGTTAGACCTTTAGAAAATTGTACTTGAGGATCTGATAATTTTTTCTGTGAGCCTGTATAAACATCAGTGTAATAATGGTGAGTTACAACATAGTTGTAATCTTCTTCTGGAGTTGCTAATTGTTGCCAACTATCAATAGTAGAAGCGTTTATACCATCTTTATATGAATATTGTATTTTTGTAAAATCTTGTGTGCTTGGAGGAACTGGCACACTTAGGCCAAGCATTTGGTTAAACAAATTTGCACTCTGATTAGATAAAGCTGTTCTTGCTTGGTTAATTTGTTGACCTTCGTATTCACAATTTGATTTTCTTGCAACAAGCGCTAAATATCTTGCTTGAGATGCTGCCATACCCATAGGTGTAGCCTCCTATATTTCTTCTTATTTATCTTATTAATGGGATTGTACAAAAAGTCAATATTCGTACTAATAACATTATATAGTAGGTTTATCTTTTTTTTTTACACAAAAAGCAAAAATCATCTATTTAAAGTAGTCTTGAATAAAAAAATCATATCTTTAATTTAGATGAAATGTGATATAATTTTAAAATGAGAAAAATCTTGGCATTATTATTTTTGATGTTTTTTGTTTCAACTTCGCAACAAGCTTTCGCTATTGATGAAGTTATTCTCGAAATAGATGATGGTCCAGAAAAATTTGAAAGAAAAATAGAGCCTGATGCTTCTGAAATTACATTAATAGAGAAGATACAACGTATAAAATCTAGGGAAATTGTAGATACTAAAAAATCACATTATTTATTGCATGAAATTTTGACTAAACATTTTGACTCATCTCCAATTGAATCTGTGCAATTATACGGGATTTTACGTTCGAATTTAGATGTTGATTTTTATACTGATGATACTGATACAACTTATGGTTTTAATGATTTGAATGTTGGTATAAAAGGTGATTTTAGAGATGATAAGACTTTTTATGAAGCTCGTTTGAGGCTTCATCCACAACATCAATATAGTTTTTTGCAATTTATGCCTAGTAATTTTTATGTAGGTACTCGAGCAATTCCTCATCATACGATTTATTTTGGTAATATAAGAACTGCAACTGGATATGAAGGTGGGATGTCAACTTCTTTAATACCATTTGTTTCTCGTTCTCAAATTGCAAGAAATTTTGGAAACACAAGACAAGTTGGTGTAAAGGTTAAAGGCTCTTATGATTTTGTTGACTATGATTTAGGTGGTTATAGTTCGGATACTTATTTTAGAAAGTTTTTCCCAGGAGCTGAGTTTGCAGGCTTGGTTTCTTTAAAGCCATTAGCAAAAACAGATGGTAAATATGGGAAATTGAAGCTAGGTGGCGGAATTACTGCAGGACATAATAATATTGACTACTTTATATCAAGTGCCCATGCAGATTATGAATATAAAAATTTGTTTGCAAATTTTGAATGGGCAAAGGCGGATGGATATAATGGTGCTAAAGCATTATCGACTAATAAAGCAGAAGGCTTTAATGGTACGTTGGGTTATAAATTAACTCCTAAGCTACATATCCTCACTCGCTATGATCAATTTAAGCCTAATTTAAGCTACTCTAGTGATATAAGGAGAGAATACACAACTGGTTTTAATTATTATTTAAAAGGTCAAGCTTTGAAGCTTATGTTGAATTATGTGTATTGTCAAAATGAACTTAAGGATGATTCGCATAGGATTGTTGTAGGTACACAGATTTTGCTCTAAACTGGAATGAATATAGCGCTTGGTTTTCTGAGATTTTGAGTTATGCCATCAGATACTCCTCGACCATCTCCTGTTGTAATTTCTACGTGTCCATATTCTTTACTATATCCCTGTGCTCCTTTGTCATATACCAATACACAACCTGCTGGTAGTTCTTTTACATTAACATTGTTTGATGAAAGTTTTTTGAAATTAGGATTGTTTGCTAAAATATTGCTCATTTGGTATGCGTGGCCTGCACCGCAATCTCCTAATCCTGCTTCTTTTATTGCTTTTTTTACATATTTCGCACAGTATTCTGTCCAGCCAACACTATTTTTAAGTGCTATATTGGCTAATTTTTCACCTCTGTTTTTGTTATATTCTTTTAAGAATGTATTTTTTGAAGAATGATTTTGGCTTATAGAACAACTAGCTTGGACGTTTGTAGTATAACTAAACGTATCAAAGTTTGGTGCATAAGAGGTATTTCCAAGATAATTTGTGGTGTTGCTGAAGTAAGGACAATTATTGTTGTATTGTGGTTGGAAGTTTATTTGTGAGTTAAATATGCTTGGTGGGTTTATAAAGCTCGGGTTGGTGTATTGTTGTAAAAAAGGAAGCCCATTGAATAAGCTTATGTTGTTGTATTGTGGGAAAAATGGCATTGTTGGAAAGAAATTAGGCGTAGAAAAACAACCGAAATTAACACCAAATCTCGGTTGTGCAAAATTTATATTAAAATTTACAAAAAAATTATAGAATGCCATAGTTTCTCCTAAATATATAAAGTATATATTATTTAAATAATTGCTTGTTTTTGGAATAATGTTAAGCATTTTTTACATTTAATATAGGATTTTTAAAAATGAATAGTAGGTTAATATGAAATTAAAGAAATATTTTATAAGGAGAATTAGTATGAAAAAAATCTTTATTTCTTTAGCTTTAATCTTCGCAGCAACATCTATGGTTTATGCTGATGGAAATGCTTTTACGCCATTAAATTTTAATGACACATCTTATGGTGTTAATAATACAAGTTCTTATTCTGCAAAAGCTGTATCTGCTATAGCTGAAGCAGAAGCTATCGGTAATGGTAATATACAAAATGCAATTGCTCAATTAGAGAATGCTCAAGTTGATATAAGAAATGAATTATTAAACTGTAAAACAAAATTTGCGGATGTTGATGCGCAGTATAAATTAATTAAATCAGAAAGAGATTCGTTAAAAAAACAAGTGAAAGCTGTTGAAAAACGAATTAAAGAAATAGAAAGAGCGAAGGAAAGAATTAGAAAAAATATGCTCTAGAGAATAATTTAACAAGAGGGGCGCTGCGATACTCGCAGCGCCCCTCTTTTGTTTTACTGTCCTCTTTGTTCAAAGAGTTGTGGAGCTCCTGATTGGTTGCATACGCCAAACTGACAGCTTGTGTTATAGCTGTAATCGGCTGGTTGTGGACCAAAATCTCTAAGGTTTTTGCTTGGTTCTTCGTTTTGTGAAGGTTTTAGTCGAGCCTCAGGAGAGCCTGCAAACTCTTTAATAGTAGATTGTGGTGAGTATGTTCTTTGCATTGGCTGTTGCTGTTGGTATTGAGCTAGAGAACAACTTGTTGCATCTTCGTTAATAGGGCAACTTGCGAAAACAGACGAGGAGGTTAGAAATAAGATTAATATTGTTAGTTTTTTCATTTATAGACTCCTTTTAATTTTATTTTAGTAGCCCAGTTGGATTTAACATTAAGAAAAAGGATTAATATAAAAGGTTAATTTTATCTGTTATCAAATTTTAATTCACCTTTTTGTAGGATTAATAAAATTTAACAAAATGGTACGATTACTTAGGATGGGATTTCGGAGGGATACAATTGTACGCTTACCGCCAACAAGTTAATACAAGACCTTTACATGTTGTTCCTCAACATTATGTTGAGAAACCCATTCGAACTGGTAAAGTTGTAAGAAAAAAGGTTAAGAAAAAGAAGAAAAATCTATTCTTGGAATTGTTTAGATTATTGGTAAATCTTTCTTTTCTTTCTGCTTTTGCTGTTTTTGTTTTACCAACAAGCTATAATACTTTGATAAAGCAAGTTTTTTACCCTACAAAATTAGATACAGAAATTGGATATAAAAATGTCTTAGCTAAAGAAAATCCCGCATATTCAACAAGCGTAAATCTTTATAGTTTAGCATTCCCTACTGTAAATTATCTATCAAACAATTTATTTGATAATCAGCTTTTGCTTACCCCAACTATTCAAAAGATACATAGCGAAGTTACGACTATGTATCAAACTTCCGAAATTAAATCTTTAAAAGATCAGCTGATTAATTTAATGAGAAGCTATCCGACTATAAAACCAGCTATTTATGTTTGGGAATATGATCAAGGTCAGTATGTTGATATAAATGCTGATAAGATTTATCCAGCAGCAAGCATTATTAAGGTGCCAGTTTTAGTAAGGATGTTTAAGTCAATAGAGGCAAACCAGTTTACGATATATGATGAAATGAAAATGATTGAGCAGTATCGTTCTTCTGGTTCTGGAAATTTACAATATTCGCAAGCTAACAGAAATTATACAATGGATTATCTTGCAAAAATTATGATACAAGATTCCGATAATACATCTACTAATATGATTATGGCTAAAATGGGTGGAATGGATGATGTAAATGTTGGTTTAAGAGATTGGGGAATTTCAAAAACCTATGTTAGAACCTGGCTTCCAGATTTAAATGGTACAAATAAAACAACAGCTTTGGATATGGCAAAAATTCTTTATAATTTAGATAATCCAGGATTTTTGAAT
Organism: bacterium; assembly: GCA_017482685.1. Classification (GTDB taxonomy): domain Bacteria; phylum Cyanobacteriota; class Vampirovibrionia; order Gastranaerophilales; family Gastranaerophilaceae; genus CAG-196. The sequence goes on along the minus strand of JAFUMP010000016.1, from coordinate 32,113 downwards.
ATTAATTCAAGAGAATATATTATTGACTATATGAGCCATGTAAAAAATGATAGGCTTATTAAAGCAGGTTTAGGCGAAGGTGCATTATTTATTCATAAAACAGGTGATATTGGAACAATGTTAGGTGATGCGGGTATTGTATTTGCACCAAATGGGAAAAAGTATATTGTAGTTATTTTAGCTAAACGTCCTCATAACGCTTATCAAGGAAAAGAGTTTATAGTAAGGGCTTCTGAGCTTATTTATAAAGCAATTGTTGGTTAAATATTATTTATAAATCTTCAACTAAACATTTCAATATTTTGTAGATTTTTTCTAAAGTCTTAGTATCGTTTTTTGCTTTATTAATGAATTTATCAATCTCACAAATTAGTTCGTTTTTTGTTTTTATATGGTTATTAGCAAATAATTCTTCTGTTGAAATATTTAATGATTCAATAATTTTTTCTAGAGTTTCAGATTTAACAAAACAAGCCCCTACTTCAATATTACTTAGACTTCTAGGTGATATATCAATCATTTCCGCAAGTTCTTCTTGTGTTAGGTTTCTTTGCTTGCGGACACGTTTTATTTTTTCACCAAGTTCTTTTTTTAAGTTCATTCTTAAGCCTTTTAGAAGTAATACATCTATTTTTTATAAAAAATCAACCTACTAAATCATAATATATTAAGTTTTGTAAAGCTGGAATGTATTGATATTTCCATATTTTATGAAAAATAGAAGTTTTACATTGAATTTTTAGGCAATTTTGAATTACTAATTGTTTTTATATATACATACACGGGGAATTTCGAAATTACTCAGGGATATCAAGAAGAAAGTATTAAAAGACTTTCAAAAAAAAGAGAAAAAATAGTAACAATAAAAGGAAAAGGAGAAAAACTATGGCAAATTTAGCATCAATTAAAAACGCATTACAAATTTTTAAAACTACAAATGCAACAAAATGGGTACCTAAAACAAATCTAAAAAATGCAACTGTAGTTTTTGAGAAAAAGGCTTTTAAAGATGGTAGTTACCAAATTGTCAAACGTGTTCATCGAAATGATGGTCATGAACTTAAAGGTATATTTTATCCAGATGGTTCTTTGTCTTTATGTCAACAAAAAACCGACAAAGGTTTGATAGAAACAGCATTTGGTGGTTCTCCTTACAACAAGACAACTAGAATATGGACCGATAATGGAGAATATATAGCTCGATTAGGACATAAAGGACAACCTCAGAGATATTTTGATGCATATCAAGGTCAAGATGGTATTCAAAGACAAGGAAAATTCGATGAGATTTTCAATCGAATGAAAGAAGAAGTCCAAGGTGCAAAAACTCCAGAATGGATACAAAAAATTCTTGAACAATGCAAATTTTAATTTACCTAAGATAGTTGAAAAGCTGGCAATGCCAGCTTTTGAGTTATCTTGTATAAACCCTTGGTAATCTTACTTTTAATCGACAAGTTAGCTCGTAATTTATCGTCCCTAATATCTCAGCCCAAGTATCCAATGACAAATCTTTTTCATCTAAAAGAGTTACAACATCACCAACTTGTGCTTCTGTATCTCCCAAATCAAACATCATTTGATCCATTGTAATATTTCCGATTTGTCTAATTTTTTCACCATTTACTTCCGCTTCGATTTTATTTGATAAAAGTCTTGAAACTCCGTCAGCATAGCCAATTGGAATCGTTGCTACACGAGTCGATTCATAAGCTGTAAATGTGTGCCCATAGCTTACACCTTCACCAGCACGAAGCTCATGGATATTGGTAATTCTTCCTTTAAGGCTCATTATTTGCTTTAATTTTGGTTTATTTACCCCTGTTGGTAAATCCGGATAAAGTCCATATAATGAAATACCAACTCTTACCATGTTTGAATCAACATTATAAGCAAAAGTTCCGGCAGTATTTTGAATATGTAATAATAAATTTTTTGTATCAATTTGAGAAATTATTTCATTCCAAGTATTAATTTGTTCTCTTGTTGCTTCAAATTCTTCTGCCGCTGCAAGATGGGTAAAAACACCTTCAAAACTTAAAAATTTAGCCTTATTTACTTCTTGGATAAATTCTACAGCTTCTTCTGCACGAACCCCAATCCTATTCATGCCAGTATCTATTTTAACGTGAACTCTAGGTTTAATTCCTGTACGTTTAAAAGTTTCTTCGCAAGCTTTGAGGTGAGCTTCATTAAAAATAGATATTGCGATACCATTTAGAGTTGCTGTTTCAACCGCCCAAGTCGGAACTGCACCAACTACTAGAATAGGAGCTTTAATTTTTACTTGACGTAAGTCCAAGCCTTCATCAATAGATGATACTCCAAACATATCAACACCGGATGCAAGCATCGTTTGAGCTAGCATTTGTGCGCCATGTCCATAAGCATCAGCCTTCACTATCGCCATCATTTTTTTACCTTGCGGAATAGTTTTTTTGATAGCTTGAATGTTTTGAGCTAAGTGTTCTAAATTAATCTCAACCCAAGCATCTTTGTGTATATTTATGTTTGATTGTCTTACGTTTTTCATTATAACCTTCTTATTTTATGTTTTTTATTTGTCATGCTGAACTTGTTTCAGCATCTTACCAAATTAGCGTGTAGGTCATAAGCTACTAAGACCCTGAAATAAATTCAGGGTGACATAATTATATCTTTATGTATGTTTATGTTTGATTGTCTTACGTTTTTCATAAATCCCTTTTTTTTTGTTGTTGGGTTACACCCAACCTACAGACTTTCTTGTTTTATTCTGCGGTGGGTATGCTTCGCTTTACCCACCCTACAAACTATTTACCAAGTGGATATGTTGATTTGTCAACAGAATCTTCTCTGGCTATATTGTCTAATAATCTATAACGTGCGCCTTCCGGAGTGTATCTATCTTGAGCATTAAAAATATAAGAATCTGATAGTAACCAGCCTTCTTCTCCTTTGCGTACTACATGTATATTTGCAGAAGAGCTAAAAGCACCAAAGCCGAATCTCTCCCCTAAATATTCCACAAATACGTCGAATCTCTCTGCTAGATTTTTAATAAAACGGTTTTCTTCAAAAGCTTCCCTCATAATAGGGGTTAATTTTGCAGATTCATCTTTGATAAATTTGATTCCGTTATTGGCTAAGGTTTCATTGTTTTTAAGTTTTTCATATTTTGCGAGTTTTTTAGGAACACTCTTTATAAAATACAGAGCTTTCATATTTGGATTGTAGCTATTTTGTTGATGAATTTTCATTATATACTCCTTTCGTTTGTTTCCTCCCTGGATGGGGAGGGTTGGGGTGGGATGATCTCCTATGATTTACCCCCATAGATTTACCCCCAAAGATTTATTCTTTACTTTATTAATTCTCCATTCAAATACCAAGTCCTTGCTCTTGTTATTTTAACCATCACAAACTCGCCTGTTAAATCCTTATCGTGTGGAATGTGAACGATTTTATTGTTTCTCGTCCTACCTGTAATCACACTTATCCCCTTATTATTTACCCCCTCAAAATTTTCAATAAGAACTTCTAGTTCACGTCCAAGATATTTTTGGTTAGATTTTAAACAACATTCTCTGTTTTTTTCGTTTAATCTTGCAAGACGTTCTGTTTTTATATCCTCATCTACGTATAAATCAGTCCATTTTGCAGCAACAGTTCTTTCACGTGGAGAATAAGCTGCAGTATTAGAATAATCCAATTCAAGTTCTTCCATTCTATCAAGCATAGTTTGGAATTGTTCTTCTGTTTCTCCAGGAAATCCTGCAATAAAATCACTTGTAATTGTTACGTCTTTAACTCTTGAACGCACGTGATCTGCAATTCTTTTATAAGTAGCATAATCATATTTACGATTCATTTTCTTTAAAGTGTAATCGTCCCCATGTTGCATTGGAATATGGAAGTATTCACAAACTTTATCCAATTCGATAACTGTATCAATTAATTCATCAGTAATGTCAGTCGGATAAGATGTCACAAAACGGATTCTAAATTTACCTTCAAGAGCATTAATTTTTCTTAAAAGCCAAGAAAGATTTATTGTTTTACCCTCTTCATCTTGAGCCCAAACATTATCTATTGTAGTTTTATATCCGTTTTCTGTTTTTACAAGACCTTTTCCGTAGCTATCAACGTTTTGTCCAAGAAGAGTAATTTCTTTAAACCCTTCTGCAAGAGCTTTTTTAATCTCAGATAAAATCAATTCAGGATTTCTAGAGCGTTCTCTACCACGAGTGTAAGGAACTATACAGTATGAGCAAAAATTGTTACAGCCTTCCATAATTGGAACCCAAGCGTTTACTGATTTTACTCGATTAATTTGTATATCAGATTCTTCGTATTGTTCTTCATCAGTAGATACGACTCTTTCTCCAGCTTCTATTCTCTTAACTAAACTTGGAAGCTCATATAATCTTTGAGTTCCTAATACCAAATCAACATAAGGAGCTCTAGCAAAAATACGTTTACCAACTTGTTGAGCAACACAGCCTGCAAAAATAATTTTTAAGTCAGGATTATCCTTTTTCCATTTACCCCAAACTCCAATTGCGCTAAAAGCTTTATCTTCAGACAATTGTCTTACAGAACAAGTGTTAATAATAAGCATATCAGCGTCTTTAGGTTCTTCTGTTTGGTAATAGCCTAAATGCTCAAGCATACCGAACATACGCTCAGCATCAGACTTGTTCATTTGGCATCCCATTGTTTCTATATAAACTTTTTTCATACAATCCTCATTCGACTTAACATATATGAAGATTTTATAACAAAAAAAACATAGGGTAAATTTATCTAATGTAGAGTTTTGTAAATAAAATTGTCAATTATTTATAACAATGATACGATAATGTAAGATTTGGAAGAGATTTTGGAGAAGTAAATTTTCTCTTGAAAGGAATTTTATGTCAGAAAAATTTGATATAGTTAGCTTTTTAAAGTTTGCAGTACGCCATGGAGCATCTGATGAACATTTAAAAGTTGGCCAACCGCCTTTTGTCAGAAAGAATGGTTTTATAGAAAAAGTTAATCATGAATCTTTGACAAAAGAACAGCTTGATGAAGCTGTTATGGAAATAATTCCAACATCTTTAGTTGATAATATTGCATTAGCTTGTGATGTTGATTTTATGTTTGAAATAAAAGGTTGTTCTAGGTTTCGTGTAAATTATAACCGCCAAATGGGTATGCCAGCGCTTGTAATAAGAAATATACCGTATGAAATTCCTACTTTAAAAGAGCTTGAACTACATAGCGTTTTAAATGAAGTTATAAAATATCAAAATGGTATAATTTTGGTAACAGGACCAACTGGTAGTGGAAAATCTACAACGCTTGCTTCTTTAATTAATCAAATTAGTATAGAAGAAGCAAAGCATATAATTACAATTGAAGATCCTGTAGAATATGTGTTTAATTGTCAAAAAAGTATAATTTCTCAAAGACAAATTGGCGTTGATACAGCAAACTTTGCGGACGGTATTAAATATGCTTTGAGACAAGATCCAGATGTTATTTTTATTGGTGAAATAAGAGATAAAGAAACTATGGCAGCGGCTTTAAAGGCGTCAGAAACTGGGCACTTGGTGCTTTCTACATTGCACACTAATGATGCTGTACAGACAATTAATAGAATTGTTAACATGTTTGAAGAATCTAATAGGCAAATAATAAGAAGGCAACTTGCGGATACACTAAGAGCTACAATTGCTCAAAAATTGATTTATTCTGAAGAAAATAAACGAAGATACCCGGCATGTGAAATAATGGTTGTAACTCCTACTATTAGGGATTATATTAATAAGGATAATTCAGATGCAATTTATGAATTATTAAGAGAAAACAATATTGACGATATGGTTTCAATGAATTCATCATTAGCGTTACTTGTAGAAAAAGGTTTTATATCAAAAGAAGAAGCTTTAGAAAATTCTAATGACTCAAATGAATTAGAAAAAATGTTTAGAGGGGTATATCAAGGAACAAAATCGTATTATGAATAATTATGTTACAGAAGCTATTAACTTAAAATCATATAATCTAAATGATGCTGATAAGATTATTGTTATGTATTCAAAAGATAATGGCTTAATTAAGGGTGTTGCAAAGGGTATTAAGAAACCAAAAAGTAAGTTAGGTGCAAGGATGGATTTGCTTGTTGCTAATTCTCTACAACTTTTGAAAGGACGTTCAATGGATACAATAGTGCAAGCTCAAACTGTGAATAATTTTAAAAAAACAAGAGAAGATATTGATAAATTGATGTATTCATCTTATGTTTCAGAACTTGTTGTTAACTTTGGTGAAGGAACAGAGGCTATTTCTAAAGATATTTATGATCTTTTATACAAAGCTTTAAATAGAATCTCTTTAGTTGAAACAAAAAAAGATGCATTAATTGCTGTTATTAAATTTCAATTAAAACTATTATTATTTATGGGATTTTGTGTGGAACTCGATACTTGTCTTTGCTGTCGAGAAAGAGTGCTTGATGAAGAAATGTTTTTTTCTTCACAAATGGGTGGTATTGTATGTATTGAATGCAACGAACATTTAGGTGTAAAGTTAAAGATGCACCATAAAATAAGGGACTTTTTAGAAGCAATGTTGCAGTTTGATTTTGATTATGAGAGTGATTATGATAGGAAAGCAACAGAAAAAGTTTGCCAAGTTTGTTTTAATCTTTTAGATGAGTATATTAAAATCCATACAAACAGAAAAACAAAAACTACAAAAGTTTTGCAAGAATTAACAGTTTAAACGCCGTATCTTCTATTTCTGCGATTAAATTCTTCAACGCATTCTGCAAGTTTTTGTTTGTCAAAATCTGGCCAAAATTCAGGTAAAACAATAAACTCTGAATAAGCGATTTGCCAAAGAAGATAATTAGAAACCCTCATTTCTCCGCCTGTTCTAATTAGCAAATCTGGATCAGGAATATTTGATGTGTAAAGATGTTTTGAAATCACATCTTCGGTTATTTCTTTTACTCCAGAATTTACGATATCTTGAACAGCTTTAACTATTTCAGCACGAGAACCGTAGTTAAAAGCTATTTGTAAATTTACACCAGTATTATTTTTTGTTGTTTCAACTGCATTCGCAAGAATTTTTTGCAAATTATCAGATAATTTTGTAGTATCTCCTATAAAAGAAATTACCACATTGTTTTCGTGCATTTCTTTTAGTTCGTTCTTAAGCGTTTGTCCTAATAAATCCATTAAGAAATTAACTTCTTCTGGCTTTCTATTCCAGTTCTCAGTTGAAAAAGCATAAACTGTTAAGTATTTTATTCCAAAATCATCACAAGCTCGCATTGTAGCTTTAAGAGCATCAACTCCCTTTTTATGACCAACTGCAGAAGGTAAATTTCTTTCTTTTGCCCATCTGCGATTACCGTCCATAATTATTGCAATATGTTTTAAATCGTTTTTCTTAACCAGCTCTTTTATCTTTTCCATTTGTTTAAATACCTTCTAATAATTCAAAAACTTTAAACACTTGTGGCTCAAGTTCTTTCACATCAATTTCTTCATCTAATTCAAGTGTAATTGTTAAAATATCTTTTTCAATACCTGCCCATGTTCCAAAACTACCAGGAGTTGGATAACCAATAGATTCTTCTATCGGATAATTCATAATGTAAGCAATCTTTTCAACGACCTCTGATTTTGGTCCGTCGTAGTTCACAACTTTATAAGGAGCGTGTAGTGTTAAAATTATTTTTGGATTGTATTTTTCAATAGTTTCTATTATGAAACGAGTTTCAGGCTCAGAAGCAGGAGCTTCACCACCAAAATATTCATTTTTTTCTGAAAGTTCCCAATTATTTGTAGGAAAGTTCCGATTTAAATCTACTCCATTTTGATTTACTCTTTTATTACAAGAATTTAGTCGAGGCAACATAAGAAGATTTGTATTTGGCTTTATTTTTAGATATGCATTGATTAAATGCTCACCTTGTGGCTCATCACCATGAAAAACACCTATTACCAAAACAGAAGGGTTTTGAGTATTACCTATAAGTTTCACGAAAAGCCCCCTTATTATTACTCAACTCTATGGTTTAAGTACAGCTAATACAAAATCTTCTGTAAAATATTTATTAGCGCATTCTTTTAATTCTTCTGAAGTTATATTTCTTAAAGCTTCAATAACAGTTTTTTGGTAATCAAAAGGTTTGCCAGAAATTGCGTAATAAGACATTAAATTAGCTTGTTGAGCATTTGTTTCAGTTATAAATTGTTGTTTTCCAATAATATTATTTTTAGCATTATTTAATTCTTCTTCTGAAACAAGTATGTTTTTGATTTTTTCAATTTCTTCTTTGAACCCATCAATAGAAGTTTGAATATTAGAAGGTTCAGTTCCTATGTAAATGCTAAAAACAGCACCTTTTAAATGGTTTTCATAAGAGCTTCTAACTGTATAAGCTAAACCTTTCTTTTCTCTAAGTTCAAGGAATAATCTAGAAGAAAGACCACTTGCGCCTAAGATAACATTTAAAAGCATTATTTTTGGATAATCTTCGCTACCTATTGCAGGAACAAGCCAGCCTTGAAGAATCTGAGCTTGTTGTGCATCATTTTTTAGAATTTCTGCATATTCTTTTTTAATAGCATTTGGTTTTTGTATTGAAGATTCAATATTTTTGGATGTTGGAATTTCTCCTAAATATTTATTCAATAAATTTTCTACCTGTAAATTATCAATATCTCCAACGATAGCTAATGTCTTTAAAGAATTTTCAAGTATTTTTGAATACGCAGTTTTAACATCTTCTAAAGAAATTTTATTAACTTCTTTTAAAATCTCAGTGTAACTATGTCCATAAAAATGGTTTTTATAGATAGTTTTTGTAAACAGGTCAGAAACTTTAACCTTAGCGGAGTCTAATTCTGCAATAATTTCGCCTTTAAATTTTTCACGTTCTTTTTCAAATTCTTCAAAAGTAGAATTTAAAATCATATCAGTTAAAATGGAAAGCGCTAGTTCAAAATCTTCATTTAGTGCAACAAATCTAAAACGAAGATAATCGTATTTCATTTCTGTTGTCAATTCAATAGCATTTTCATCTAAAATATTTGACAATTCTTCGGATGAATATTTTTGTGTACCTTTGACTAAAAGGCGATTCATTAATAAATATTCACCAGCAATTTTTTCTGATTCAGGAATCGAAAAATTCATTGAAAAAGCTATTCTTGGTGTATTTTTGTTTGTCTTAATGCAGACATTAATTCCGTTTGTTAATTTTAGTTCTCTCATATTAAGTATTAAACCATAAATTAAATGTTAAGACAAGTTTACATAATATTATGTACGAAGCAATTTTTTGTTTCTTTTTGTTTTTAAATATTAAGGAAGGTTTTTAATGTCGCAATTTATAAATACAGTTAAAGATGTAGGAAGAAACTACAGTAAATTTGACAAGTGGGAACAAGCAAGAGCTGATAAAATGGCTCAAAAGGAATATCTTGTTAAAAAAGGTGCAGTTTCTGAAGATAAATTAGAGCTTATTCAAAAGAAGGCGCAATCTGTTATTCGTGCGACAGAAATAATGGATACTCGTTCTGAAAACAATTGTGAAAATGTAGAGCAAGTGGTAGGTATTTTAGCAGGGCTACCAGCTTTTGGCTTAATTTTTGCACAAAATCCTATAATAAATTTCACAAAAAAATATTTAAATAATCATTCTAAAGAAATAAAAAATTTAAAAGAAATTCTTGCAAAAACAACAGATACAAATACAAAAAGAGAAATTCAAGATAAAATTTTAAAAATTTTAAATAATAATGAGATTAAGGCTAATAATATTGGACTTTTTGGTACAATGGGACTAATGTTTGCGACTGCAATTGGTATGATTCTTTGGGGTAATTCTCAACAAAAACAAGCTTCAAGAATCGGACGTTTTCAAGCTAAACAAGATGAGTTAAAAGATGTTGAAAACTTTATTGTATATACTCCAGAACAATTAAAAGAAGCAGAAGAAATTGCTAAAACAATTCCTGATAAAAAAGAAAGAAATAGCCTTTCTCAAGCTTTTCATGAATTAAAAGAAATGCAAAGAGATAGAGGTGCTTACAAGCGTTGGGCAAAACAAAAAGACCCTAATGAGCTAGATAAACTAAAGGCTAGAAACATTTCTTCTGAAGAATTAGAAAAGGCAAAAGAAGACAAAGAACTTATTGCAAATACCGTTGCTGAAATTAATATTAAAGCAGAGGAATTTTCAGAAAATTTAGAAAATGCGTTTGATACGTTTGGAACACTTTCTTGGTTGATTGCCGCACCATTAGGTTTCGGAATTAATAAACTTTTGAATTTAGCTAAAGTTAGTAAAAAAGCTAATATGATAACTTCAATTTTAGTACCAACTATAACATCTTTAGGTATACAAATGGCTGGAACTTTTGAGCAAAAAAATGCTTCTAGAATTGGTAGATATCACGCAAGACAAGATTTAATGAACAACCCACATAAATTAATGTCATTTACAGAATCTGAAATGGCAGAAGCTCAGGATATAAAAGCTTCAAAACAGAAAAAGGGGTTCTTTGAAAAAATAGGCGATAGCTTTAAATTCTTAAAAGATTATTATAAACATAAAAAAGAATATAAAAATTATAAAGAAAATGTTCAAAAATATAATGAGAAAATGCAGGAAGCATTTAAACAGATTGAGACTACGGATGCTCAAAAAGCAGAAGCAAAAGCTTTGCAAATAAATGTGTTTAGAGCATTTGATGAAGTTGATGAAATGTCTCAACGCTACTCAGAAGATATTGAAGCAACAACAGAAATAGCAAAATCAACAGCTAGTAATTTATGGCAATTAGGCTGGATGGGAGGAGTTGCATTACTTGGTGCTGGAATTGTAAAAGGTAGAATCTCCCTAGTTAAACCTGTAAAATGGTTGACTAATTTAACTTTTGATGCAAATTCTACTATTAGATCTTCAGTGAATAAAATTGCGGATAATCTTCTAAAATCAGATAAAAAGGTACGTATAGACTTTCAGCAAGCTTTATTGGGTGGTAATAAAAAGTTAAAACCATTTTTGGAAAAACCGCAGAATGCAGAGTTAAAATCAGCAATAGATGAATTTACAGCAGAAATTGGAAAACTTGGCAAAGACGGTTTAGAAAAAATAGTTGCAACCGAAAATGTAAAACCTGCAACCGAAATTTATAAAGAATTATTTAATAAACATTTGAAACAAACTAAAATTGCAAAATGGGCAAGAAACTTGTTGGCAGAGATAGCTAAATTAAAAGTTAAGTCAAACGCGGCATCTATGGGAGTAGAGCTTCCTAAAGAGATGCAAGAACAACTTGGATTAAATGGTCTAAAAAACTATAAAACTCTTGTGTGGACAGGTGCTATTGCAGGTCTCCCAATTTTGGTTCCACTATTTGCAGTTCCTTATATGTTCAATGCTTGGCTAACTGATATTCAAAAGAAAGCAGGCAAAATCGGAGTTATGAAAGCAATGAATAATCTTGATGATCCAAGAATTTTTGCTCATACAAATAGTTAATTATTATTTAATATCAATAACGCAAACGCCATCTCCGCCTTCAGCTTCTTCTCCGATTCTTGATTTTGCAACATAAGGAGAAGTTGAGACAAAATCTCTTACTGCTGATTTTAGAGCCCCTGTTCCATGCCCATGAATAATGTATACTGGAGAAAGATTTGCTAAGCTTGCTTCATCTAAATATCCTTCGAGTTCATCAAGCGCTTCTTCAACTCGTTTACCACGCAAATCTAAAGTGTTTGAAACATTGTATTTTTTAAGCGTGAATGTTTCTTTTTGATAGTTTGGCAAAGATGTTTTCTTAGCTAGTTCTTTATTAAATACAGCTAGCTTTTCTTTTTTTATCTTAGTTTTTATCATTCCCATTTGAATAAATAAATTTCCACTCTTATCTGGTAAAGATAAAATTACTACTTCTTGATTAAGCTCTTTTAACATTACTTTGTCATTAACTTTTACTCCTGACCAGTCGAGTTCTTGGTATGTTTCTTTTTCTTCTTGGGAATGTAACTCTCCTCTAAAGCCTTGTTCTAATTGAGCAAGTCTTGCATAAGATCTTCTTGCAATTTTTTCTGATTTTTCTTGTCGAAGTTCGTTCAAAATCTCTTTAATTTCATCTTTTGCGTTTTCTAGTTGAGATTCAAAACGGTCTTTGATTCCTTTAAGTGTTCTTTTTTTATATTTTTTATGTTGAGAAAGTTATTTTTCTTAATGTAGCTTTATCTCTTCATCTTCAGCTTTTAGAGCTTCTGCTTCTTTTAAATTAACGTCTAATCTTTGTTGAGTATCTTGCAATCGTTCTACAGCGAGTGCTGACGGATCTCTTTGGGTAATAAGAAGTTGTTTAGCTTCCCAGACTAAATCTTCTGATAAACCTAAGTTGGCAGAAATTGAAACAGCATTACTTAATCCCGGAATACCAATTATAAGTTTATATGTTGGTTTTAAGGATTCTGAATCAAACTCAACTGAAGCATTTTTAAAATAAGAATCTGAAAACTCTAATGTTTTTAATTCACCATAGTGAGTTGTAATAACAGAAGTCGCATTTTTCTTTGCAAAATCTTTTAGTATTACTTCTGCTAAAATAGCACCTTCTTGTGGGTCAGTTCCTGCGCAAAGTTCATCTATCAAAATAAAAGTTTCAGAGTTAGCTTGGTTTAGAATTGAGATAACATTTTTCATGTGTGAAGAAAATGTTGATAAACTTTGTAAAATACTTTGTTCATCTCCAATATCAGCTAAAACTTTTTCGAAAGGGTAAATATGAGCTTCTGCACAAGGTAAAAATAGCCCTGATTTCATCATTAAAATAAACAAGCCAACAGTTTTAAGTGCAACGGTTTTACCACCAGTATTTGAACCTGTTATGATAATAGATTTGTAATCTTCACCTATAGCAAAATCGTTTTCTACTATATTTGCTACTCTTCCAATTAAAAGAGGGTGACGCATTAAATCTATTTTAACAGTCTTTTCTTTATTTACTTCTGGCTCAATAGATTGTGTTTTTATTGCATAGCGAGCTTTTGTGAAATGAAAATCAATTTCAGCTACAAGTTTTTCTGCGTAAATTAAGTTTTCAATATCTCTTCGAATTTCGTTACTTAAAGCTGTAAGAATTCTAATTATTTCAGCATAAATTTTTGACTTTACTTCTCTAATCTTGTTATTAATAGGTACAATTTGAGAAGGCTCTATGTAAAAAGTTCTATTTGTAGCAGAAACATCATGAACTATACCTGGAACTTTGCTTTTAGATGATGCTTTTACTTGGAATACAATTCTATCATCTCGCATTGTATAAATATTTTCTTGTAAATGAGATTGAAATTCTGTAGAATTCATTAAATCTCTTACTTTTTCCTTTAAAGCTGTTTCTGTGTCTTTTAAAGAAGAATAAAGCCCATGTAATTCTGGATTAGCATCTGCTTTGACAATGTAGTTGTCGTCAAAAGTGTCAAAAATCTTGTCCTCTAAATCTTTGTTTGTAAAAATATTTTCTGCAATATGATTGAGGCTTGATTCTGGTGTTAAGTTCTCTTTTAAAAAATTTCGTACTAAACGAAAAGTTCGCATTGATTTTGCAATATCTACAAGTTCTTCTTCAATAAAATATTCATTTTTTTCTCTTAGTTTACTGAAACTTTCTATTTTATCAATAGGGATATCTCGTGCAAAATCTAAAACGGATTTAGCTTCTCGAGTGTATTGAAGCTCTTGTTGAATATCATCAGGACGCACGAAAGGAGTTAAATCCAAACAAAGCTTTCTTGACTGTTCAGTTTTGGCATTATTTGCTAGTTCTGTAAGGATTTTATCGTATTCTAATGATTTTTGTGATTTTTGGATAATTGACATATATTTGATTATAAATACTCAAAATATATCTGCAAGTAAATATAAAAAAGAAAGGCTGAGTTTTAAATTCAGCCTTTCTTTTGAATTATTCGTTAAACCATTCGCAAAAATCGTTTTTACAAAGATTTCCTTGAAGTTCATCAATATAGTTTTTACGAGTCATATCATAAGTAATTGGGGTTATAGAAATCATATTGTTTCTAATAGCTGTAATATCACTATTATTAGCTTCTTCTGATTCATTAACTAATTCGCCTGCCATCCAGTAATAAACTTTTCCACGAGGGTCAATTCTTCTTTCATAAGCATTAGTGAACATTTTTCCACCAAGTTCTGTTACTGCAATACCTGCAATATCTTCTTTATCTAATCCTGGGACATTTATGTTTAGGATTGATTTTGGAGGTATTTTATAAGCATCTAATTTCTCTATTAATTCTGCAATGAATTCAGCTGCAACTTTAAAATCTTCATAATCATTGCGCATTGTAGTTAAGGATGTTGCGATACTTGGATATCCTAGCATTGCACCTTCTAAAGCACAGTTTACTGTCCCAGAGTAGATGATATCAATACCTAAATTTGGTCCATGATTAAGTCCAGATATTACTAAATCTGGCTTTTCGTCATCTGCTAATATTGCAGTGATAGCCATTTTTACACAATCTCCAGGAGTTCCTGATGTCATCCAACAACGCTTTGCACCATATTTCGCTTCAACTTCTTCAACTCTAATAGGTGTATGTAATGTTAAAGAATGTCCTGCTGCACTTCTTTCTCTGTCTGGCGCAACAACATAGACTTCATGACAAGGGGCTAATGCTTCAATTAACGCACGGATACCATTAGCGAGAATTCCGTCGTCATTGGAAATAAGAATCTTCATCCAGTAATCCTCTTTATATGTAATAAACACTCACTTACTCATTATAACAGTATTTGTATTTAATGTATAGTCTTAAATTTGTTTTATTTTTATAATCAAGGAGTTTCCTTAACAAAAATTTACAAAATTTTTTCATCTTTTTTTTGTGCCTTTTTAGCTAATGAAAACATTTAAAATGTTTAAAGAGATTTTTCATATATTAAAGATTTTTTAAAAGTCTTATAAATAAAAAAATAATCAAAAATTTATCTTTACATTTTCTTTACATTGTTAAGAAAAAAGGCAATTTAATTTTTGTTTGTCTTTTAAATATATATAAATGTTGATATAATCAATGTATTACATTAGATGAAATGTGTATGATAACTAGACTTGGTGTAGAAAATCGAAATATAAATAGTAATCGTACGACCATGCCACACAATAGGATTCAAGATAAAAATAATCCTAATTTTAAGGGCGGTGGACCTTGGTCTGCTTTGCTTTGGGGAATTCAACAATGTGAAGCGAATCCAATGGTGAATGTTGCTGTAATTGATATGTTTTCAGCAATTTTACCAAGAACCTTTGTTGAATCTATGACAAACTGGTTTGCTGGGTTTGAGGCTTTTAGAAGAGAAGCTTCAGGCTTGATTGTTAATTGCTTAATTCCAGGAAGTGTGGCTTGGTTAGCAGCATTAGGCTTGAATAAATTTATTATGCCTAAAGGCACCAACATGGCAAAATGTTGGGCTGACAATTCACTTATAGACAGAGCTACAGAGTTATATAAAACATCCAAGTCTGATGATAAAGTTAAAGATGCTTTAAAAGAGATTCTTGGTAATACAGAGGGAACACATGGTAAAACTAAAGTTCTGTTTAAAGATGCTCTTAAAGATAGTCTTGATGTTTATGCAGAAAAATTAAAACAGTTATCAATTTCTGATAAAGGAGATTTAAGTAAAGAAGTTGAAAAGATTTCAAAAGAGATTGCAGAAAAAACTCATGTATTTGAAAATGTTAAAGTCAAAGGCGCAAAAGACGTAAGTGCGACTACAACTAAGACTTTATTAGAAGATTCTGTAAAATATTTCAAAGAGTTTCAAAAAGTTGGAAAAGAAGTTTCTATTGATGAGTTTGCAAAACAAAGTAAAAAACTTGTTAAAGGTAAAAGTATGCTTGGTCTTGCTATAATTTTACCATTAGCAGCGTCAATGCAGTATATTAACCGTTGGATAACAAAGAAAATTTCAGGCGTAGAAGGTGCTCCTATTTATGATGATTTTGGTAAGGAGCAAAATGAAGAAGTAAGAAAGAAATCTAAAGAAGGACTTCTCAAGCAAAAAGTAATTTCAATAGCTTCAATGGTAGGTGTATCATTGCTTTCAATGATGAAAAAACCAACTTTGGGTATGCTTGAGTTTAAAGGCTGGTTCCCAACTATGGATCAAGCAAGGATTATTTCTACTACAACTTTTGCATCTCGTATGGCAGTTGCAGATGATAAAAATGAATTAGCAGAAGCTACAATAAGAGATATTGCAACATTCTCTGGTTTATATTTCTTGGGTGATTATGCTGGAAAAGCAACTGCAACTATGATTGAAAAGAAAACAGGGGTGCAATTATTAAATGATACAAAACCTCTTAAAGGTGATGAAAACATATTTAAACGCTTCTGGCACTGGGTTAAAGATGTTAATGTAAAATCTTCAGAAGAAGTTGTAAGTAAAACAAAAGAAGCTCTAAATGGTGCAAAACCAACTGCTGAACAGGAAGCAAAGATTGCAAAAGAACTTAAAAGGGCTATTAATTTACGTTCTGCTTGCCAAGCAGCTAATTTAGGTGTATCATTATTATTGCTTGGACTTATAGTTCCTATTTGGACTAGACATAATACTAAGAAAAAGCACGCCGAAGCATTAAAACAAGCCCAAGAAGTTAATATAAATAAAGGGATAACAGATGATAATAAACTAGCTGTACAAAAAACAGCTTAGATTTTACTCTATAAAACACTAGCAAAAGGAAAATATGCAAGTACAATCTATACAACAAAATAAAGTTCAAAAAAACAAAGAACCTCAATTTAAAGGGATTGCGGATACAGCTTTACGCTTTTTAGCAACGAATCAAGGGGTCGGTGCGAATGTTACCGACGTGTGTTTTATGGTTGCTCCTCGTGTTGCGACAGATGCAAAACGTGGGCCTGATGCTTGTGTAGAGACTCTTCGTAGAGAAGCTTCTGGTACATTTAACCACAGTATGATTGGTGTATATGGAGTAGCTGCAGGTGCAACTGCTGCAGCTTTAATGGGATTAGGTAATAAATTTGGAACAAATGCAAATGAAATTTTTGCTGCACCAGAAACTATAAATATTTTGGCTGAAAATAAATCAAATCAATTGAAAAATAAAACTCTGCAATTGGATTATTTAAAAGAAACATTTAAGAATGTAAAAGCGTTCAATCCAAATGCTGTAGGGGCTGATAAAGATGGTTTTGTGAAATTATCTCAAGAAACAATTGATGAGCTTTCAAAAATATTTGATAACGCTTTAAATGATAAAAACATGGATTTTAATACTTGGAAAAAACATTCAACCTCTGATTCTTTACAAGTTGCTATGAACAAAATGATTGAGGCAACTGGTGCTGAATCTAAGTATATTTTGGAATCAGCTGATGGAAAAATTTCCAGTGTAACTCCATTGGAAAATTTACTTAAAGATATTTATAAAGTTTCAGATTCATTCAATAAGGATAAAGTAAAAGCTGCATTTGAAGAACAAATTAGAAATGGAAAATCTATTAAAGAAAACGCTTTCTTACAAAAATTCTCAAAATTCTTGAAGTCACGAGCTATTGCTGGCGTTGCAATCGGTTCTTTGGTTGGTATGTCAGTTCAACCGTTGAATGTTTATTTAACTAAACTTAAGACTGGTTCGGACGGTTTTGTAGGTGTAGAAGGTAGATCAAAGGATACATCTGCAGAATTTAAATTAATGAAAGGTGTAGCTGCAGTAGGCTTTGGTGGCTTAACAATGTGGACTTTAGGAACTGGATTTAAAGGGCTAATGGATAAAATGGCATTTAAAGTATTTTTCCCAACAATTAGTCAATTGAAAGGTATCTATGGTCTTACAATTATATCAAGACTGTTAGCTACTCGTGATAAAGATGAGCTAAGAGAATCATTAACTAAAGATACGTTAGGTTTCTTAAGCTGGCTTGTACTGGGTGATTTTGTTAATAGAATGACGGCAGAAGCTTCTGATAAATCTGTTATGAATAGAACAAAAGAAGTTGCTGATAATAAGAATTTCTTTAAACGAGTATTTAATTCTACTTTGAAAACTAGAGATGAAATCTTGATTGAAACTTTAGCTAAAAATGGAGTTGCTACTGTTAAGAAAGATGGTGATAAAACTATAGCTAAGACATTCAAAGAATTAATGAAAGAATTAGATAAGCTTCCAGAACAAATTAAGAAATCAACTAAAAAACGTCTTGGAACTCTTAATAAAGCGCAACTTGTTGGTTATGCATTCTCAGGACTTGTTCTTGGTATTGGTATTCCAAATTTAAATATCTATATTACAAACAAGCTTGATAAACAACGCAAAGAAAAAGCCGCAAAAGCTATGTAATGTATTTTTAGAAAGAAAGTTTAGATATCAATTTTTCCTGTTTTAGAACGGCTGGCTCTTCGAGCTTCTTTTTCTAGTATGTTTGATCTGTATCCAGAAAAAGGGTTTATCAAGTTTATGCCAGTCATTATAGGATATTTCATCATTGCTTGATAATATTTTTCAGCTTTTATTTTTTCTTTTTCAGATAATGGCCCACGTTTTTCAAGAGCTTTTTTGTAATGTTCTACATCTATTAACATTGGAATATCTTCAGGCTTAGCTTGAGGGTTGTTAATCAAAATTTCAATTGCTTTTATGTATTTTTTTAAATTTATTTCTGCCCCTGATATTGGAACTTTTATATTATCATATAACCCAAGTTTGTCATTATTGACATCTTTTATTATATCTTTAAATTGTGATAGTGCTAGAGGATTTTTTAGAGTAAATTGAACCGTAGGATAAATACTTGCGTAATTAAGTTTTGCTAAGCCATTTTCAAGTCCAGCAATCATTTCGAATTGTCTAGCGTGTTGTATTTCGTGTTTCATATATTTTTTTATTAAAAATTTACCGATTGGATCGTGAAGATAATTTTTATTAATTTCAATTACTCCATTTAACGGATTATATTGTGCTGCTAATAATATGCTACGTAAATTTTTATTTGATAATTTTGCACTGGTATCATTTCCGTATTTTTCTAAATATTCTTGTGGCTTAGTTGATTTTTTATTGATAATTTTATTTTGCCAGCTTTGAACAACTGCACCGAAAGTAATTCCACCAGCAATTGCTGAAAATAATATTAATAAGATTTTATTTTTTAATGCTTGCTTTAATTTAGGATTTTTTAAGTCCGTTTTTTTTGTTGAAAAAATTTTTGCTAAACATGTAAATTCTCCCAATAGTATGATTCCTAAACTCCCCCAATATGCCGTAGGAGAACCTATTGTTTTTGAAAAAAAGTTGCCTTCGAGTCTTTTTTCTTCAACTTTATTTAAATCAGTAATAAATTGTCCAGCAGAATAAGCGGGCGGTTTAAAAAAAGCGCCTTTTTGCTTAAAATTTGGATTTGTAACATTACAATTCAAACCTAACATACTT
The DNA here is from genome assembly GCA_017482685.1 of bacterium. Taxonomy (GTDB): domain Bacteria; phylum Cyanobacteriota; class Vampirovibrionia; order Gastranaerophilales; family Gastranaerophilaceae; genus CAG-196. The sequence goes on along the minus strand of JAFUMP010000016.1, from coordinate 12,611 downwards.
GACATATTTATATAAAGTATTTTTCTCTGAAAAAATTGCCATTTTATAAAGTATTTTTTATTGAAAATGTTGTTAGTTATATTCTTGTTTTATTTTTAGCTGATTTTGCTCTTTTTTTACGACGCATTAAATCAACAAAAGCTTCCAAGCGAGTAATATATCCAGCTTTACCAGTCTGTTCATCCATGATTAGTGCAAGTAGTGGAATATCATGTTCACTTCTCATTGTTGGAAAAATATTTTGTGACATAATTTCCGGCATGCAGGTGAATGGGGATATATGGATTATTCCGTCTTTCCCTTTTTTATCAGCAAAAACAACGTCTGAAATGCATTCTAATGCGTCACCACCAATATCACGCATTAAATAAGGCTTAGCCATTCTTTCAGCTCGTTGCAAGTGAGTCTCTTTATTTTGGAAAGCTTTTGGTATAATAGCATCTTTTAAAAAGCTACCGACTGTTAAGCTTCTGCGAGTTTGTACCCCCATTCTTCCAAGCTCACGTTCTATATTTTGGTTTGAAAATTCGTCATTAACCAAATAAATCTCACCTGTTAAATCTACGTGTAATACTTCTCTGTTTACATCAATTTCTGTTTTTTCGATTTCTTTTAAAGCGAGCTCATAAGCTTTTTTTAGTTCTGTTGTAGATTCTACTTTATCAATTATCTTTAAAGCCTTTTTGTAATTCTTTTCAGCGTCACCAAATTTGATTTCTCGAGCTCTATAATATGATAAAGCTTTGTCTAAATCGTCAATTGCAAAGATTTTACGCATTGTAATATTTATTGCTCTCATAATAAGAATAGGATCATTTTTGCCAGAAATATCTCTCAAGAAATTGTATAAACCTTTTATTCCATCGTAAAGTGATAGTTCAATGTAGTTAGCTTTATATCCTAAGTCTTTTAATGTGCTATATATGTTACTTCCATATTCTCCTAAACGACAAATTCCTGGAGATGTAATCATTGCAACATAATCTGCCCCACCTTCTATTGCTTCAATAAAATTGCCTAAAATTAATTTATATGGTAGGCAAATTGCTTCAGGAGAATTTTTTGTACCAAAAGATAAAGTTTTTTTGCTTGTATAAGGCGGTATGTAAGGCTCAACGCCAACTTTTCTCAAGCCTGCAGCCCAAGCGATTGAAATTGTACCCATGTGTGGAAATGCAACTTTTATCTTTTTCTTTTTAGCCATTTATATTCCTGAATCCTTTCCCCTCTCCTAGGGAGAGGATAGAATTTTAGCTTGAAAGCTTAAAATTCTTGGTGAGGGTTTAACCTTCTTATTAATATTTAATATTATACTCCAAAAAATTTTTGTTGTATAATTCTATCTATGGGGAGAATAGTTCAGCTATCAAAAAATGTAATAAATCAAATTGCTGCAGGTGAAGTTATTGAAAGGCCTTATTCTGTAGTAAAAGAGCTTGTCGAAAATTCTATTGATGCAGGTGCAACAAGAATAAGTGTTGAAGTTGCGAATGAATGTAGAGATTTACGAGTTGCGGATAATGGTTCAGGAATTCATCCTGAAGATATTTTCTTGGCGTTTTCAAAGCATGCGACAAGTAAAATTAAAACAAGCGAAGATTTATTTAATATTCAAACAATGGGGTTTAGAGGAGAAGCATTAGCTAGTATTATTTCTATTTCTAAGCTTACTTGTATAACTAGAACTAAAGATTTTGATTTTGGAACAAAAGTTGAATGTCAAAATTCGGAAGTAAAACAAGTACAGACAGGATGTGCAGTTGGAACAATTATGGAAATAAAAGATTTGTTTTATAATCTTCCTGCTCGTTTAAAGTTTTTAAAAAGCCCTAAAACTGAACTTTCTTATATAACTGAATTTATGCAATCAATTGCTTTAATCCATCCTGATATAGCTTTTGAATTGAAATTCAATGGGAAAATTGTTTTAAAAACAACTGCTCAAAATGATCAATTACAAACAATTTCAGAATTATATTCACGAGAAATAACTTCTAATCTAAAACCAGTATTAAGAACTGATAAATTATCAGGGCTCAAAATTTCAGGCTTTGTTAGTAGCCCTGATTATACAAGGTCTAGTAAAAAAGATTACTATATGTATGTTAATTCCCGTTTAGTAAAATGTCCAGCTTTTCAAAAAGCAATAGATAATGTCTATAGAAATCTTATTGGTTCTTCTAGATATCCATTTTTGGTTTTGAATTTAGAAATTCCACCAAATGATGTTGATGTGAATGTGCATCCAACAAAAAAAGAAGTTCGATATAAGAATCCAAATCAAATATTTAATTTTATTTATTCTTCTGTGGATGCAGCTTTGAAATCCGTTGTTGAAAAAAATGAAAAAAACGCTCAAGAAGAAATTGTTAGCCGTAATGTCTCTTCTGAAGATGAAAATGTTTATATTGAAGAGGATGAAATTTTTGTATCTGCAACAGATTCTATAGCTAGTATTTTTACAAAACAATATGATGAAGAAGATGTTATAAAGCCAAGGTTTGAGCTTATAAAGAATGAGAATGTAGTTAAACCTATTCAAGCAAAAATAGTAAGCGAACCTGAATTTAAAGAAGAAGATGTAATAATTGGTCAATATAAAAAAACTTATATATTAATTGAGAAAGAAAACGGACTTGAAATTGTTGATCAGCACATAGCTGATGAAAGATATATTTATGAAAAGCTAAAAGAGTCTAAAAATATCGACTGTCAATTGTTGTTTATATCTGATGTTTTAGAAATTTCTGCAACCGATAAGGAGCTATTAGAATCAAATTTGGATAAATTAAATAAATTTGGCTATGAGATAGATTTTATTTCTGAAACAGAAATAATTTTTAGAAAAGTACCTCAATTACTTTCAAAAGTGTCGCCAAAAGAAATTCTTGCGGATATTCTTGAAAATATGCAAGGAAATTTAGACAATATCGAAGAACAAATTTTGATTACAACTTCTTGTAAAGCTGCGGTTAAAGCTAATACATATCTAAATCAATACCAAATGCAGGAAATTATTAAAAACTGGAGAACAACCAAAAATCCTGAAACATGTCCGCATGGACGTCCTGTGTCAAAGTTCTTTGAGCATAAAGATTTAGCAAAATTTTTTCAAAGGAATAAATAATCACCTAATTTCTTGATAGTTAGTTTTATTTAATGTATAAATATATTATGAAAAGAAGATTTATAGGGAGTATAGTTTTATTGTGTTTTTCGTTGCCTTGTTTTGCAACAGGAGCAAGTATTGTAACTTTAGATAAAACGGCAATAGAAAAAACTGAAATAGATACTGGCTCTATAAATCAGTCTTTGCAGGGATCTTTATTACTCAAAGATTCTGAATCTTTAGCCAATATTATTGATGAGCAAAAAGAACGTGATTTAAAAGATTTAGAAAAACTTTGGCAAGGTACTGTAGAAAATAATCAGGTAATTGAATTTGCTTTAAAAAAACTTGCAACACCAGAATCTCAAAGAAGGATTCATTCTTCTTTAATGGCAAAAACTCTTTCAGCAATTGTTTCAGGTGCATCATTTGTTCCAAGCTTAATGGGTGCAAATCCAGCGATACAAACATCTGCATTTTCTGCGGGTAGATTAGCACAAGGACTTTTAAATAAAAAAAATGTACCTCAAGAAACTCCATTAACAGATACTGAGCTTATTGAACTTGCAGGAATGGTCGAAGATTTGCAAGATACGCTTATAAGTTCTTATTATAATTACAAAAATACTTTGACTCAACTTAAAGCAACCCGTTCTAAGATGCTGTTATATAGCAGAAATTATAATAATGCTCTTTATGGAAATGATATTATGGAGCTAGCAATTTCAACTAATTTATATGATTCAATGAGGTTACAAGAATATAAATTAGAGCAAGTTGCGAAAAAATATCACATACAGCTTCAAAGGTTAGCAGGTAAGAAAATCGTAGACTCGCTAGAAATGTACCAATATGATTTCGATTCAGTTTTGTACAAAGAGAAAAATGAAGGTTAAGAGGTAAGAATAAATGAAAAAAGGTTTATTAATTTTTCTTTTAATGTTAGCGACTTCTCTTAATACTTTTGCAGAAATTAAGATGGAAGATGTTTCATCTGCAAAAGAACCTTTTTATAGACTTGGAACAACTGATATGCCTGAACAAAAAGTTGATTTTGATATAAAACCTGTAGTGCAACCGATTGTTCAAAAAGAAGTAACTGTAGAAGATAGTCAAAACTTAACTTATGCAGATTTAAGTATAAAAAAAATGGCTTTAGAAATTTCTAAAGAAATTGAAGTTGATTATAATGATATGCTTGCTGATTTATCTTTACTTTGGCAAGGTGCAGCAATGAGAAGTGATACGATTAAATTTGCTATATATAAACTTTCAAATCCTGATAAAGATAAACCAGATTCAGGTGCTGTAAAAAAAGTTTTGACAACTATTGCAGGAATGTCCACAATGATTGGTGCTGGCATGGGAAACCCTGTTTTAGCAAGTGCAGCTTTAATTGGTGGTAATACTTTAGGTATAATGTCAACCGATACAAAAGCGTTAAATTATAAATATACGCAAGTTACGGATGCCGATATGATTATTCTTGTAAGAAAAGTTGAAGAGTTGCAGCAAAAAGTTGTGGATATGTATTATGATTATTTAACTTCAAGAGAATTGTATAATATGACAACAGCAATGGTTGCAAGAAGTTATGACAACTATAAATCTTCTCAAAATTTATCTAAGCCTGTTATATTAATGACAGATACTTTCTATAGAGAAGCATTAGATGAGCAACAAAAAGCTCGTGGAGATTTTTTTGAAAAGCGTTCTAGATTAGAGCAATTAGTAGGAAATGATGTTTTTCGACAATTTGAGGCTTTGATTGATAATAGAGAAGGTGGTTCTACTTAAAACGGTTGATATTTAAGCTTTTGCCTTTACTTTGTTGGGAAAATATGCTAGTTTAAAAGCAAAAAAGGATTTTTGAGCATGTTTAATAAGAATTTAGAGAGTATTGACAATCAAGCTTTAAAAAGAAGGCTTGCAAAAATTTCACCAGAAGAAAGCCGTATTGGAATTTCTTACTGTGTTACTCCAACTAATGATTATGTGCTCTTAAAAGATGATTTGCCAGCAGATGATTTGCAAAATCCTAGAGAAGCTATAAAATTAATGCTTAAAAGTAATATTAAACAAGAAATGAAATCAACAGATATCATTATTGCGTTTGGTATGGGATTAGGGTATTTAATTGATGAGTTGTACAATTCTTATTCATCAAAAATTTATTTATATGAACCTGATTTGAATCTATTACATTTTGTTTTGTCAAATGTCGATATGTCTGAAATATTAGCAAGTGGTAGAGTATTTTTAACAAATGATTTAGATGAACTTATTTCTAAATTAAGTTCAACGTACATTACCAAAGATAGAGTTGAAATAGTTTATTTACCAAATTATGCAATGGTTAAAAATAAAGAATTATTAATTCTAACGCAAAAAGTTTTTGATTCTTGTAAAAGTAAAATGATTGATATTAATACAATAACAAGATTTTCAAAGGAATGGTTGGCTAATACCATTGATAATATTACTTATATAAATAAAAATAAAGTTTATTTACTTTCTGATTTAGAAAGCAAGTTTATTGGACAAACTGCTTTGATTGCTGGTGCAGGGCCATCTTTAGCTGATAATATTGAAAATATAAAGCAAAATCGAAATAAATTTGTGATATTTTCTGTCAATAAATCAACTTCATATTTAGTTCAAAATGGTATTATACCTGATTTTGTTGTCTGTTTAGACGCTGCAAATATGGATAGAACTTTATCTGGATCAGAAGAATTATTTAATAAAATTAATGCAATTGTAGATATTCGCACAGATAAAAGTATTATGAAAAAAGGTTTTCACAAAATTTTTGTGAACTTTTCTGAAACAGATTTCTTTATAAAAAAACTTGCTAAATACAATAGTTTTATGAAATTTTATGAATCTGGTGGAACAGCTTCAACTATGGCGTTTGTTTCTGCAATAAAAATGGGCTTTTCAAAAATTGTTTTAGCAGGTATTGATTTAGCGTTTAAAGACAATGTTATTTATAGCTATGGTGAAACTATGAATAGAGTTTCTCAAGATGAGATTGTTGTTGATAATATACCGAAAAACCTTGTTCAAGTTAAATCGGTAAAGGGGGAAATGGTATATACAAGAGATGATTATCAAGCATTTATTACTCATTTTGAAACGCTTATAAAAGAATTAAATTATAAAGAAGTATATAATCTTACATCTTTTGGTGCATTAATCGAAGGAGTTAAAAATATTAAATTTAGCGAGCTTAATTTGAATACAAATTCTCATATACAACCAGTAGCTTTTGTAGAGCCTTTTACATTTAATATACAAGAATTTATTCAAGAAGAGTTTTGTGCAATAAATGATATTATAAGAGCATTATCTAGCGGAATATTTTCAACAGCATTAGTTTCAAAAGTAATCAAATCTGTTTTAATTTATCAATATATGCAGGCTGATATTTTAATAGTTTTACAAAAAAACTTTGATACAGAATTAGCGCAAAGCTTTATGGAAAACACAAAACAAGCAATTAAAAATGTCGTAGAAAAACTTAAAGATAATAAGTTGATTTAATGAATCATATAGGTAGAATTATGACCTAAAACTTTATCTTTTAAGCGTTTAAAGCCTTTACCATAAATGTATTTCATTTGCTCTACAAGGTTTTCTTCAACGTCAATAAGATACATATCATGAACTATAAATTCTTTAATTATGAAAACAATACTTTTATTTTGTGTATAAATAATATTCAAATCGCTTGATTCATTCTTAAATGAAGAGATTTTCCCAACAACACCTTCGGAATCATCAGCTGCTATAATAACCATTCTTCCGCCTAATGACATTTCAATATCTTTTGCAAAAGCGTGTTGAAAAACCATTCCAAAACGTGCTTGAAAGTTGTCGTAGCCAACAATTCTAATTTCAACATTTCGATTATATGCGTTAAGAAGTTCTTGTTCAAAAATTTTATAATCTTGTGACCAAACTTCCATATAGATTTCACGCTTAGCGTTTTGTATGACTTCTATTATTTTATTTTGTATATTTTGTTTTCCGCTAATTGTGATTACAGGTTCTTTATAATCATCTTTAACCTCTGGTAAATGTTTTTCAAGATAATTAATTGTTGAATTCATTTTTTTTTGATAACTAGCTAAAATTTGCTTAGGTTTAATTGGGGTATAAGAAATAGGTTTTGTATTTGTTGAAGCAACAATATTTTTTTCTTCGAGTATTTTTAAAGTATCATAAGTTCTAGATTGTGGAATATTTGCTAATTTTGCAACCTCATATCCTGTTGCAGGGTATTTTTTTAATAACGCAATATATACCTTTGCTTCGTACGAATTAAACCCAATATCTTTAAGTTTTTCTACCAAATCTGCCATAGCTAGATTTTAGCAGATTTTTTTTGTACTTGCAAATTTAGTTTATTGTATAATAATTTTAAGTTTACTAAAGGAGTTTATTTATGGCGGAATTAAGAGGTAATGTAGAAGATTTAGCAAAAAATATTAAGCTTTTAGCATTTGATGTTGATGGTGTAATGACTGACGGTAGTGTTACGTATGATGAAAACGGTGTAGAATATAAAACTTTTAATGTTAAAGATGGACATGGAATTGTAAGAGCTAATAAGTCTGGATTTATTACAGCTATTATTACTGCAAGAAATAATGGAACCGTTCAACATAGGGCTGAAAATTTAAAAATCACCGAAATATATCAAGGACAAAAATTTAAATTGCCTGCATTAGATGAAATCCTTGCAAAATATGGGTTTACTTATGAAAATGTTGCATATATGGGAGATGACATACCTGATATTTGCATTTTAGAAAAAGTTGCTCTAGCTTGTTGTCCAAATGATGCTGTAAAAGAGGTTAAACAAATTTGTAATTTTCAGTCATCAATAAATGGTGGACGTGGTGCTGTAAGAGAGCTTTGTGACTTCATATTAGAAGCTCAAAATATTGAAAAAATTGCTGTAATTTCGGAAACAGATGCTAAATAAATTTTGTTTAATACTTTATCAAAACAAAAATTTACTAATGCTTTTTACAGCATTAATTTATGTGCTTGCATTAATTTCAACATTAACAGAAACTCTTTTATTATCGACTTTTACGTTTTTTATAATAACATTTTTTGCAATAACAAGAAAATGTTTTCCAATCAAATATATTCTTATTTGGACGTTATTATTTTATTTTGGGATTATTAATACGTCTTTTCGGATTAAAAATGTTGATGAATTATTAAACTTAGCTCCAATTAATTCTGAAATCGAAGGTACTATTGTTTCTATTCCGCAAGGTTTTACGGAAGGTAAGCCAAAGTTTTTCTTTAAAGTGAATAAAATATATTTTGATTCAATTACAAAAGAATTTAATGATGAGAAAGTTTTGGTAACAATTAATTCAGAGATTCCTAAAGAGAAATTGAAAATTTATTCTTCTGGTAAAATGCAAGGCCGACTTTCTGTGCCTTTTAAAGCAGGAAATCCTTCTCAGTTTGATTATGGAAATTATTTAAGAAATCATAGTACTTATGCAGTATTTTATGCAAAAACTTTTGTGCCGATTGAAAAAGAGTTGTCGTATAAAGCTAAAGCTTTGCAAAAAATAAACGACTATAGAGAAGAAATTATTAAAATTCATTCAAAGTATTTACCATCACCAAATTTAGAACTGTTAGGTGGTATAGTATTTGGTGATGATGCAGTTTCACCTCCAAAAGACATAAAGAAGTCGTTTGCAAATTCTGGCTTGTTACATATATTAGCAGCTTCTGGTATGAATGTAGCATTTATCTTTTCATTCTTTTTTGGGATATGTTCAAAACTTAGGTTAAATTATAGATTAAGTATAGTCTTGGGAATGTTGATGGTTTTGGTTTATTCATTAATGACAGGACTAGGTGCATCTATTATCAGAGCAACTTTTATGTTGGTGTTTGTGCTTATAGGAAAGTTAATTGATAGGGATGCTCATAGTATTTCTTTGTTGTCTTTTGTAGCTCTTTTAATGCTTTTATATAACCCTCTTTTTATAAATGATGTTGGTTTTCAACTATCATTTATTGTTACTTTTGGGATTCTAATAATGTCACCTGCAATAGTCAAATTTGAAAATAAATTTAAAAACTTTATTGTTGGAGCAGTTTCAATACCAGTTATTGCTCAACTATGGGTAATCCCATTACAAATTTTTTATTTTAGTAATATTAGCTTATATTCGGTTTTTGCCAATATAATGAGTGTACCAATTCTTGCAGTATTAAGTTTTGGTGGGTTTATAAGTTCTTTGTTAAGTATAATAAGACCAATTTCTGATTTCGTTTGTAAAGTATTTGATTTTGTTTTAAATCCTTTATTAACTTTGTTAATAAATATTTCAGATTTTTGGGGGCATTTACCAAATTCTGCTATTTCAACAACTCATCCAAATGTATTTCAAATTTTAATTTATTATGCGTTTTTACTTTGTATAACAGGGCTTTTATACAAAGAATTTCGGGAAAAATATTTAAAGAAATTAATCTTAGCTTCACTAATACTTCTTTTAATATGGGGATTATCATTAATACCAATTAAAAATAATAATTTAGAAATCCTTACTTTTGATGTTGGAAATGCCGATTCATTTCTTATAAAAACTCCTCAAAATAAGTATATAATGATTGATACTGGCAAATCAGGTTATAAGGGCGGAAAGTCTCAAGCAGAAATTATAATATTAAAATATATGCTTGAAAGAGGGATTAAAGATTTAGATACCCTTATTATTACTCATTTTGATAACGATCATTGTGGTGGAACAGTAGATGTATTAAAACAACTCAATGTAAAGCGAGTGTATGTTAATGATTTAGAACATGATTCTTATAGTGCAAAATCAATATATAAAACAGCAAATAAGAATAATGTTGAAATTGTGTTAGCTCAAAATAAGCAAATAGTATATGAGAATAAAAATTTAAAATTAACCAATTTATTAGGTGAAAGTTCTGATAATGATAATGAAAATTCGATAATTACATTGTTAGAATATAATGGTTTCAAAATGCTTTTTACAGGAGATGCAAGTTCAAGTGGTATTTTAAATGTGCTTAATTCGATTCCTCCAAATATTACAGTATTGAAAGTTCCTCACCACGGTGCAATTGATGGACTAAATAAAGAATTAATTAAATATTTAAAACCAGAATACTCAATAATTTCAGTTGGAGAAAATAAATTTGGCCATCCTGCTTTGTATACATTAGCAATTTTAAACAACTCAAAAATTTTACGCACAGATGTCGAAAATTCTATTCTAATAAAACATAATGGTAAAAATTTTAAGGTCTATACTTATGATAGAAAAAGAAAAAAATATAGACAAAAATAAGTTTTTATTATAATATCGGGTAAGAGGTTGTGTGTATTATGAGAATTGAGTCTAATTGTACAAATCCCAATTTCGGAAAAGCTCTGCCTACAGTTATGAAAGCTGACTATGCAAGTACTATTTTGAAAGCAAAAAAGGTTTTAGGAATTAGTAACGGAGTTTCTGTATTAAAAATTCATCCAAATTCAATGCCAATTCAAGAGGTCTTTGATACAGGAGTTGGGAAATTAAATTCAACTTCAGCTATAAACTTTATTAATACATTAGCTTTTTATACTGGTGTAAATGCAGTTAAAGTTTTTCCTGAAGGACAAACAACAAAACATTATAGTAGATATTATTGTCCTTATTTGAAAACCGCAATTACTTTTGGTGAAGAGAATATAAATCTTTTAAATTTAGTTGAAGACACTAAAACCTATGGGCAAATTTTAACTAAAAATGATATAAAGTGTATAAAAGATGATGGTAAAGCTCAGGATTTTATTAATTATGAAAATGAACTTGGAGAAAATGAAAATTATCCTATATTAAAACCTTTGAAAATAGCTTTTGAGAATTTTAGAAAAGGTTTAGCTCCAGAAAAATTACAGCAAGAGTTTGAGGCATATAAACAAAGACCGCTTGTAGCAGAGAAATACCCTCGTCTTGCGCTTTATCCTTATATAAGTAAAAAAGAACCCGATTTATTTAAAAATTTTAAAAATTCAACAGAAAAGCAAGAAAAATTTAATAGTTATAAAGAACAATATAAAGATGAAATAGAATTTTTCCAATTTAGACAATTTTTAGCACAAAAAGAACATAATGAAGCTAAATCAAAGATAAATTATAGTAAGATTGATTTGTTTGGGGATTGTCTCATAGGTTTTTCAAATCAAGAAATTTGGGCTAATCCAGATGCATTTTTAGAAAATACATCCATTGGTAATGCTGGATGGGGATTACCAGCTTTAAACTTTGAAGAAATTCTAAATCCACAAACAGAAGCTCATAAAGTTTTTAAAGATAAAATCACTTTTTTCTTAGAAAATTATGATGGAATAAGATTTGATGTCGGATGGGTTTATGCTTTAGCAATGACTACCGAAAAAGGAAAACCGACTCAAGTTAAAGATATGGGTAGAGAAGTCTTTGATTTTATAGAAAAAACAGCCTATGAAATTAAAGGTAATAATTTTGACAAACAAAAACTCATTTATGAGATGGATGGAATGGGAGATTTGTTTTCAGGTTGGGGAACAAATCCTAAAGTTATACCAAATGTGAAAGATATTGTGGGAGTTTATACTACCCAATGGCAAAAAGATAATCCAAAAGATAGCTGGGGAAATCCAGACTTTTTAAAACTTTCAGGGCTTAGTGAAGATGAGTTTATTCTTGGAACAAACAATCATGATGGAACTCCATTAAGAGCTTTGGCTGAAGGTACGACTGAACTTTCACTAGAAGAGCAAAAAAATAATGTAAAAGTTCTTTCAAAATTATTTAATTTAGATTCTAAAAAATTGTTAAATAGTGCTTCAGAATTTATTAAAGCAAAATTTGCTCAATTATTCACTGTAAAAAATCAATTTTTATTTTTTGTTGATGTGTTAGGTTCTTCTACAAACATGGATGATCAGTCAACTAGAACTTCAAATTATAGATTTAGAGTTAATAAGGATTTTGAACGTCAATATCATACAGCTTTACAGCAAGGTTTTGGATTTAATTTGCCTGAATCATTGGCTATGGTCTTTAAACAAAAAGGACTAGATACGTTAAATTCCGATTTGTATAAAAAGCTTTGTGAATATGGCGATTTTTTGAGAGAATCGGGTGCTAAAACTGAAAAAGAAGCTAATGCTGAATTATTTGTTAATAAATAATAATCTTTAACTTAGTATTTTTGCTTTGTTTTAATAAAAAAAACCCCTCAAAGAGAGTGAAGAGGGGGTAAAATTTTTGTAAGATGTAAGATAGTAATATATATAAGAGAGGGGTAAATAAAATACCTCAAATAAGAGATTTTATGCGATGAAGTTATTACCGAATCTGTTAGCACCGTAGAAGAAAGATTCTCTCATAACTTGTTGAAGGTTTCTTTTTCTTTTTAATTTGTTACCAACAGTAGTGTTTTCGATAGCGTT
>JAFUMP010000015.1 GCA_017482685.1 bacterium | reverse complement strand
TGAAATTTATATCAAAATTGATTTGCGAAGAATTATCGCCATCTATACCAACTTGTAAGCTTGTAACTGTGTTTCTATAATCCATTGCTCGAATACCATTAAACCAAGCTGTCATGTCATAGCCAGTATTCTCTGTTCCGTCTGTAAGATACGTCCCGCCTATTGTAGAACTACCTTTTGAAGTTACAGCCTCACAGTCTGATATGTTGATTGTTGATGTTGTTGTACCATCGCTATTTACTATTGCTCCAACTAAGCTTCCTTGAGCTGTTGTTCCTGTTGCCATGCCATAAGATGCACAATTAGTTAAACTTGCACTTCCGCTAGCTTTCGAAATCTTACCAACCAGCCCACCTACATTTGTTGTCCCCGATACGTTTCCGGTTGAGTAGCTATTTGATAAATATCCATTATTTGTAAACTTTGCTAATCCTGCGAAACCTCCTATATTAGTCGTCCCAGAGACATCTCCTGCTGCAAAACAATCACTAATAGAATTATTTTCTAAATTCGCTACAAACCCGCCTACATTTGAGGTTCCATTAACATTACCAGTAGCATAACTATTCATGATAAGTGAATGAGAACTGGACGCAAATCCACCAGACCCTCCTGATGTAGTAGTTACATTACCTGTTGCATAGCAGTTGGTGATATTAGCATAGTTAGTACCTACAAATCCTCCAGCTCCTCCAGATATAGTAGTCACATTACCTATTGCATAGCAGTTGGTAATACCAGCATAGTTAGTACTCACAAATCCAGCGGCATTGTCTCCTATTGTAGTTACATTACCTGTCGCAAAACAATTGGAAATATTACCATAAGAGTTATATACAAACCCTCCGCCTCCTCCAGATGTCGTTGAAGTTATATCACCTGTTGCATAGCAATTAGAGACTGTACCACTTATTTGATGTGCAAAGCCTCCAATACCACCTTGTGTTGCTGTAACATTACCTGTTGCAAAACAATATGTAGCTCCTCCAGTAGTATAACTCGCAAATCCTCCCATATTACACCTACCGCTTAAATCTACTGAAGAATAACAATAAGAGACCGCTCCATAAGAGAATCCTATTAAACCGCCAGCTATGGTATCTATCCAAGAGATTTCACCAGTGGAATAACAATTTGTTATTTTAGATGATGATTATCCGACCAAAGCTCCGACATTGGAAGGTACCTTCAAGTTTACATCAGTAACCCCGAGGTTTTTTATCTCAGAACCAGATGCTGTTACTCCAAATAAGCCTTGGAAACTTGTATTAGACTTAATCTTTAAGTTTTTAATTACGTGTCCGTTACCGTTGAATTTCCCTTTGAACATATTTGTCTCTGTTCCAATCGGAGTCCAGTTTGCAATAGACTCTAGGTCGATATCTCCAGCAAGCACAAATGTCACATTAGTGGTATCAATACCGCTGTTCACCATCCCAGCAAGTTTTTGAAGCTCGTCAAGATTCGATACTGAATACTCTTTATTCGCCTCAAAAGCTCCATCGTTATAGGCTTTTGTGACTGTTATCATATTATCCACTTGGGTTTTTGAATACTCAACAGGATCAAGTATAAAGCCGTCGTCACGTACTTCCAAGCTGGTATTAGGGTTAATAAACCCAGTAGGGCTTGCTTGAGGTAGATGTTCTGCGATGTCGTAAGGAGTATTTGTGAATAAATCAATTTGGTTGTAGTTTGAAGTCGTATATAGACGAGTAATTTCGCTCACCAAGGACATTGCTTCTGTCTGCATTGATTCCAAGGATTGTGCTCCGTACGTGCCGTTTCTTGACTGCACAATTAGTGAGCGTAGTCTTTCGCCACGGGTTTGCATCTGAGATATTGTATCGCTCGCTGTGGCCAGTAGGTCTATGCCCATAGATACGTTGTCTGCCGCTACGTTGTAAGCTCCGAGTTTGCTCGTCATTTCTGTGTTAATACTGTAGTTCGCTGCGTTGTCTTTTGCGTGGTTGATTTTATAGCCCGTACTCATACGCTCAATCGCTTGATTGAGCTTGGCTGTAGAAGATGTCATACTATTCTGAATGATTAAACCTGAAAGATCAGTATTTATGCTAAGCATTTTTTATACCTCTCTTTCACGCTTGAATTGAACATTCCAAGATTTGTTGCAAAGGTTTTACACTCACCTTTCATGTTTGAATTGAACACTCCAAGATTTCTTGCAAGGGTTTTATACCCGTCTTTCAAGCTTGAATTGAACACTCCAAGATTTGTTGCAAAGGTTTTATACCCGCCTTTCATGCTTGAATAATAATGGAAAATATTTACCCCTACATTGTCATCCTGAACTTGTTTCAGGATCTTAGAAGCCTGAAGTAAATACACCAAGCCAGTAAGATGCTGAAATAAATTCAGCATGACACGTACAGCAATGACGGTAAAAACTTTCCATTTTCCACTTTCAATTTTCAACTTATCCATACCGACCTCCTCGAAAGGCCCACGAATAGAGGGCTCTATCCCCACCCCCGAGAGGGTACATCAAGCTATGCGCAAGTTTTGCGCAATATTCACATATTCCTTTGCTTGAGCTTCTTATTTTAGACAATAGTACTATATCCTTAACTTATTATATTATATCCTTAATATATTCTCTATGCCACAGTTTTAAATATTTCTAACAAAATTTAACAATATTGTTACATTTCGTTAGAAATCTTTACAATTAATCTCATTTTTAACAAATATATAAGATAATCTTATTACTTAAACTAGAAGCTTTTTATAATATAATAAGATTAATAACGGGAGGCTTTCGTGCAAAAATGATTGAGTTTTTAAAAAAGAAACCTGATTTATTTACCTTTTTAGGTTTATTAATCTTATTTTATATAATATTTATTCACAATATTTGGGCTTATCCGTTAATGGATGCTGATGAAACTCGTTATGTTTCAATGGCGAGAGATATGTTTAATAATAAAGATTTTTTAACTCTTTATTTAAACGGTGAGTATTTTTTTGAAAAACCTCCTTTATTCTTTTGGTTAGAAAGCTTATCTTTTGCCACATTTGGGAAAATAAATGAATTTACAGCACGTTTTCCTGTTGCATTATTAGGCATTGGTTGTTGCTATTTAGTTTATTTTACAGGAAAGAAAATAATTTCACGTTCTTATGGCGTAATTTCTTCTTTAATTCTCGCAACTAGCATCGAGTTTTGTATGTTAGCAAAACTGGCAATCCTCGATATTGTAGTATCTTTTTGTATCGCTTTTTCATTAAGTTTTGGGCTAGCTACATTCTTTTGTAGAGAAAGTCGTAAAAAATATTATTGGTGGTTATTTTATATATATTCAGCTTTTGCTGTTCTTGCAAAAGGCATCCCTGGAGTTGTAATACCTTTTGGATCTATATTTTTTATAGCGTTAGTATCAAAAAATATAAAAGAACTTTTTAAGCCTATATATCTACTACCTGGAGTAATATTATTTTTATTAATAACTTTACCTTGGCATATCATTATGTTTAAACTACATAATCCATTATTTTGGAATGAATATATTATCAAACACCATTTATCAAGATTTGTAGGTTCTGAAGAGATTAACAGAACGCAACCTTTTTATTTTTATTTTATTACGCTATTGTGGGGGTTTCTACCGTGGTTTCTTTCATGTGTTTCAGTTTGGGTATTAAAAATAAAAAATATATTTAAAAACTTAAACTTACAGTCTAATCAAAATCGATTTTTACTCTACAATTTTATCATTGTTATTTTTACATTACTATTTTTCAGCCTATCAGAGACAAAATTGATAACTTACATATTACCACTATACCCTGCCTTAGCATGCCTTGGGGGATATGTTTGGTGGAAATACATAACAGAATCAAAAAACGAAAAAATCATAAATTTTACAAATTTCTTATTGGGTGGAATTTTAACAAAAGTATCCATTGTAGCTATTTTTGCGCCAATATTTATACCAAAAGAACTATTAAATGATGTTGGAAGCACTAGAATAATTTGTTTATTAATTTCATTTATTTGCGGTGCAGGATTAATATTATTCACCAAAAGAAAATTTTATATAGGAACATTCGCTTCATTAGTTTTATTTATGGCTCTACAATCAGCAATTATTACAGAAAAATTCTTTCAAATTGACTATAAAATGGGACAATATGATTTAATGGATTTTGCAAAAATTGCAGAAGAAAAAGATGTATCACTTACAACATTTAAATTCGGCACAAAATATAGTTTATTATTTTATGGTAATATGCCAGTTACTTACGGCCCTCAAATTGGAATTACAGATTTAAAAGAAGCTTTAAATAAAAAAGACA
This sequence comes from bacterium, assembly GCA_017482685.1. Lineage (GTDB taxonomy): Bacteria > Cyanobacteriota > Vampirovibrionia > Gastranaerophilales > Gastranaerophilaceae > CAG-196. The sequence continues at coordinate 37,966 of JAFUMP010000015.1, read as the reverse complement.
ATTTTGTTATAATTAAGAATAAAGATTTAAAAGAATATAATAAAATAGATTTTGTTATAATTAAACAGGGAAAAAAATATTCATTAATAGATAAGAGGAATTAAATGTATCAAATATTAAGTAATTTATTATGGAAAATAATTAAACCAATTGGAGTTAATATTGTAAGAAAAAAAGGATATCCTGAAGATGCAATTTTACGTAAATGTGGAGAAATATCTGAATCAGGATTTTCTAAAGAAGATAAAGTCATCATGTTTCATGGGGTTTCTGTTGGGGAATCTTTAGCTCTAGAAAATCTTGTAAAAACAGCACGAAAAGAATTCCCAGAAACTAAAATTGTTATGACAACAGGAACTCATACTGGCCAAGAGCTTGCAAAGAAAAAACTAGGAGAATATACCGATTTAATAACTTATTTTCCTGCTGATTTTCCTTGTGTTATACAAAAATTTTTAGATAAAATTAATCCAACTACTGTTTTTATCGCTGAAACAGAAATTTGGCCTAATTTTGCTATGGAATGCAAAAAAAGAGGAATAAATTTATATATAATTAATGGCAGAATTTCAGATTCAACTTTTAAGTCTTATAATGCTCTAAAAGTTATTTTTAAATGGTTTTTAAGTTTTTATACAGGAATTTTTACACAATCAGAAGATGATAATAAAAAATTCTTAGCTCTTGGGGCAAATCCTCAAACTACAAAAGTAATGAACAATTTAAAATTTGATATTACAAAACCAGAAGGCATCAAATTTAATAAAGGGTATTCTCGAGTTCTTTTAGCTGGCTCAACTCATGCCGGTGAAGACGAAATTGTGTTATCAGTTTTCAAAAAATTAAAAGAAAATCATTCAGATTTAAAAATGATTTTAGCACCAAGACATTTGACCAGAGTGGAAGAAGTAAAAAAACTTGTGGAAGAATATGGCTTTTCTTATGCGCAACGTTCAAGTGGTAAATCTGATTTAGAAGGATGTGAGGTTCTTCTTTTAGATACATTAGGCGAACTAGGGAAAATGTATGAGTATTCTGATATTTCATTCATTGGAGGAAGCTTTAATAAAACTGGTGGACACAACCCTCTTGAATCAATTGTATTCGAAAAGCCAGTTATTTCAGGTCCTTCTATTCATAATTTTAAAGATATTTATGGAATAATTAAACGTGCAGAAGCGGGGTTTGTCGTAAATACAGAACAGGAATTTTATGAAATTGCTAATAAAATGCTTTCAGATAATGAATTTTACAGTCAAACTGTTCAGAAGTGTGAAAAAGTTTTCCAAGAACAACAGGGTGCATTAGAATTTGTTATAAATGTTATAAGAGAAAGTCTTTAACTTTTACAAACCTTAATAAACTATTATGCTAGGATATAATTATGGCTAAATTAATTCCACTTCACATTCACACGGAATATTCTTTACTTGATGGTATGATAAGGGTTGGTGACCTTGTTAAGTATGCTGTCGAAAATGAACTACCAGCAATTGCAATTACAGACCACGGAGTTATGTATTCTGCAATTGAATTCTACGAAAAAGCGAAAGAAGCTGGAATTAATCCTCTTATCGGATGCGAGTTTTATGTGCATAATGGTGATATAACTCAGAAAGATGCTTCAAATAATCCATTATGGCACTTAATACTAATAGCTAAAGATGCACAAGGATATAAAAATCTAATAAAGCTAGTATCAACAGCTTGGTGTGATGGATTTTATTATAAACCTAGAATTAATTTTGAAATCTTAAAGCAATATAGTGAAGGACTAATTTGTTCATCAGCTTGTCTTGGTGGAGAAGTTTTACAACATTTACTTGCTGGAGAAAAAGAAAAAGCCAAAGAAACTGCTTTAAAATACAAAGAACTTTTTGGTGATGATTATTATATTGAGCTTCAAGATCACAATTTAGAAGAACAAAAACGTACAAATCCTGAACTAATAAGATTAGCTCGTGAACTTGGGATAAAAATGATTATCACTAATGATGCGCACTATTTAAGAAAAGAAGATGCAGATGCGCAAGATAGTTTATTATGCTTAAACACAAACGCAGATAAAGCTGATCCAAATAGATTTCATTTCCCTAATAATGAGTTTTATGTGAAATCTAAGGAAGAAATGCGACAAGCTTTCTCTTGGATGGATGATGCTACTTTTGAGGAATGTTGCACTAATACTGAAGAATTTGCTTCAAAATGTAATATTGAAATTGAGCTAGGAAACGCACCTCTCCCGCATTACGATGTACCGGAAGGACACACTAACGAATCTTATTTAGAATATGTTGTATATGAAGGTATGAAAAAACGCTATGGAGAGATTACTCCAGAGCTAAAACAACGTGTGGATTATGAGTTAGGTGTAATTAATAAAATGGGATTCCCAGCTTATTTCTTAATCACATGGGATTTCATACATTATGCAAAAACTCATAATATTCCAGTTGGCCCTGGTCGTGGTTCAGCAGCTGGTAGTGTAGTTGCGTATGCTCTTGAAATCACAGACTTAGATCCAATTAAGCATAATCTCTTGTTTGAAAGATTCTTAAACGAAGAGCGTTTTACCATGCCCGACGTCGATATTGACTTCTGTATCGAAAAACGTAGACAAGTTATTGACTACGTTGTAGAAAAATATGGCGAAGATAAAGTTTGTCAAATTATTACATTCTCAACTTACGCACCAAAAGCGGCATTTAAAGGTATTGCAAGAATTATGAAAGTACCTTTTGCTGAATCAAATAGACTAACAGGTTTAATCGAACCTGCTATTGATTTAGCAACAACAGAAAATCCAAAAGCTAAATGGATTAAAGACGCACTTAAAGTTGACGGTTCAGAGCTTAAAAAACTTTATGATGAGGATTATCAAATCCCTTGTCCTACAGATGATGAACCAAATAAAACAGTAAGTTATAAAAAAATTATTGACATGGCTTGTGCTATTGAAGGCCTTAAATGCGGTACTGGTACGCACGCAGCAGGGGTTATTATTTCTTATGCTCCGCTTGATACGATTATTCCTGTTCAGCCTTCAAAAGAAGGTATTGTACAAACAGGCTATCCACCACATGAAACAACAGAAGTTCTTTCGCTTTTAAAAATGGACTTTTTGGGGTTAAGAAACCTTACAATGATTTATAAAACTGTTGATATGGTTAAAAAATATCAAGGAATTGATGTTGATATAAATAACATTCCACTTGATGATCCAGAAACTTATAAAATGTTAGTTCGTGGTGAAACAATTGGGGTATTCCAGCTTGAATCCCAAGGTATGATAAACCTTGTAAAACGTCTTAAACCAGATGTGTTTGAAGACTTAGGTGCGTTAGTTGCTCTATTCCGCCCAGGCCCACTTGGTTCAGGCATGGTAGATGAATTCGTTGATCGTAAACATGGAATAAAAGAAGTAACTTATGCTCATCCTCTTTTAGAGCCTATCTTAAAAGATACTTATGGAACAATTGTTTATCAAGAGCAAATTATGCAAGTTTTCCAAACTCTTGCTGATTACTCTCTTGGTCAAGCGGATATTGTTCGAAGAATGATGGGTAAAAAGAAAATCGAAGAGATGCAACAACAAAAAGGTAAGTTTATTGAGCTAGCATCGACTCGACACGATATGAAACCTGAAGATGCTACAACTTTGTTTGAACAAATTGAAGCGTTCGCATCTTACTGTTTCAACAGATCGCATTCAGCAGCTTATGCGTTTGTTGCTTATCAGACTGCATATTTAAAATGTCATTATCCTGTAGAATACCTATCAGCTCTATTATCAAGTGTGTCAAACGATAAGGATCAAACTCAGCTCTATATTGAAGAAGCAAATAGATATGGCATAAAAGTCCTTCCACCTGATATTAATAAATCAGTATTAGAATATGCACCAGATGGTAAGAATATTCGTTTCGGCATGGCTGCAATTAAACAAGTTGGAGAACCAGTCGTAGAAGCTATTATTAAAGAGCGTGAAGAGAACGGTGATTTTAAGAATATTTTTGATTTCTGCAAACGGGTGGATGCGAAATTTGTTAATAAAAAATCTCTTGAAGGACTTATTAAAGCTGGTGCTTTTGCAAATATTGAAAAAAGTAGAAAACAACTTTTTGAAAATATTGAACATATTCTAGATGTAACATCAAAAGAAGCTAAAGATAAGGCCATGGGACAAGTCAGCTTGTTTGCATCTTTAGGTGATGGTGGAGAAGATTTTTCTGGAGTTCAGTATCAATTAATTGGAAGTGATGAAGAATATACAGATAAAGAATTACAGCTTTTAGAAAAAGAATTTCTTGGTTTTTATATAACATCTCATCCATTATTTTCAATAAGAGATAAATTAAAATTTTTAGTTTCGCATAAGATTAGCGAACTTAACGAAGTAGCGGATGAAACTCTAGTTACAGTTTGTGGACTAATTACTGCAACTAGACAAATTCCTACCAAAAAAGATCCGACAAAATTTTTGAGATTTGTAACTTTGGAGGATTTAACCGGAAAAATTGATGCTGTATGTTTCCATAAAAAGCTTCTAGATTATGCAGATATTCTACAGCCTGACATGAAAGTTGTGATAACTGGGAAACTTCAACATAGAGGCGAGGACCAGCTAAGTTTGGTTGTGGAAAATGTAAAATCGGTTGACAATTCCAATATTGTAACTTTAAGTTTATTAGAAGAAATTAAATATGAAGAACTCTGTGGTATAAAAAATATCTTAGCAAAATATCATGGAGAAGATCCTGTTATGATTAAATTACCTCAAATTGATGGATACAGCACAAGAATAATGACGTCACCAATATTTTGGGTAAATACGTCAAATGATTTAGTAAACAACTTAAGACAAGTTTTTCCAAATAAATTAGATGTCAAAATTGGCTCATTAGATAAACCTTTAGAAGTTTAAAGTTAAAAAGTTGCTTTTCTAATTTTTATTATTAATAAAAATTTAGAAAGGTATATTAATATGTTTTTGACAAATTTATTTAATTTTAAACGGGAATGCGCTCATGATAAAATAACTCCCAATATGGATTCTGGTTATTGTCCTGATTGTGGTCAATATATTAAGAATGAATGGTATATAACTCGTTGCTCTTGTTGTGGTGTAAAATTAAAAACTAATATAAGAAATGGCGAAGTTTTTCCTCAGTATCATTATTGTATGAATTGTGGCTCAAAAGAATATCAAGTAGAAAAGTTAGAAAAAATTAATTTTATAGATATAAATTTTGCTGTACTACAAAAAAAAGTTCTGAAAGCCGAGTTAAAAACGAATTCTACACAATGTTGGCAAGAAAAAAATAACGTGCAACCAAAATTGCTAATACAATACCTGTAAAATCAGCAATAATGCCTGTTAATAAAGCATATCTAAACTTTTTGATACCGACTGCTCCAAAGTACACAGAAAGCACATAAAAAGTTGTCTCAGAACTACCCACCATGACTGCTGCTAGTTTTGTAATAAAAGCTTCTGCGCCATGATTTGATGCAATCTCCGAAAAAAGTCCTAATGTTGCAGACCCAGATAGAGAACGTGTAAAAATTATTGGAATAATATCAGTCGGAACAGATAATTTTTTTAAGAAATCACCTAATAGTATGCTAATCCAATCTAGTGCTCCAGAGGCTCTGAACATAGATATTGCAACTATTAGAGCCACTAAATAAGGGATTATAGATATAGAAACCTTAAAACCATCTTTTGCACCATCTATAAATTCTTCATAGACTGGGACTTTTTTTATTAAAGCTAAAGTAAAAATAAACAATACTATCATTGGAAGTATATAGAAAGAAATTTTTTCAAACATTAGATTTCTTCCTCCTTATTCCAAATTCTTCTTAAAATCAAGGCTGTAAAAATAGCAATAATAAAGGCCAAAGTTGTTACTATTAGCGTTGGTAAAATAATCTCTGATGGATTTTTAGCACCAACTCCAACTAATATTGCTATAACCGTTGCTGGTATTATTTGAAAACCTGCAGTATTCATTCCTAAAAACATGCACATGCTGTCTGATGCAATATTTTTATTCTTATTTTCTTCTTGTAATTCCTTCATGACCTTCAAGCCAATTGGAGTTGCAGCGTTTGTTAAGCCTAGTGCATTTGCACTTATACTCATGCATATATTGCCAAGTGTTGGAGAATTTTTATCTAAATCTTTAAAAAGTGGTTTTAGTATAGGAAAAATTATTTTTGATATCAAATTAATTAAACCCGCTTTTTCTGCAATTTTCATAATTCCCAACCAAAAAGCCATTATCCCAATTAACGAGAAAGCTATTTTTATTGCTAAATTACAGCCGTCAAACATAGCTGATATGACTTCTTCAAGCTTACCATTTAGCATGCCGGCAATAATTGAAACTGTTATTAAAATAAAAAATATATAATTCATAAACATATATTAAAAAAAATTATGTGATTTGTCACTATTTTTATATTAGTATATAATATATAAATGTAATAAATAGGATGTGGGATAGTTTTTTATGGCAGATATGGATAAATTTATTGAGATTAATCAGAATTTTGATACAGTTAAAACTCTTTTAAATTCAATTAGAGCACAAGGGATTTTAAACACTTCTGATGTTGATAAGCTTTTGAGCGGTATAAATGCAAAACTTGAAAAAATCAATACAGAAGAAGACATTGATCTAATTAAAATCTTTTTATCAGAACTAAAGCAAAATCTTGATGAAAGACATAGTATTTTAGTATCAAAATTTGGAGCAATTGAATCATTATTTTCTAGTTTATTAAAAAATAGTGCAGAAATGCCAAAATCTGCTGACGTAAAAGAATTTTTTGATATTATTGCGACAAATCTATCCGTATTCTCAAAAGAGGTTGTATCTCAAAAAGAAGCATTAACAGATATTTCATTAAGATTAGATGCAATGCGTTCTGATGATAGCTTAAAAAAAGATATCATTAAAAATATTAGCTTATTAAAATCTGACTTAGAAAGAGTTAATAACGGCTTTGATTCAATAGTATTAAGCCTTAATGACAATTTTAAAACTGTTGTAAAGACTATTTCATCATTAGATAAAACAAGCGAATTTGAATCTTTTTCTAGTATTCTTAACAATATTGAATTATCATCAAACACTTTATTATCTGCAATTCAAATGTTAGATAAAAAAGCTGAACAAGTTGATGATAGCTTGCAAAATTTGGCAACAAAAGATGATATAGCAACTTCTAGCAAGCGCTTATTTGAGCTTACAGCACAAAGCCATGAATTAACAGCTGCTGTTTCAAATTTATCTGAAAAATATATTAGAGTTGATAATTTAGCAGATAAAATTGATGCATCTGTTAATATAATAGCAACATTAAAATCTGTTCTAGAAGAAAAAGATGATAAAAATACGACTGTAGTAATTGAACAGCTAAAAGGCTTAGAAGATAAACTAGATACAATTTCATCAGATGATAAATTTGATAGATTTAAACTAGAGCTAGAATCTGTGCTTAAAAATGTATTAGAATCTATAGAATTATCTAATGATGGTATTTCAATTGCTTCACAAGAAATTAAAAACATTGTAGCATATATTGAAGCTCTTGATATAAAAGTTAATTTTCAAAACTTAGCTTCTTCAATAGTAAAAGTTGAAACAGATATAAAAACGTCTATCAATGAAGTAAGTCAAAAATTATTAAATTTATATGATGCAAATGTTACAAGAGTCTTAAACGATATTTCTCAAAATGCAGAAAGTATTGGAGCTAAACTTAATCAAACTCAATCTGCAATGGCAGTTTTGTGCGAAAAACATTTTGGTTCAGTTTTTGAAAATATTATTGAGCTTAAAAATACATTAGCTCAAATTGATGAAAATAGCATTTCTGCTAATAATGCAATATTTTCAAGCATAACAGACAGATTAACCATTTTTGAGAACGATTTAAAAAATTCTTTAGAAACTCAAGAAATAACTGTGAACAATTCTTCTGCACAAATTGTTGCTCAAATAGAAAACATCAAGAATTTAACTAGTGTATTAGACTACAAAATGGATTCTTCAGTTGTTGAAGTTTCAAATATAAAACGAGAATTCTCAGATTTACAAACAGCAATAAATGATATTCTTGCTTTAGATTTTGTTAATGTTGTTAAAGATTTAAGAGTTGATTTATACGCTTCAAAACAAGAATTATCAAATTCTTTTGATTCTAATAAAACTGAAGTTGTAGAATCGCTTATTAGTGAATTTTATAATAAATATGAATTATTAATACAAAAGATCAATTCAACTGAAGATATTTTAGTAAAAGCTCAAGCTGATTCTCTAAAAGATTTAAAATTTATTTTAGAAAACATTTCAGCTTCAATTGTTGATGTCTTAACTTATGTCGGAGATTCAAATTTTTCTAGAGATACTGATTTAGAAGGAAAAATTGGAGAACTTGCAACTGTAATTGGAGAAAATTGTTTTAATTATATCCAAAATGTAAAAGAAACTGTTGACGATTTTAATAAAGTTGTTACAGAAGGTTTAAATAATATATTGGAGAATAATAAAACTCATTTTGATTCAATAAAAAATTCTATCTCACAAAATTCAGAAGATATAAGAAAAGAAATTAAATTCTCTTATTCAAAAATCCTAGAAATTCAAGACATACAAAATGAAATTAAAGAAATTCTAAATATTAATGAAGTTAATTCAAGTTCAAAACTAGATCGATTTATTTCATCAGCAGAAGAAGTAAAATCTGATTTTGGAAACAATTTATCAGCTTTAAAAACTACTTTATTAGAAAAAATTACCGAGTTTAAACAAGAATTTACTTGCGAAAATGCTGATAAAGTTAATGAATTAAAATATTCAGTAGAAAGTGTTTATAATAAAAATTCTAAAGAAGTAACTGAACTTTTAGATGGATTAAGATTAGATTTCAAAACCTTAACAGCTGAAACTGATACTAATAGAATGAATGCTGTAGCTGAAATAATGGATAAGTTTGATTCTATTAAAGCCTTAATAGAACAAATAAAAACTGAATCTGCTGATAATTTAGCTGAAAATGTTAATTCTATTTTAATTGATATAACTAATGTTAAAGATGTCTTAAATAAAGTTGATGAAAGTATTGACAGTGATTTAACTAGACAATTGTCAATTATTGAGAGCAATTTCGAATCATTAGTATCTCAAATTAATATTATTTTTGATAAATCAAATTTATCGTTAACAGACAAAATTAATGAAGAATTTACTTCTATATCCGAAAAAATGCAAGAAATTGTATCAACAAAATTAGAAGGATATAAGTTACAGATTGAAAATACGTTCAATAACATTGAAGCTCAATCAAAAGTAACTTCTTCAGAATTACAAGATAAAATCGAAGATTTAAATAATAAATTAAAAGATGCAATCGCAACTCAAGCAGAAGAAAATAATACACACTTAGATTTAATTGCGAAAAATTTAAGAAGTGTCCTAGATGAGAATATCAAACTCACATCAGTGGATTATGTTGCACTTAAAAATAGTTTAGCGGATTATTCTAAGTCTGTAGAAAACAATAATAAAATTCTTACTCAAGATATTAAAGCTCAATTAGATGATATAACAAAATATATTGATTCTGTTATTGAGTTACAAACTCAAGAAACAATGGCAAAAAATGAAGAATTGGCTAAGCTTGTGACTTCTTCAGCTGATAATATCTCTAATATTATTGATTCTGTAAAAACATTGGCAGAAAATAATCAAAGTGATTTATTACAAAATCTTTCTCAAATAACTGAGACTACAATATCTAACTTTAAAGAACTCGAGGAACAGTTTGATAATAAAATTTCAGATATAAAGGCATTAACAGCTGAAGTTTCTGCTGGTGAATTACAAGCTCTAGATAGTTACGTTCAAACTCTACTTGAACAATTTGAACTTCAAAAACAACAAGTACAGTTAACAAAAGATTTTATCGCTACTGCGTTTAAAAAAGAAATAGAAATAGTTTCTCAAAATATAGAAAAAGAAACTGACGTAATTATTGCAGAGATAATTGAACAATTTGATTTATTAAAAAAATCTCAAGCTGATGATGTTGTTAATTTGACTTCTCGTATAGAAGAAATTGTAAATGCTCATATATATAACAATATTGAAGATTTAAAATCTTATCTTGATATAAAAACTGACAATTCAGTTCTTTCAAGCAAACTAGATAACATAAAAATTGAAATGATTTCTTCTTTTGAGAATACTATAGAAAATTTAAATAAGTTACTTGATATAAACTTATTCAATTCAAGTATCAAAGAATATCGAGTTGCAAATGAATTGCTTATTAATACTTCAGTAGATAAAATTAATTCTCAAATAGAAGATTTTGTATCTAAAACTGATAAAAACTTTGCTGAAAAATTGTCTTTATTTGATAAAAAATTCATAGATACAGTTGTTGATAAATATGAAGAAATAAAATTAATATCTAATAAATACAATAATACATTTGAAGCAATTCAAGAAGCTTTAGGTGATATTCTAGATGAATTTGCTAATACAAAAACTTCTATTAGTGATAAAATAGATGAGCTTTCGAAAAAAATTGAAATTACAGCAAATTCAACTAATATCGAAATTAAAGCCTTAAATGAATGTTTTGAAAACTTGCGTTCACAAATTTCAAACAAATCATTTGATGAAGCCTTCCAAGCATCTATTAACAAGCAAATCTCAAGTTTAGAAGCATTAGTTTCTGAACAGCTTGGATATATTGAGGACATAAATGAGCTTTGCGCTAATAATTTGCCAGATGTTGTTGAACTAAATACTTTGGTTAAATACTCTGTAGTAGATTCTGTTAATAAAATCATAGATAAGCTTGACAGTGATAATACTGAAAAGCTTTTGGCTGAGCTTAAAACTGATGTCGTTACACAAATATTAAACATATTTAATCAAATATCATTTGTTGCAGAACAAGAAGAAATTATTGATTTTATTCAAGATAAACATGATGAATTAATCACGATTTTAAGTCATATAGTGACTACAAATGCAGATATTGCAACTGTTAAAGATAATGTATCTGTTGTTGATGAAAAAATTAATTCTTTAAAAGATGATATTGAATTATTAAATGAAAAAATCACTGCAGTTATATCTTCTGATGGCGATATTGATTATGTTTATAGTTTACAAGATTTAGAATCTGATATAGCTAATTTACGTCTTGTTCTTAATGAAATGAAAGAGAACGAACACGGACAAGAATTCAAAGATTTAATTGCTTCTACAAATGATATTTATAACCTTGTAGAATCTATTAAGTCAGAGTTTCCTAACAAGCAAGATTTTGAAGGTATTGCTGAAGATATTGTAAGTATAAGTACAAGAACTAATAAACTTATTTTAGCATCTGATGAATCATATAAAACTTTACAAGATAATTTACAAGATTTCAAACTCGTTATAAACGATTTAGACGAAAGAACACGTAATTTTGCCCAAGAATCAGGCATGGATAGAATTGATTTGAAGCTTAACGCATTGAATGATATGATGATTAATGGAGCAAAAACAAATCAAGTGTTCAATCAAGTTTTTGAATATCTTGCTGAGTGGGTTGATAAAGCTAGCGTACAAATTAATTCAATTTCGGATAGAGTAGAGACTTTGGACGATATTGAACAAATTAAAACTATGTTAGCAGAATTAAAAGCTGGCGCAGATGATAATTCAGAAAGTGTTGAGTTAGTCGAAGCTCTAAGTACAATTTTTGACAAACAAGCTAAAAGAATTTCATCACTTGAAACCAAGCTTGATAAAATTATTGTAGAAACAACTATAAATAATAAAATAGATATGAAACCTTTTGAAGAAACTTTAAATAGATTTTTAGTTGTTATGGATGAAAAAATGTCATCTCAGCAAGCTAAAATTAATTCATTAGAAGAAAAATTAGAAGGTGTTCTTAATATTTTAGACGAAAAAGATACTGCTGCTTTGACTAAAAAAGTTGGTGGAATGGATAGACAAATTGCAAAACTTAATAAAAGTATTGAAAAAATAGCTTCTCATGTTGTTGAAAAATAAACTTAAAGAAATGAAAACTTTTTTAAACTCAAATAACGTTCTTGCAAATTTAGAAGAACGTTATTGTTATGCAGAAGATGCTTCTAATTTGATATCAGAAAAAAAAACTCCAGATTTAGTTATTTTTGTAGAGTCGATTGAAGAAGTTCAAAAAGTAATTAAATATGCATATATTCATGAAATTCCTATTATCCCAAGAGGAGCAGGGACAAATATGGTAGGAGCTTGTGTCTGTAATTCAGGTGGAATTGTTTTAAATTTCTCTAAAATGAATAAAATTTTAGAAATTAATCCTACAAATATGACTGCAAAAGTACAGCCAGGAGTTATTTTAGGTGATTTAAAAAAAGAAGTTGAGAAATTTAACTTGTTTTATCCACCAGATCCTTCTAATTTTAAAGTCTCAACAATTGGTGGTAGCATTGCGCAATCTTCTGGAGGTGCTTTATCGTTCAAATATGGTACTACTAAAGATTATGTACTTTCATTAAAAGTTGTTACTTCAGACGGATCTTTAATTACACTCGGCTCACAAGTATCAAAAAACTCCTCTGGCTATCATTTAGCTCAACTGATTGTTGGAAGTGAAGGCACACTTGGCATAGTAGTTGAAGCAACTTTAAAACTTATACCAAAACCACAAACAAAAAGACTTGTTCTTGGGTATTTCAATAATGAAGTTGATTTAGTCAAAGCTGTTGATAATATTATTTCAGAACAAGTTTTTCCAGCTTCAATTGATTTTATGGCTAAAAAAGCAATACAAACAATTGAAGATTTCTCAAATTGTGGTTTTAATTTAGATTATAACTATTTACTATTAGTTGAACTTGATGGTTTCGAAACCTCTATTGTAGAACAAACTGAGCTCGTTGAACATGCATTAAGCAACGCAAATTCAAAATTAATTCAAACACCTAAACTTAATGAAACTGATGCAATCTGGGAAGCTAGACGTACTTCTTTTGCAGCTTCAACAAGACTTGCACCAGATGTTGTTTCTGATGATATAATTGTTCCAAGAGCAAATTTAGCAGAAGTGATTAAACTTTGTAATGAGATATCAGAAAAACATAATATAAATATGTGTTTAATTGGACACATAGGAGATGGTAATTTACATCCACAATTTGTTTTAGATTTAGATAATGAAACCAATTTTCGTAATTTAATAGCTTGTAAAGAGGAGCTCTATTCAATTGTAAAAAACTTTAATGGGTTAATATCGGCCGAACATGGAATTGGATTAGAAAAGAAAAAGTATTTAACCAGTATACTTGATAATAAATCAATTGAATATATGAAATTAATAAAAAAAGCTTTTGATCCTAAAAATATATTAAATCCAGGTAAAATTTTCGATATATAAAACAAGAAAGGAATAAAAATGGATATTGTAGTTATTTATTCAACGGTGCCTAATAAAAAAATTGCAAAACAAATAACAAAAGTAATAATGAAACATAAACTTGCAGCATGTGTTTCAATGATAGAAAATGTAAAATCAGTTTTTTCATGGGATGGTGAAATCTGTGAAGAAAAAGAAGTTATGTTAATGATTAAAACACGACGAGCTAACTATGGAAAAGTTAAATTAGTGATTGAAGATTTAAATACCTATGCAGTTCCTGAAATTATTGCATTACCTATTGTAGACTGTTCGGAAGATTATTTAAAATGGTTAGTAAAAGAAACAGATACATAACACTTATAAATTTTATTGAATCTTGTGGACTTGAAGTTAATATTGGAAAAAATAAAGCCCAAGGCAATAAAGGTTTTTTTAAGGTAAAAAATCAAAAATATAGAATTGATATTTCAAAAAACTTAGAAGATGAAGAGCTTTTAGGTGTATTAGCTCATGAATTTGCGCATTTTGTTCATTATCAATATAACAATAAATTAAATTCTCTTAATTTTATCTTCCCAGAATATAATGAAGAGCTAGAAGAAGAATTAATTAAAATCACGGTGGATTCGATAGATAAAAAAACAATAGAACCTTTATTTAACCAAATAGAAGTATTAAAAAAAGAAATTCAAACAACAGAAGAAGCTTTAATTACAAGCTTTTCTAACAATAAAAAACTACCTGAAATATCATTGATGTTAGAAAAAAAAATCAAAAGTTCAAATTTAAAATATCTTCTTAAATATGATAATGTTAAAGTTATAGAAAATTTTCAAGAAAAAGTTTATTCAATAGACTATTTATCAGTAGAAAAACCTGAAGAGTGTTACATTTTACATAAATCTAAACAGCGAGCATTAAAAAGATTAAACTCAAGAATTTCAAGATTAAATCGTTATTATAACTCTACTACAGAACTTTTTGCAAGAGCAGTTGAACTGTTTTTTACTAATAAAACAAAATTATTTAAGCTTGCTCCAAGAACATATAACATATTAGAAAATTCTATAAAGTCAAATAAAGTACCTTTTTTGACAAATTTCTACATTGAAGCTGAAAAATATATAATATAGCCTAAAAGAAATTTAACACTTTATTTTTTTTAAAATTTAGTTTAAAATAGTACTAAAGAGAGATAAGTATGATTACAAATTTTAATGCTAAAAATAGAAAAGACGATATAAAAGTTTTATGTTTACTGATAATGGGATTCTTTTTTGTAGCTTGGCTTTGTTCTCCACCAGGTAATAAATTTGCCCAACTATGTTTTTATGGTAACAATACACAATACTTCATTGCCAAAATGACGAATAAAAAAGAAGATTTAGAGGCTTGGAAATTTCATAGAAATAATGCTATTTATTTAGCAAAAATGGAACGAAAGAGATCTGCATTAAATGAAATAGATAAAGCAATGTATTTATTACCAAGTTATGCTTCAAAAAAAGAAATCGAATCTCTTTATGCAGATAGAGCAATGATTCGTTTGTATTTTGGAGAAAATAAAGAAGCTCTTGATGATTATTTAAAACTCAGCAATCCTAATATTGTAGACAAGTTCAGAATTGCAATGTTATTAAAAAACAAAGGTAATAATAAAAAAGCATTAACTTATTGTAATAGCATACTTCACACAGATCCTACAGCTTATTATGGATATGCTTGTATTGCTGATATATACGCTGGCGTAGGAAAATATAAAACCTCTGTAAGAGTCTATGATTTATTAATAGATAGAACAAAAAACCGTGCGATATACTATGTTGATAGAGCAGAGTATCGGTTAAAATCTGGTGATTTAGCTGGCTACAATGATGATATAAAAAAGGCTCAAGAAATATCTCCTAACATAAAATTGAAATCTTCAACTATAGAAGATGCTCTTAATCCTAAAAAAATTAATCTAACTACAATGTAACAATTGATGAATCTTTATATTTAATTAATAATCCTTAGTTTTTTTTGTTTTAAAATATAATTAGAACAGATTTGAGGATTCTTAATGAAACATTCAGAATATTCAGTAGTTATAATTGGTAGCGGTGCGGCAGGACTTTATGCAGCACTTAAACTTTCGCAAGAAATTAGCTTGCCAGATGGAATACTACTGATTACCAAATCGACGTTAGGAGAAAGCAATTCTAAATACGCTCAAGGAGGCATTGTCGGGGTTTTACATCAAAACCTAGGCGATACAACAGAAGCTCACGTTATTGATACGTTAAAAGCTGGTGCTGGATTATCTGACAAATGTGTAACAAAATACATTTCTGAAATATCAGATACTGTTATTAATGATTTAATTAATTTTGGTGTAAATTTTGATAAAAATCCAAAAGGTGAATTTAATTTTACACTTGAAGCTGCACATAGTTTTAGAAGAATTTTGCATGTTGGTGGTGATGCAACAGGTCGTGAAATAATAAAATCATTGATAAAAAAGGTGCAAGAAGATTCTAATATAACTATATTAGAAAACTCTATGGCCGTTGAACTATTGGTAAATTCTGATAGTGTGTGCAAAGGACTTATTTTATATAATGAACTCACAAATGAGCATGAAATTGTTTATACATCTGCAACCGTATTAGCAACAGGTGGGGTTGGGCAATTGTATAAATATACAACTAATCCAGATTGTACTACTGGTGACGGTATTGACTTAGCTTATAATGCTGGTGCAGTTATACAAGATTTGGAATTCATTCAATTTCATCCAACCGCTTTAGCTTTATCTTCAAACAAAAATAGATTTTTAATATCTGAAGCTGTTAGAGGAGAAGGAGCTAAATTAGTAGATAATACTGGTAATGAATTTATGAGTAAATATCACGATCGAAGAGAACTTGCCCCAAGAGATATTGTTACTAGAGCTATTTATAATGAAATGAGGCTAAATAAAAGCCCAAATATGTTTTTAAATGCTTCAATTATTGAAACATCTAAACTATTATCAAGATTCCCTACAATATCGTGTAAGTGTAAGGAAAATGGAATAGATATTACAAAAACTCCTATTCCAGTTGCGCCTGCTGCACATTATTCTATGGGTGGAGTAAAAGCTGAAGTAAATGGTAAAACTTCAATAAAAGGTTTATATGCAATAGGAGAAGTCGCTTCAACAGGTTTGCATGGTGCTAACCGCTTAGCAAGCAATTCGTTATTAGAATGCGTAGTTTGTGCCTATGAACTAGCAGATCATTTATCTTTTACAAATTTATTACCACCCAAAAAAATTGATAAATCAATTTTAGAAAAAATTGATTTATATAATACTCCTATAAATGAAATTGATTATAATATTCCAAATCTAAAACAAGATTTAAAAAATATAATGTGGGAAAAAGTTGGTATAATACGAAATGAAAAGGATTTATTAGAAGCAAAAGTTTTGTTAAAAGAATGTTCTAAAAATTTTAAACGTAATAGAAGATGTTTAAACCGTGAAGAATATGAATATCGCAACATGTTAACTGCAGCTACATTAATTATAGATTTAGCTTTAAACCGTAAAGAATCGAGAGGAGCTCATTCTCGCTCAGATTATATAAAACCTTATGAAGAAGCAATACACTCAAATATTATAAAAGATAACAGCAAGGAGTTATTAAATGTTAAATAATTTTTTTATAGAAGAACACGTAAAAAGAGCTTTAGAAGAAGATATTGGGTTTGGTGATATAACAACAGATTATCTTACAAACGAAGATGATATTATGAAATGCGAGCTTAATTCTCGCGTTGAGGGTATATTATCAGGTAGAACAGTTTTTGAAACAGTTTTTAAAATACTTTCCCCTAAAGTTGAAGTAAAATTTTATTTTAACGATGGCGATTCAATTCAAAAAGGTGACAAATTAGCAGATATAGAAGGCCCTGCAAGATATATTTTAATGGGAGAACGTGTTGCCCTAAATTACGTACAAAGAATGAGTGGTATTGCAACCGAAACTAATAAATATCAAAAAGCTATTGGAAATTATAAAGCAAAGATCGTTGATACGAGAAAAACTACTCCATTGTTTAGAGCATTTGAAAAATATTCGGTTAAAGTCGGTGGTGGTAGCTTACATAGATTTAACCTTTCTGACTGCGCAATGATAAAAGATAATCATATTAAATACGCAGGAAGCCTTACCAAAGCGGTTGAAAAATTAAGAAAACATATTTCTCACGCTCACAAAATAGAAGTTGAATGCGATACAATAGAACAAGTTAAAGAAGCAGTAACTTGTGGTGCTGATATAATTATGCTTGATAATATGTCTATTGATACTATGAAAAAATGTGTTGAAATTATTGACGATAAAGCTATTATAGAAGCAAGTGGAAATGTAAATTTAAATACTGTTAAAGATATTGCTTCAACTGGAGTGGACATAATATCATCAAGTGCAATAGTAGCGAAAGCTCCAACTTTAGATCTTGGATTAGATTGTAAATAAAATTACTCGTAAATAAAAAATTTGTTACAAAATATTACATTTATGTTTTATGTAGTTTTATTTTGCGTGTATAATATTAGTAGGAGGCTTTATTTTGTCTAAAGGCTACGAAAATTTTAATAATTCTGAGACTTCTTTTAGAAAATCCACACTTATTCAAGAAAGAATTGGGCTTGTATCATCTCACATGTATAAGCAATTTTTGGATTATCAACATGCAACATTGAATACTTCAGAAGTTTTTTCAGAAATGATAGAGAATTTAAAAGCCATATCCGATTCATTAAAACAATCTTTTTCAGCAAGAGGAATAACAACAGAAAATATTTACGTAGATTACGATAAAGAAAAAAGCATAGCTATTATTAATATTTTATGGCATACGATAAGTTTAACGACTCGCTGTAATTATGAGCCTCAAGCTTTATTTAGAGAAAATAATTCACCAATGTTTTCTGGACGTATTATGGCTATAAGTGGTAACTACAATGAACTTATCGAAGGCGCAAAGTCTCGTAATGAAATAATGGAAAGACTTTTAGATAAAGAAATTGCATCATTATATGTTCCAGCAGACAAAGCGCAAAACTCTATTTTTAAAATAAGACATTTATCCAATAGAGAATTTTTCTTAAATTCAGCAGATGCTTCAAGAGAATTTGTATTAAAAGTTATAGAAACGATTTGTGGTGGTGGCCTATACCACGAAGAAGGCTCAAGAAAAAGCTTTAATATATAATTAAATATTAAATTGCAATACCCCAATTCACATAAAAACTCTGAAAATTAAAAGAATTTATGTAAAGGAATATTAACACAAATACCTATATTTTTATAAGGAATCTTAAAATCGTAATAAATATTAAGATATATTAAGCAAGTTGAGTAAAAAATAAGAAACTTTTTTATTTATTTCTTATTAGAATAAATCCCTGCAATCCAAATAGGAATTAGGATACACACTTTTTGTTTTTCACAAGCATGTCTTTCCCAAATGTAAATAATTGTAAATCTTGCATTTTGGAAAATACATTAAAGCAATTTTTGAGTTTTATAGTATGATTAACATGTTATTCAAAGCGGAAAGACAAAGGGAAATTTATGAAAAATTTAACAAAGCGAGAATTGGAAGTAAGCCAATTAATTATGGAAGGTTATACAAATAAACAAATAGCCGAAAAGCTTTTTATTTCGACTCATACTGTAAAAGCTGTTTTAGAAAACATATATGAAAAGCTTGATATACATAATAGAATTTTATTAGCATTAAAAACTTATAAATATACTGTTTATTGTTTAAAAAATAATGAGTATAGTAATTAAAATCTCTCCACCCTTTCTACACTTCAAGTCAGCCTTTAAAAATTATATTAAGTTTTGTAACAATTTTAAAAAAATGTGCAAGCAAAAATCTCAAAAATACTTTATAATATATATAGAGAGATATAAATAGGATATATTTATGAATCCAGCAAGTAATTTAAATTTTTACAACATGAATAATTGGTATACAATGCAAGCTCCAAGAGTTGGAGCTGGTACTCCTGTAGAACCTGTTGAATTCACACCTGCTGAACCTATTAATACAGCTAGCAATTTCTTTATACCAAGTTATAATTCGCCGTCAACAGAGGGTGGCTCTTTTGGATATAATGGGCCAGAATTAAGAAATAAACCTGTTTTTCATTTAGGTTGGGCATAAAAAAGATCTCATTCAGAAGAAGAGGTCTTTTTTTGTAAGTATTTAAATTGGAATTATAACCAATAAAATTAACCACCCGTAGATTTTTTTCTTAGAATGTTTTATTATATATAATAATCATGAGTAAGAAGTACTATAAAAAAGAGAAGAGAAAAGAAAGTTTTTTTCAGAGATTTACGAATTTTATTCTTACGATACTAATTGCAGTAGCTATTAGTGCACAAATGTGTACAGCAGCAAATAACAACTTGCGTTTTGTACAAGTGAGTGATTCGCATTTTTCAACATTTGAAGAAAACACTTCATACAAATTTTTAAAAAAATCACAAGAGCTTTTAGATGATGTTATTTTTCAAATAAATACGTCAGGACCTTATGATTTTGTTATGTTTACGGGTGACCTGGTTAATAAGCCTAAAACAAATGAGTTAGTAAAATTTTTATCACACGCCTCTAAAATAAATTGTCCTTGGTATGCAATTAATGGTAATCATGATATTGCTATTGATGGGCCTTTAACAAAGCAAGAGTTTCGCAAAATCTTAAATTGTCATAACAAATATATGAGCTATCAAGAGAACTATTATGCGTTTACTCCTAAAAAAGGCTTTAGGGTGATATGTTTGGATTCGATTATTGATTATAAGCTTACTTCTAATGGTGAAATTGCATCTGAGCAAATGAAATGGCTGAAAAAAGAATTAGATGAACATAAAAAAAATACAATTATTTTGTGTACACATGTACCAATAGAAGAGCCGTATTCGAGTTCAAATCATAAGATGAATAATGAAGATGAAGTAAAAGCGTTGTTAGAAAGTTACTCCAATCCAATAATTGTGTTACAAGGTCATTATCATTGTGTAAGAGCAAAACAAAAAGATAATATTGTATATATAACATCACCTTCATTAGTAACTTTTCCAAATGCTTTTCGAGTAATAAACATTAATTCAGATAAAAAAAGAACATTAGTAGACGTGTTTTTAAAAGAAACAAATTTAAAAGATATTCAGAATCGTTCGAAATTAAGACTTTTTGGTATTGATTCATTATATGGAACATTAGAAGATAGAAATACGACTTTTGAGATAAAAAAAGGATAAGAAAATGGAAGAATTTAGAATTAAGTTTAGAGGAGTAAGAGGAAGTTACCCAGTAGCAGATGGCGAGTTTTTAAAATATGGTGGAAATACCGCTTGTGTTGAGATTAATGTTGGTGGACATTTAATCATACTTGATGCAGGGACAGGACTTATAAGCCTTGGTAATGAATTAATGCAAAAATATATTGAATCAGGTACAACAATAACTGATAGAACTCCAGTTCGTTGTTCTATTTTATTAAGCCATATCCACTTAGATCATATTCAAGGTTTTCCATTTTTCCGCCCATCTCATTTAGCATCAACAAGAATGGCGCTTCTAGGTGGGGTTAATTATAACGAATCTTTAGAAGAAGAGCTAGCAAAACTTTTATTTTCAAAATCTTTTCCACTTGATTTAGGTGATATTGCTGCTGATTTAAGAATAATGGATTTGAATGAAACTAATTACATAATATTTAAAAAAGGTGAAGATTTACCAAAAGTTGTTCGTGTAAATGATTTACAAGAAAGTGATTTTACAGATGAAGATGTTGTAATTACTTGTTATAAATCTTATGCACATCCGCAAAATGGAGTTTTTGTTTATAAAATTATGTATAAAGGTAAATCTTTAGTTTATGCCACAGATAAAGAAAGTTATCCTGGCGGAGATAAAAAACTTGTTAAGTTTGCAAAAGGTTGTGATTTGATAATTCACGATGCGCAATATTCTACAGAGGACTATTTAAGCATATATGTTCCAAAACAAGGATTTGGACATTCAACTTTTGAAATGGCGCTCGATTGTAAACGTCAGATAGAAGCTAAGAAAATTGTCTTTTTCCATTATGATCCAGGATATAATGATGAAAAATTAGATTTATTAGCAGAAGAGTATTCAGAAGAGAATGCAATTATGGCAACAGAAGGATTAGAAATTTCGCTTTTATGATGAAAAAGTTTTTAATAATTCCGTTTTTACTAATACTATTATTAACTTGTGGCTATAAAAAACCTTATAAATATACAATAGCTGCTGAAAAAGATGCTTTTTTTCATAATAATGTTGGCATAAATTATTTAAAAGATCGCATTTATTATGCTGCAATTCAAGAGTTTAAAATAGCCATATCGTTGAGCCCTTCAACTCAAGCAAGTGCTATTTTTTACAACAATTTAGGTGAGACCTATAATTTTATTGGTTATCCTGATTTAGCTAAGGATTGTTTTGAAAATTCAATCAAGCTTTATGGTCTAAACCTGCAATATCATTTAAATTTGGTCAATTGTTATATAAGGCTTAATCTAGCTCAAGCAAAAATTAATGAGTTTAAGGCTTCGGAAAATGTGTATGACAAAATAAAATTAGGTCTTTTGTATATTGAAACAGGCGAAGTAAGAAAAGGAGTTAATACTCTAGATGAAATTTGTATGCAAGAGCCAGATTTAATTATTACTTCAGCTTTGAAACAATATTTAAAAAAAGTTATAAAAGAAAAGTTATAACTTAAAATATTTCATCATATCATTTGCAATGCCTTTGTTAATCAATTCAGCAGTAACTCTATGTTTAACAGGTTGACTTGTAACTTGATATGCCATTTTTTCGGCTAAAGTTTTAGATCCTGTCATTGTAGCAAGTTGTTCAACTAATTTGATTAATGTTTTGTAAAGCCCACCGTCTGATATAGGTTCTGAATTTAAAGACAATCTTCGTGTTAGTGAAGCTAAAAGTTGGTTGGCTTTTATTAAAACCGCTTCATTTTTTGGCTTACTATTTTCATTCAAACTGATGTTAAACTCATCTACACCAGTCATTGTATGACCTAATATTGAAGTGTGTGTGAAATATATATGATTACTTAATTCTTTGTTAGGTCTTAACTTTTTTTGAATTAAATGCCAAGTATCTAGATCTTTTTCGCCTTCATTATTTAATTCCATTACCATGTAGCTATGGTAAGAATCTGGAAACTTTTCACTAATTCCAGTATGTGATATGACGTTTTTGTAGCCTTTAAAATTAGTATTTTGTTGTATATTATTAATTCTCATATTTATATAATACTCGTAAAAATATTTTTTGCTATTTTTATTAATTACGTGTTAAAATTTATTTAAGAGGAGTGAAAGATGAACAAAAACCCTTCATTTGCTGGAAGTTTTTATCCTGAAAGAGCTGAAGAATTAACGAATCTTTTAAATTCTTATATGCAAGAGCAAAAGGTTGCTTATAAGAGTAAAGCTATAATTGTTCCACATGCAGGAGTGTATTATTCTGGATATGCTGCAATGGCTGGGTTTCAAAAATTAGAAATGAATGAAAACATTTTTATAATAGCTCCTTCACATCATGAATCTTTTAATAATATAGCTTTACCAGAGTATAGCTATTTTGATACGCCATTAGGAAGTTTGGAGGTCAATAATAAACTGATTCAAGATATTTCGAGTAGATTTCCGTGTCTTATATCTGATGACGTTTTCAATGTCGAGCATTCTATTGAAGTTCAGCTACCTTTTATACAGCATTTATTTTTTCCAAAAACTCAAAGTGCATTAGATTTTGTAAAAGGTTTAAAGAAAATTGGGAAAAAAATAAAAATTGTTCCAATATTAGTAGGGAAGTGTGATTATAGATTGATTTCAGATATAATTTCAACATATTGGGAGAATTCTTCTTTTGTTATATCTTCGGATTTAAGTCATTTTTATAATCAGCAAGAATGCCGACAAATTGATACTTATACAGCAACTATTATAGAAACAGGAAAACTTGAAAACTTTCAACCTCAACAGGCATGTGGCTTGATTGGGATTATGGGGCTTGTAGATTTTGCTAATAACAATGATTGTTCTTTAGTTCGTGCAATGATTTATAATTCAGGTGATATTAATAGAGAAACAGACAGAGTTGTTGGATATGGTTCTTGGTTCTTGCATACTGATAGTAAAAATGATTTTATTGAGCAACATTATTCTAAATATATTTTAGATACAGTTCGAAAAACAATTTTTGCATCACTTCAGGGTGAAGAATATATACCAAGAGATATTCCGACTGTTTTAACACAATATGGTGCAACATTTGTTACCCTAAAGATAAACGGAAATTTAAGAGGATGTATTGGTTCTATATATCCGACCAAACCCTTGATTCTGGATTTGATTGATAATGCAAAAAATGCCGCTTTTCAAGATAATAGATTTGAACCTTTGAGTGCTTCAGAGTTTAATAGTATAGAGGTTTCAGTTTCTATATTGTCTTCAATTGAGCGAATTATTTTTAAAGATGAACGAGATTTGCTGAATAAAATTTATCCTTATGGAATTATTTTAGCGGAGCGAGATACTAGAGCTGTGTATTTACCAATTGTTTGGGAACAATTACCTGAGAAAAATATATTTTTAAATTCGTTAAAGGAAAAAGCTGGACTTCCTGCTAACTATTTTTCAAGAACATTACAAGCGTATAAATTTGAGACAACTATTATTTCAGATTAGTATTTAATTTTACCATTTTCAATGGTGTATATTTTGACGTCTTTCAAAAATTCATCTTCAAAGAGTAAAGTATCAACAGAGGTTATTATTGTTTGAATTGAGCTATCAATAGATTTTAATAGATAATTTTGTCTTGTTTCATCAAGCTCAGCAAGGACATCATCTAAAAGCAAAATAGGTGCAAATCCAGTTTTTTCTTTTATAATTTCAAGCTCGCCAAGTTTTAAAGCTAAAACAAGGGTTCTTTGTTGTCCTTGTGAGGCAAATTTAACTGCATCTATTCCGTTAATTTTTAATTCTATATCATCACGGTGAGGACCAACACAAGATTGTCGACGAGCAATTTCTTCTGCTCTGCGGTTTTGTAATTCTTGTTTAAGAAAATTTGAAATATCTTCTATTTCACTTTCTGCACAAGTGTAATTTAGCTCTAGGTTCTCAGAATTACTAATAATTTTGTGTTTTTGAGAAGCAAATTTTTCAATCTCTTTAAGGAATTTTTTTCTTAAAAAGATAATATTTGCACCACTAACTGCGATTTGTTCATTATAGACATCTAGTAGAGCTTCGTCGATATAGTCCATTTTTAATAAGTTATTTTTTTGAACTCGAATTTTGTCATATTTTGAAAGTCTTTCATCATAGGCTGGATATACTTGTGAAATAGCTCTGTCAAGCCAATCTCGTCTATCTTGTGGTGTCCCTCTTAGAAGTAATAAATCTTTTGTAGAAAATAATACAGTTTTAACGACAAGCTTGAAGTTTTTAGCTGTAGATTTAACTTGGTTAATTTTAAATTCACGTTTTTTTTCAAGGTTATAGCTAAATTCAAGATCTATTTCTGTTGAATTTTTATAAACAGAAGACTTAATGTTAAATTCGTTTTCTTGAAATTTAATTAGCTCAGTAAGTGTTGAAGTACGAGGGCTTTTTAAATCCGATAACAAATAGATGCTTTCAAGCAGATTTGTTTTTCCTTGAGCATTTTTGCCGATTATAAGAGTCTTTTGCTTTGAAAAATCGAGAAAAATACTCTCACAGTTTCTGAAATTCTTTAATTCTAATTGCCCTAATCTCATAGATTCAAATATACCATACTAAGTGTTATAAATTCTATCTCCAGCATCTCCCATGCCAGGTACGATATATCCTCTTTCATTCAAGTGGGAGTCTACTGCTGCGACAATTAGAGTTATGGCAGGGAATTCTCTAAAAACATTTTCAATTCCTTCTGGTGAAGAAATCATGCAAACACAACAAATATTAGTTTCTGGTATACCTTTTTCCACATATAGACGAATTGCTTCTAACAACGAATTCCCTGTTGCGAGCATTGGATCTGTAATATAAACATAATAGTCTTTAGCTGGCTTATCAACAGGCATTGGGACTTTGTTGTAGTACCAAACAGGTTTAAGAGTTTTTTCGTCACGATACATCCCAATATGGCGAATAGCTGCTTGTGGAAGAATATCAACAGCTTCGTCTGTAAAAATTAACCCTGCTCTTAATATAGGAGAAATAATAATACTTATATCAGGATTAATTGTATTAGTTGTGAATTTCGCAATAGGAGTTTCTACCTCAATCTCTTTTTGTGGCAAATTTTTTGTTGCTTCGTATAAAAGTATACGAGTAAGTTTTCTAGCTGCTAGCCTTACGCCTTCTGTATCAGTATTTTTTGATCTTAATGTACATAAACTCTGATTAACTATCGGATTTGAGATTATTTTTAAATTATTAAATTTATTTAGCATCCTTTTTTAATCCTCCCAAGCTATTTCTTATTTCATTTGCTTTTTTGTTTGAATCGTCCAAAAACTTGTCAGAATATATTAGAAATTCTTTAATATTGTCGTTACTAGGTTTAACAAAATGAGTTGGCATTATATCGTGTTCTTGCAATTCTGTGCCAAAATGTGATGTTGTATACATAATAGAGCCTAATTTTTTAAACATGTCGTTTAGCAGTCCCATTGCATCATGTAAGCGCTTAGGAGATTCTACAGCTAATAATGGCGTTGAAGAATCTATATAATCACCTTTTTGTGGCAAATACAATTCTAATGACTTAGAACCAGCTAGTCCTGAAAACTCAACTGTGGCAACTGTTCCTTGTGGAATATAAACATCAGGATTTGTTATTATGAATTTTACATAAGCTTCGTCATTAAGAGGCTTAATTTTTGTTATATGTCCAACTTCTATCCCTAGCATTCTAACTGGAGAGCCGATTATTAGTCCATCAACATCTTGTAAAAAGATTTGATAATCATTTTCATCATGTTTTTCTTTAAATATGAGTCCTAAAGAAGAGAATGCTACAATAATACATATAACGACAAGCCAAAAAAGAAATTCTCCGGCATGGGTTATATGTAATACTCCGTCTTTGTTTTTATTCTTCTCCTTCATATCAAGAATAATTATACTACATTTTAAACTATTACAACAAGTAAAATTTAACTTAACAAAACTTAAAAATATAGCAATTTTTTTAACAAAAAAAACTTTATATAAATAAGTAGAAGTGTTTTAAGGTGTATTTATGGTTCAAAATGTATCAAATCAAACTCAAAATAGTTATGGTAGCTTAAACAAAATTGGCATGACAAGCAATGGAAGAGTTTTATATCAAGTTGTAGACGCTAGTGGTCAGAATTCTGCGAAATTAAGTGTTGCACCACAACAAGCTGATACGTTTGAAAAATCGTATAATACAATTATGCAGAACGCTCCTAGGATGCAAAAGTATGTAGAAACAATGGGGCCAGAAAAATTAGAGAAAAAACAAAAAATGGCGAAGTGGATGGTATTTGGCGGAGCTGTATTAGGCGGGATTTACCCATTATTAAAAATTAAATGTAATGGTTTTTGGGGCTTTGTAAAATCCGTGGGCTTGACCTTATTAGGTGCTGGAGCAGGTGGTGCATTAGGTGTTTATGGCGCGTCAAAGATTGTAACTCCTCCAGGTGCTAAAGAGTTGACTAAAGCCACACAAGTTATCTCTAAGCTTGACATTCAGCCAGAACAATAAATTTTTAAATTAAATCTTTCATAAATGTATAATATGTGTTATACTTTAAGAAAAGATGAATTAATATTATTTTTATATTTAAGAATAGAAAGGAGCTTTATAATAATATGAAGAAATTTGGGTTTACTTTAGCGGAAGTTTTAATCACACTTTCTATTATAGGTGTTGTTTCTGCTATTACATTACCAACTTTGACATCAAATACTAGAACAGCACAAATTGGTCCTAAGCTTGCAAAAGCGGCGTCTATGTTTGAACAAGCAAATCAAGCCTTGTTGAATGAAAGGGGGGTTGACTCACTTTTTGATACAAATCTTTTGCCAGCAGATCAGGGTGGAGATTTTGATGATTATTTAGATGAGTTAAGAAATTTTATGAAAATTACTATTCTTGATGACGAAAATAATAACCCTTTTCCTAATCGAGCATCTTGGACTGAGGGTGGTTCAACTCCTAATAATGATTGTAGGGTTGGTAATCCTCATGAAATGGCGGGATATTTTGCAACTAAAGACGGTATTGTATACGGTTTAAGGATGGCTGTTTTTGCTCCACTTAATAGAAGGCCTCATAGATCTTATGTTGGTGGTGTAATGGTAGACATTAATGGAACAGCAAGACCAAATGAAACAGGAAGGGACATTTTTGCATTTGCTCTGTATGCTGATGGTTCTTTAAGACCTGTTGGATCTGATGATTGGAATGAAGCAAATCCAAATTCTCAATGTTCTTGGAGAACTCAGTGCGAACCTAATGTACCGATGCTTGATGGTTATGCTTGTACAGGACACATTTTTGCGAATGATTTAAAAGTATTATATAATTAATAATGTTTTAAGATCGTGCAAAAAAACGCTTTCTTCAAAGAAAGCGTTTTTTTATTATATACATTGGCTAAGATTTATAGTATAATATTTTTGAAAAGAATTATTATTTAATGGAAGCGTCCGGCTTTCGAGTAGCCGGAAGAAAGAAGGAAAAATGGTACCGGAAACAAAAAGTTTTCAACTAGAGATTGGCGGAAAAACCGTGACAATCGAGACTGGCAAATACGCACAGTCAACTAATGGTAGTGTTACAGTAAGATGTGGTGATACAATGCTATTCGTTCACTGCGTTGTTTCAAAAGAACCTAGAGTTGGGATTGATTTCTTCCCTCTTCTAATTGATTACGAAGAAAGAATGTCTTCAATCGGTAGAATCCCTGGTGGATACAATCGTTCAGAAGGCAAAGCTAGCGACAAAGCAATTTTGGTTTCTCGTTTAATTGACAGACCAATTAGACCTTTGTTCCCTAAAGGATATAGAAACGATATTCAAATCGTTGCTCAATTATTCAGCTATGATCAACAAAATCAACCTGATACATTAGCTATGTTAGGTGCTTCAACTGCATTAATGCTAACAGGCGCTCCTTTCGAAGGCCCTATTGGTGCAGTTAGAGTTTCAAAAGTTGATGGTCAATTAGTTGCAAACCCAACTCACCAAGAAGCTGACAAATCAGACTTAGATATCGTTGTAGCTGGTACACACGACAGCGTTATCATGGTTGAAGCTGGATGTAAATTCGTTACAGAAGACGATATTATGGAAGCTGTTGAATTTGCTCAAGTAGAAATCGCAAAACAATGTGAAGCTCAAGTTGAATTTGCAAAAGCTTGTGGTGTTGAAAGAGAAGATTTCGTTAACCCTTATGATACAACTGAACTTAAAAATATCATAGAAGAAGTTGCAGGTGCTATGATTCATGATGCTTACCACAACTTTGACAGAAAATACAGACAAGAAAAGCTTGAAGAAGCTAAAAAACTTGTTAAAGAAAGAGTTGAAGCTCTTCCAGATGATCACTATATTCACCAAATCATTGAAGAAACAGGTATCGACTTTGTTGCAGAAGAATTCAAAGCTGCAGAAAAACGCGTTATGCGTGCAATGATTACTGATGAAGGTGTTCGTGCTGATGGACGTAAACCAAACGAAGTTCGTCCTATCTGGTGTGAAGTTGGTGTTATTCCAAGAGCTCACGGCTCAGCAGTATTCACTCGTGGACAAACTCAAATTCTTTCAGTTGCAACTCTTGCTGGCCCTGGTATGAAGCAAGAACTTGATGGTGTTGATCCTGAAACTGAAAAAACTTATATGCATAAATACATCTTCCCAGGATTCTCTGTTGGTGAAGTAAAACCTCTTAGAGGCCCTGGTAGACGTGAAGTTGGTCACGGTAACTTAGCAGAAAGAGCTAATGTTCCAGCTCTTCCAAGCCAAGAAGAATTCGGATACACTATCCGTGTTACTTCTGATGTTCTTGAATCAAACGGCTCTACATCAATGGGTTCTACGTGTGGTTCATCAATGGCATTAATGAATGCTGGTGTTCCTGTTAAATGTATGATTGGTGGTGTTGCAATGGGTATGATTACTGAACCTGGTAAAGAACCTGTTGTACTTACTGACATCCAAGGTATTGAAGACTTCCTTGGCGATATGGACTTCAAGGTAACTGGTAATGATGATGGAATTACAGCTCTTCAAATGGATATGAAAGCTAAAGGTATTGCAAACGATACTTTAAGAAAAGCTTTAGCACAAGCTAAAGAAGGCAGATTACACATCTTAGGCGAAATGAGAAAAGTAATCACTGAACCAGCTAAAGAACTTTCTCCATTTGCACCAAGCATTACTACAATGACTATTCCAACAGAAGACATTGGAACTGTAATTGGGCCTGGTGGTAAACAAATTAGAGCAATTATTGAAGCTTCTGGTGCTGAAATCGATATTCAAGATACAGGGGTTGTTACAATTACTTCTAACGATCAAGAAGGTGCTAAAATTGCTAAGAAAATGATTAGCGATTTAACTTTCAAACCTGAAGTAGGAATGGTTATCAAAGGTAAAGTTGTAAGAATTATTCCTATCGGTGCTTTTGTTGAATTAGGCGGTGGCAAAGACGGTATGGTTCACATTTCTCAAATCTGCCAAGAAAGAATTGAGACAATTGAACCTCATGTTAACATCGGTGACGAAGTAGTTGTTAAAGTTATCAAAATTGACGATAAGGGTAGAGTTAACCTTACAATTAAGGGTGTCTCTGAAGAAGATAAATCTAAATGCATTAATTAATAATGTTATAGATCTTTTGAATCGGGCTAAATTTTCAATTTAGCCCGATTTTTTTGTATAAAAAAAGATGTACATTTTTGTGTACATCTTTTTGGTTTCTTACAATATTTCCATTACAGGATCTGTTTTTCTTGTTTCTGGAATTTCTTTTAAATCAGGTAGATCTGATTCCTTTTGTTGTTTTACTAATTCCGCTTCTTTTTCTAATGCAATTTTCTTGTTATATTTTGCTATTGCTGGGTCGGGATTGTTTTTTAAATGTTGGTAATCTTGCATAATAACATTTACAAAACGCTTTGTTTCTCTAAATGGTGGGATTGTTCCACCATATTTTTTTACATTACCAGGGCCTGCGTTATAAGCTGCAAGGGCGAGTTCTGTCGAGCCAAACATTTTATACATCATTTTGTAATATGTTAGTCCTGCTTTTATATTATCGTTTAAATAATACGGATTAAATCCTATTTTTTTTGCGGTTGATGGTAATACTTGAAAAACTCCAACTGCTCCATAAGGACTTTTTAGTTCGTGTTTAAACCCAGATTCTTTTTTAGCAATACTTAGTGCTAAAGCAGGATCAACCCCCATTTCAATAGAATGTTTAACAATGCTATCTTTTACAATTTCTTCTGAAATTGCAGCTTGTACGTCACTTGCCAAGAATGATACTAATGCAATAGCTGTTAAGACTATCTTTTTAATCATCGAAATCCTCGTTGTTATTGTAAATTGGATTCTGCATATTATTTCGTAAATCCTCCCTACGGTTTCGCTATGTTCTCGTTTGGTTCTTGATAAAACATCTTTCCTAAATTTTTACAGTAACCTTATTTTTATAGCCTCTGCTCAAACTTGTTAGGCGACCCTTCTTAACTTTCCCCGCACTCCGGCTTGGATAAATAGATATACAGAAATTGTATTAATAGCATTATATTTTAAAAATATTTTTTTTTCAAGTTCTAGAGAAATAATGCTATATTACTTTAAATTTTCTATTTATTAACTGTCGTGAATCTTCTTCAAAATCTTTTTCTGATACAAATAATTTTACAGTTTTATCAATATTCATAATGTTAAATAAAACGAAAATGTCAGACGGTATATTAAATATTGAAATTTCTTTATTAATATTGTTTTTTAAGCTTTCAATAAAATCGATTGTGCAGTCTTGTACGTAAGTTAAATCAATGGCGCATCTGCGCTCTTCTTTGTTTATTTTTTCAATAAGCTTATTTATCTTATAAAGACTTAAACAAGGATTAATTGGGGTAAATATACACAGATTTTTGTTATCACGAATTTCCATAATATTATAATAAATCTTATTTCTTGAAAAATTAATTATATTAAATTATGAATTCTCTCCACCTAAAGTTTAATATGTATTGAAAGGTATTATTTTTGATTTACAAAAGCTGGAGAATGTTGTATACTAGCAGATGAGAGTTGATTTAATAAACAAGAGGAAGAGCTTATGTATAACATAGTTATTTATTCACCAGAGCCAATGCCATTAATTGAAGGAATGCTTTCTGAAATTGATGAAGCAGAATTTAGAAGTGCTAAGATTGAACAAATGAAAGATTATGCAATTATTAATCCGTCATTAATGATTGTAAGCGATATTGAGTTAGCAAAAGATGCGCTAATGACAAATAAATTCCCTTGTCCGATTTTATTCTTTGGTAAATCTAGAAGAGATTGTATTGTAAGATCTGAAGGCTTTGACTTTATTGAAAATCCTACAAATAAAGAAGAATTAGTTATAAGAGTTAACGCTCTTCTAAAAATAAAAGATTTTAAAGATAAGCTAGAAAGAGTTAGTACAACTGATGATTTAACAGGGTTACATAATAGAAAATATCTTCAAGAGCGCTTGGAACAAGAAATCTCTAGGTCAAGACGTTATGCAACAAAATTATCTTGCATATTATTTGACTTAGATTATTTCAAAGTTGTAAATGATATGTATGGATATGAATGGGGTGATATTCTTCTTAAAAACATAGCTAACAAACTTGTTGCAATGGCACGTAAAGAAGATATTGTTACTAGATATGGTGATGAAGAGTTTTTATTAGTATTACCAAACACTTCAGAAGATAACGCATTCTTGTTCGGAGAAAGATTTAGAAGAGAGGTTGAGAAAATGGAATTCATTCCTGCTGGAGAGGAAGAAGCACATAAGGTGACTATTTCTGCAGGTATTTCAACTTATCCTTGTATGCCTGATGTTGATGAAGATGCGAATACAATTATAAGATATGCTGAACATGCTTTATATAACGCAAAGCATAGAGGACGTAATAAGATTATTCAATTCTCTCAAATGAATTTAGAGATGTAGTTTAGTACAAAAGTCTAATAAATAAAAACGGAAATTATCTTAATTGGTAATTTCTGTTTTTTTAATTTGTTTAATATATAAATATGAATATTTCGTCTTTCTTTAAAATACTTAATCATAAAATAGAACAATATGATAAAATGGCTACAAATCCTTTTATTAATGAAAAGCCAGTTATATTTATTTGGGTTGAAGATGTTGAAGATACTGAAGATGAAAAATAATAATTATGGGATTCACAACTAGTAAAATCTATGTCATAATAAAAGTAATATAAGTATCGAAAGAGGTTTTAAGATGTACAAATTCCCATTTGAGCTGGATGATTTTCAAAAAGAAGCTTGTGAGTGTATTTCTAATAAAAAAAGTGTTGTAGTTTGTGCGCCAACTGGTGCTGGTAAAACCGTTATAGCTCAACATGCAATTCATTGTGCACTCAAAGAAGGGAAAAAAGTTTTTTATACAACTCCACTTAAAGCTCTTTCTAATCAGAAATTTAATGATTTTTCTGAAAAATATGGCGCAGATAAGGTTGGACTTCTTACAGGTGATACTTCACATAATCGTGGCGCACAAATTGTAGTAATGACTACCGAAGTCTTTAGAAATATGCTTTATGGAACTAACTTTGGCTCTGTTACTGATAATTTAAGGGATGTTGGCTATGTTATTTTAGACGAAGTTCATTATATGAATGATGAACAACGAGGAACAGTTTGGGAAGAAAGTATTATTTATTGTCCTACAAATGTTCAAATTATCGCACTTTCTGCAACAGTAGCAAATGCCGATAAATTAACAGATTGGATTAATACAGTTCATTCGAAAACAGAATTAATTAATACAGATTTTCGTCCAGTTCCACTAAGATATTTTTATTTTGATTCATCTCAGCCAAATACAATATTACCACTTTTGACTCCAAATGGGACTTTGAATAAAAAGATTAAACCTGAAAAAAAACAATTCAAACGAGGAAAAGTTGTACAAAAAAAATCTGTAGTTAAAGATGTTGTTAGATGTCTGCATGAAAAAGATATGTTACCTGCAATTTATTTTACGTTCTCTCGCAAAAAATGTGATGAGCAAATGGAAAGATGTGCAGAGCTTTGTTTGGTAACTAAACAAGAACAAGAACAAATTCGTGAAATAATAGATGAATATATTGCAGAAAATTATTACTTATATAAAAATAAACACATTGAATACTTACTTCAAGGTGTAGCTTCGCACCACGCAGGGCTACTTCCTGGATGGAAAGTTCTTGTAGAAAAACTTTTTCAAAAAGGGCTAATAAAAGTTGTTTTTGCTACAGAAACACTAGCTGCAGGGATAAATATGCCTGCTCGTTCAACTGTTATAAGTTCAATTAGTAAACGTACTGATAGTGGGCATAGAATACTTACGCCTAGTGAATTTTTGCAAATGTCTGGTCGTGCAGGACGCCGTGGTATGGATGAAGTTGGTTATGTAACTATTATTGGATCAGCTTTCCAAACTCCAGAAGAAGTTGCAGAACTTGTACTCAGTCCCGCTAATGATTTGGAAAGTAAATTTTCTCCTAGCTATTCTATGGTATTAAATCTACTTCAAAGATTTTCTTTAGAGGAAGCAAAAGAGCTTGTTTTAAAAAGTTTTGGGTATTTTTCTTCTAACTCAAGAATCGAGCCACTTTTGATGTTGAAAGAATTTAATCAAGAAAAAATTGATGAATGTAATTCATTCACTTGTTGGTGCAAACGTACAAATGAAGACATTTTAGAATATAACAAAATTCGAGATTTATACGTACAGAACCGCAAAACTCTTAAAGTTATACAAAAACAAGAAAAGAAAAAGAATAGGCCATTAAGCCCTGAGGTTATAGAATTTTCAAACAAAACAAAAGAACTTTTGAATAAAATGCACTCTTTTGAATGTGATACTTGTAAATTGTTTAAAAAACACATGAAATCAATTGATGTTCTTATTCGTTATATGCAGAAACAAAAAGCTTTAGATAAAGAAATTGAAAAACAAAAAGATATTTTCTGGAACAAGTTTTTGGCGCACAGAGCTGTACTTCTTGATTATGGATATATTAAAGAAGATTATCCAACTGAAGAAGGTATTACAATTTCACAA
Source organism: bacterium (assembly GCA_017482685.1). Taxonomy (GTDB): domain Bacteria; phylum Cyanobacteriota; class Vampirovibrionia; order Gastranaerophilales; family Gastranaerophilaceae; genus CAG-196. The sequence goes on along the minus strand of JAFUMP010000015.1, from coordinate 3,090 downwards.
TTACGTTCAGAAAATGAATTATTCTTAGCTAGAATAATTTTCTCTGGAGTCTTAGAAAATTTAACTCCAGCAGAGCTTGCTTCTGTAGTATGTGCTATTACAACAGAAGATATGAGGGCTGATTTGTATTCTCAGCTACCTTTATCACCTACAGTGCGTAAAACCTTAAATAAAATTAAAGATATAAAACGTGATTTAGATAAAAAACAAAAAAATCATGATGTCGAGGACCCAATGTATGTAAACGGATTTTATTCACCGCTTATTGAAATGTGGGTGAATGGTGCTGAATGGGAAAGCATTATTGATGAAGTTGACATGGGTGAAGGTGACGTTGTAAGAAGTTTTAAACGTGTCGTTGACGTATTAAGACAATTTTGTACAATATCAAATATTCCAGAAGCTTTAGTCTTTACGGCTCGTGAAGCTATTGAGATGATTCAAAGAAGTCCTATTGATATTGATTAATTATCTAGGAAGAATTGATTTTACAAATTTGTTACCAACCCTATAAATGCCATAGGTTTCTTCTAATGACAAATCAAGATAATCTTGCTTTGGTTGCCTTTCAAGAATGTTATTTTCTAATCTTTGCTTGATTTTTTCAGCTAGATTATTGATTTTTTTGGGGATAGACATTTTTTTGATTGTTGGTTTAAAGTTTTTAATAGGTTTCATAAAAATTTTCCTAACATTAGTTTGTATCTAATATTAGGAAAACCTGTAAATTTATTTTTTGCTAGTTTTAAAAACTATTCTTCTGAAATTTCATCATCTTCGTCATCTTCTTCTTTTTTAATAATTTCGATAACATTTTTAGCCATTTCTTTAGCAATAACACTACGAGTGGAATCAGGACAATTTTGAAGTAATGTAATAGCAGTTCTTAAAGTGCTATCTAAATCGTACCAACGTCCTTTTTTTGTTGTTTCTAAGATATCTTCAGTCGCTGATACAATGTCTTCAACAGATTCATATTCTGAGTTAGAAATATTGTGTTCTGTAATAATTTTAATCAAGTTAAGAGCAATTTTAATCTGAGTTTCATCATCAGACTCTTCTAAGGTTTTCATTGCAGAAGACAAAACTGGATCTCTGTCATACCATCTTCTGGCATTTGTTGTAAACTCTTCTTTCATAAAACCTCCTAATAAACACTACCAATAAAAGACAAGTCAATTATACAATATTTTTTGGTGTTTGTAAATGATTTCATTTATAAATTTAATTTGTAGAAAATAACATAACTCTTGTTATTTTTAAAGAAAAATAGTACAATATATGAGTTATAAAGTTTGAAAGAGAGGATAATTTATGAAATTATACATGCAAGTTTTGATAGCTCTGGGATTAGGGTTAAAAAGAAATTGGCATATTTTTGCAGGACTTGTCCTTGGGGTTATAGCTGGTATATGGCTTCATAAGGATCCGAATCCTATTGTAATGACAACATTTACGTTTATAGGTCAAGTTTTTATTAGATTAATTCAAATGGTTGTAATTCCATTAGTAATTTCAGCAATTGTGATTGGTATTACAAGTGTAAGTGATAGCAAACAAATTGGTAAGCTTGGCTCAAAAATGGTATTATATTATGCAATTCTAACAATAATTGCAGTTACTTTAGGTGCTTCTTTAGCTTTATTGTTTCAACCAGGGCTAGGAGCTTCTTCGTTTATTAATACTGACGTTGCAACAGATGTACAAGCTCATGTTGCAGCTACAATCGAGACTCAAAAAGGAAATCTTTTAAATATTATACTAGGATTTATTCCTAAAAATCCATTAGCATCTATTGCTGCTGGTGATATGGTTCCAATTTTAGTATTTGCAGTATTTTTCTCTGTAGCATTAGCTAAAGTTGGTGAAATAAATAGACCTTTTGTTTCATTCTTTGAATCAATATTTGCAGCTACAATGAAAATAACTGATTGGATTATGTGTTTTGCTGCGCCTGGTGTGTTTGCTTTGACTGCAGTTGCAGTATCTGCTTTTGGTGTAGAAATATTTACAACAATTTCTAAATATTTAGGAGTTTTAGCTCTAGGTTTTGCAATACAATTGTTTGTAGTATTTCCTATTTTCTTAAGAATATTCTCAAAAGTACCTATTTGGATGCTTTATGCAGCGATTGCAGAAGCTATGATGGTAGCTTTTGGTACAGCAAGTTCTTCTGCTACTTTACCTTTGACAATCGCTTGTTGTGAAAAAAGAGGTATTTCTCATAAAGTTACAAGTTTTGTAATACCTTTAGGAGCAACTCTTAATATGGATGGAACTGCTCTTTTACAAGTTGTGGCAGTAATTTTCTTAGCACAAGCTTATGGTGTTGCTTTAACTCCGTTCTTAGTAGTACAAATTTGTTTACTAGCAATTGTTGCTTCAAGTACTTGTGCAGGTATTCCTGGTGCAGGTATTATCACTATAGCATTAGTTCTTAATGGTATGGGGTTAACTCCTGAAGAGTTAGTAGCAGGTTTTGCGTTCTTGTTTACAATCGAAAGAATTACTGATATGATGAGAACTCTTGTTAACGTGACATCTGATGCTGTTGTGGCAGCAGCTATTGCTGATAATGAAAATGAAATTAACTATGATTTATTAAATAATCCAGAAGAATATAATGAGGTTATTAATTAATAAACTAATGAATTGTAATAATAAAAAAAGAGCCAATGGCTCTTTTTTTATTTAATATATTTTGTTAGATTTGCTTTTGTAAGTTTTGACTCAATTCGTTCTTTAAAGAATTCTTTGCCGAAAGAATTTGTTATATAATCTATAAATTCTTGTGCAGTAATAGCTAATTTTGGCATTATTTTAGCTGTAATTTCAACTGCAGTAGCAGATGTATACGGTGCTGTTGAAGATTCATTATATTTATGATGTTCTATTGCTTCTTTGGTCATTTCAGGAGTTTCATCACTAAAAGGAAAGTATTCTTGTACATCTTTGTATCGAGAAACTGAAACTTCGCCACCATACATTACATCTTCTCCTAAGTAGGTGCTGTTAATAACATTTCCCCAAAGTCCTTTAAAATTGTTGTTATAACTTTTTGCATAGTTTGTTGATTGGATACTACTAATT
>JAFUMP010000014.1 GCA_017482685.1 bacterium | reverse complement strand
CTTCTTGCGTGAAATATTACCTTGGATGGTTACAGGGAATTATCCAATGTTTGGTAGTATTATGACAAATGATAAATTTCTAATGCTTTTAAGTTGTGATATTCTGCAATTTGCTGGCTTAGCATTCTTGTTTTTTGCATTGATAAAATATTTGAAATGGTCAAACCTTACAATATTTATTGTAACCCTTTGTATCACTGTAATCGGAGCTTTTTGTACAAATGAAATCACAGTAAAGCTTACACCTGATAATTTCTATTATTCATTTGTTGGGCTATTAATTCCAATTAAAAACTTTACAATTTCTGATTATGTTTGTTTTTCATTCAGCAATTGGATTATATATCCTGTTGTTGGTTGGTTATTTGGAAAAGCTCTTAAACGTTGTCATAATTTAGATACATTTTACTTATATTTATTGGGGATCTCTTTACCAATATTTTTACTTGCTTGGGCAGCTTTTGACGCAGTGGGTAAAAATATGTGGCTAATTTTGATGAATCCTGTTGTTTATCATCAGCAAAATCCTGTTATTTTAGCAGTTTATATGAATATAATTGCAGTTGCTATTAGTGTAGCTCATTTGCTTTCAATTCGTCTCACAAAATTCAAATTTTGGGAAGTAATTCAACACTTGAGTTCAGAATTGCCAACATTATATATTGTGTCTTGGATTGCAATAGGTTGGTTAGGTGCTTATTTAAAGTATAATCACAAGTTCCTAACAAAAGACTTTGAAGATATTTTCTTTGTATTTGTTGGAGTTATAGCTGTTTCCGAAATTTATATTTATTTCAAGAATAAATATAAGAATAAGACAAAAGAAAAGATTAAAGCTAAAGAAACTGAATCTTTGGAAAATAAAGAACTTGTTAAACAATGAGAAGTAATAAGTACCCTTATTATAAAATAATTTTTAAATTAGCATAAATTTCATTTAGAATTGTTAATATTTTGTTTGTTGGCAGAGTCAGTAGCTTAATAATATTTTCTTCAAAATCCTTTGGCAATACTTTGCAATTATCTTTAGCATATTGAATAAGCCGTTTCTCTCCCGGATGCAACAATTCATTAGTTGCAAAAATAACATCATAGTAGCTTGCTAAGAATGCTGTAATTCTATGATTAATACTCACAATATCATTTCTTTTAATAGCTTTTTCTATTTGCTCATAGTAGGAAGCAAACGGTTTCTCTTTCATTAACATCAGGTTTCTTTTAATGATATTTTGTTTTAATTCTAATGGATAATTTGTATTAATTGAGCGTTGAAGATTTCTTAGCCAATTATCTGTATCAAAGATTATTTCAAAGTTTTTTAATGTATATAGAAATGCTGTCGTATAAGCATTTGAGGGATAATGTTTACACCATATATTATCAATAATACCTTCAAACCAAATTGTATTCCAATACATAACATCTAATTGTTGATTTATTTTATCAACAAAAAACTCATCTCCAGAGCCAAAATACTCCCCACCAACTTCATATTTTGATGAATACTTTTTAACAAAACTTTCTCTTTCAATTACAGGAATATCTTTATCTACAAAGATATAAACATCAATATCAGATTTACTGTCATTAGTTTTAGCAGATATAGAGCCACCTATTGCAATAGCTTTAACTTGCTGATAACTTTGAAACTCTTGCAATATACAATTTACAATCTTTTTATTTTCCATGCTATCTAATCAATCCCTTAAATAGTAAAGTTATCATCAACTCGTTCAACAAGAATTTTCTTAATTCTTCTGTCTTTTAGTTCAACTACTCTTAGTTTAAGATTTTCAATTTTAATTTCATCATTAATCTTTGCTAATCTACAAAGTAGCTTTTGAACCAAGCCACCAATGGTTTCAACATCTTCATCTTCTTCTTGTTTTAGATTAAAGTATTCTGCAAATTCTTCTATTCGATATAACCCATTGACTAAAAACTTATTGTCATCAACTTGTTTAATATCTGTTTCTTCATCATCAAATTCATCTTGAACAGAGCCAAATACTTCCTCTAAAATATCTTCCATTGTTACGATACCAGATACACCACCAAACTCATCAATAACAATAGCTATTTCAGTTTTATTCTTTTTAAAAGTTTCTAACAAGTTACCTGTTGTCATTGTTTCAGGCACTAATAAAGGTTGTCTTAAAACATCTTTGAAACTAACATCTTGGTTTCTCAATTGGCATGAATATAAGTCCTTAACATGTAAAATACCTACGATATTATCAAACTTTTCTGAATAAACAGGATATCTTGTATATTGATTTTCAAGAGCAATTTTAGCGTACTCTTCTTCGCTTATATCAATAGGAATTGACACAATATTACATCTTGGCACCATAACTTGTTTTGCCATTAGATCAGTAAATTTCAAAGTGTTCTTTAAAAGAAAACTCTCTGTTTCATTTAAAACACCACCCTTAAAACTTTCATCAATAATCATATCGATTTCTTCTTCGGTATGAACAGAATGATGTTGCTGTGCAGGAGAAATATTAATAAGTTTTAAAGCCCAATTTCCAAAACCATTAAGCAAGAAAATAAATGGGTGTAAAATTTTTGCAACTGCAACAAGAGGTCTTGTCACAACAAGAGTTGTTTTTTCTGGAAACTGTAATGCTATTGATTTTGGCATTAATTCTCCAATTACAACGTGCATAAAAGTTATTAATACAAATGCAATTATTGTAGCTACAGAATGAGAAGCAAAAGAGCTAGATACATGTGGTAAAAAATCAAATAAAGGATGTATCAATTTAGCTAAGGTTGCTTCACCAACCCAACCAAGCCCAATACTTGCAATTGTAATACCTAATTGAGTTGCTGCAATATATTTATCTAAATGTGCTAGAGCGTTATTTGCAACTTCGGCGGTTTTATTACCTTCATTTGCTAATTGTTGAATTCGGGTCTGTCTAACACTAACAAGAGCAAATTCAGAAGCTACAAAAAAAGCATTTGCAAACAGTAACAAGACAATAATAAACAAATCGACTATAATCATACAACCTCTAAAATCACTTCTATAATTTTAAACATTATACTATAAAATTGAATAAATAATGCATAATATAAATATTTAAAACAAAAAAGTAAAATTTCTCAAAATACCCTGTCACTTTTTCTCAATATCGTTGTCAATTTATATTTATATTAAACCATCTAAAAATAATTTTTGCTAGTTAAACAAAAATTATCAAACTCTCTGTTCTTTCTTCTCAAACCGAGTGTTAAAATACAATAGCTGTATTTTATTGTCCGTTTTGATTGGAAATATTTTTTGTCATTGCGAGGGCAAAAGCCCAAAGAAATCAAGTTTTTACCGATTTCAAACGATTGGAAGTTTAGAAATCCAAACTGTACGAAAACGGACTTTTATTGGACTCAAGTTTCCACATCACCCCACCTTTATCACCTCTCAGCAAACGTGACATTTAGTCACCTTTGCTTCGGCAGAGTCCATCCAGGGAGGAAATCTAGACTGATTCTATATTTACCCCCAAGACCTTAAAAAGTCACTTCTGGAAATTTTGAAGGAATAAAAAATAAAGTCGGCTTTGCAAAGCCGACCTACTTACTAATATCTCTTTTTTACACTCCAAGTTTTGTCATTAATTCTTGAAGATTTTCTAATGTTTCAAATGAAAAATCTTTAAATTTTTTTCTAAATACCGCTACATCAAACGGAGTTATTGCGTGTTGGGTTACTTCATAGTTCAATGATGATATTTTATTATTTCCTGTATCTCTAACAATGCCAAATTGCTTTGGTCTTTTGCTCATAAACAAAGCTACGTCATCTTTACCTGTAAATACATACAATAAACTTTTATCATAAAAAGCTTTTATTGGTTCTTTGTTTACTTTTTTATACATTGAAACAATATCTCTTTCAAACATTTGAACATGTGTAGAAGATACGGGAAGTTTATAACGAGAATTAAAACTGGTATGGTTATTTTGTGATAATTGATGAACTTTCATAATACACACTCCTTATATTTAGATGATTGGTATGAGCTAATTATAAATAAAAATACATTAAATTACAATATACGAATCATCAAACTCACTGCTCTTTCTTCTCAGACCAAGTGTAAAAAAACAGCAAAAGCCCAAAGAAATCCAGTTTTTACCGATTTCAAACGGTTGGAAGTTTAGAAATCCAAACTGTACGAAAACGGTCTTTTATTGGACTCAAAATTTCATACCACCCCATCCGCCTTCGGCACCTTCCCCATCCAGGGAAGGAAAATTATAGCAAAACTTATTCAACATATTTACCGTCAAAAAGCTCAAGTACCATTTTTTCTTGATCAGTTTCTAATCTATCTATTTTTTCAGCATTCATTTCTTCTGTTTGAGATCTTAAATTATCAACAGGTGTTTCGTTTCTAACAGGCACAGTTTGTGTTAATGCAGGTGTTTGCGTAACTTGGGGTTGCACAGTTTGTGTGACTGGAACAGATGTTGGCTGAACAACCTTATCTCCAGCTTGAGCTAATCTGACAGTTACAGGTGTTGAGTCCTGATTAAACATTACATTAGCAGCTTCTATTATTAATTGTTTCTTATTTGTATCATTGATTTGCGAAACCAATCGTTCATTTTTTACTGTTAAAACAATTCCACTAGGACTAATTTCTAAAGGTTTTGCTAATTGTTTTAGCATAGCTACAGTTGGCGAACTTTTTATATTCATTAATAGCATTTGCCATAAAGAATTAATATCATTTCCACTTGGCTTTTTAGAAATAGGTGGTGGAGTGAACTCTTCCTGTGAAGCAACTTGTTTCGGAGCTTCAGCTTTTTCTACCGCTTGTGGTTGTATTTGTTGAACTGGTTTTGATATTGGTTGTGGCATAGGTGGTGCAATCGGAGCAGGTTTAGTTATGTTTTGATTCATTACTGAAGTAGATGCGATACCATTGCATTCCAAAGCTCTTACTCGTTTTTCTAAATCTAATAATGTTGAATTCTCAGTCATATTAGCTAAATCTATCATTCCAACTTCAAGCCATAAATGCTGATTCGTTGCGAGTTTAACTTCTTTTATGTAATACGTAATTCTTTCTAATAAAAATACAATTTGATGAGTTTCTAAAGCTTCTTTTTGATTTAATAACTCTTTTATTTGAGGCTCATTTAATCCTGTTAGTTCTGGTAATAAGTCTTTAGAACAAGTTTTTACTACTAATAGGTTTTTAAAATATTCTGATAAATTAGTTAAAATTTGTAGAGGCTCATTGCCTGAATTATAAATATCATTAAGGATTTCAATAGCGCCAGATGTTGAAGAAGCTATTATTTGATTTGAAAGCTTTAATAAAATATCAAAGGAAATTCTGCCTAAAATAGAGTTCACGTCCTCGATAGTAATTTCTTTTGAAATTCCAAGAATACTTAGCTGATCTAATAATGAAATACTATCACGCATACCACCAGCGGAGTTTTTTGCAATTGCAAATAAAGCATCATCTGTAATATTAATCTGTTCTTTATCAGAAATGAATCGAAGATGTTTAACGATATCTTCGGTCGTTATTCTTCTAAAATCAAATCTTTGACAACGGCTTTTAATTGTATCTAAAACTTTATGAACCTCAGTTGTTGCCAAAATAAAAATAACATTTTCGGGTGGTTCTTCTAAGGTTTTTAAAAGCGCATTAAATGCGTGGTTTGTAAGCATGTGAACTTCGTCAATTATATAGATTTTAAACTTACCATTCACAGGAACATATTGTACTTTTTCTAGAATATTTTGGGTATCTTCTACTTTACGATTACTAGCAGCGTCAATTTCGATTACGTCTATTGGAATTGAATTTGTTATATCTTTGCAACTAGCACATTCTCCACAAGGCTGTACAGTTGGCCCATTTTTGCAATTAAGAGATTTTGCTAAAATTCTAGCAGTAGAAGTTTTACCAGTACCTCTTGGGCCAGTAAAAAGATATGCGTGAGAAATTTTTCCAAGCTCAATCGCACTTGTCAAAGTCTTTTTGATATGCTCTTGTCCAACAAGAGTTTCTAATGTCTGTGGACGATACTTTCTGTATAAAGGTATATAATTGCTCATGGCTATAATTGTAACACAAAAATTGCAACTGACTAAGTTTTATAATAAGATATTTTTTATGAGAGTGTTTTTTATTTTATTTTTAATATTTTTTCTAGGGATAAATTCAGCTTTTGCTTATGAGTTAGTGCTACCAAAAGATAGGAAAACAACTGTTGACACAAATTACGCATTTTTTATTGGAAAAGCTAACCGAGCTGAATGTATAACAATTAATGATGAAAGGGTGTATATTGCACCGAATGGTGCTTTTGCTCATTCGATTAAACTGAAAGATGGCGAAAATAGAATTGCATTAAAATCGAACTATAATACACAGATTTATCGTTTTTATAAAAATAAAAAAAAATCTTCTAAAGAAGCTATATTGATTGAGTTTGATGAGCCAAAAAATTTTATAGTAAAAAAAGATAACACTCCATTAAGAAATACTCCTATTGATTATGGAATGAATAGGATTTCGCATCTTTTTAAAGATACAAATTTAATAATAACAGGTCAAAAAGGTGAATTTTATAGAGTTTTTTTAAATAAAAATGTTGAAGCTTGGATTTCAAAAGATGCTGTTGTAGAGAATAAAAACTTTTTTGAACCTCGTTTTATTACAATGAATAGTGAAACATTTAAGAATGCATCTAAGCATATTATTGAGTTTAGTGATAAATTGCCTTATACGATTGAAGAAACCGAAAATGAGATTTTTTTCAAGGTTTATAATCCTTATGTATCAGAGGAAACATTTTATACTGTAAATGTTAAAAAGCCTTTTAAATATACTTATGAAACAATATCTCATAAAGGGACTTATGTATTTAAAGTAACAGAGTTTCCAAAACCAGAAGAAAATGAATTGTTAGATGGAATAACAATTCTTGTTGATGCTGGTCATGGTGGCTCGGAACGTGGGGCGATTGGTTGCTTAGGTGATAATGAAAAAGATATTAATTTAAAAATTGCAAATGAATTAAAAAAGATTCTTGAAATAATGGGTGCAAATGTTGTTATGACAAGAGAATGTGATGGAACAGTTTCTTTAGATGATAGAGTAAAAATAGCAAAAGAAAATTGTTCGAATATTTTTGTAAGTATTCATTTGAATTCTATTCCTGATATTAAAATGGATATACATAAAAATAAAGGGACAAGTGTTTATTATTACAATGAGAATTCTAAAGAGCTTGCTAAGATTGTTAAAAACTCATTAGTTACGCAATTAAATACAAGAAATGATGGAGTAAGACAAGCTAGCTTTGCTGTTATTCGTCCAACAGAATATGTTGGGATATTAGTTGAAGTTGCTTATATGACAAATCCAGTCGACTCAGTTCTTTATAAAAAAGAAGAATTCCCTTCAGTTACAGCAAAAGCTATTGCTGATGGAATATTAAGCTTTGTTATTGCACCGTAGAATTACAAAAAATTATGTCGTCGTGGGTAGAGATGTTTGTTAATCCATTATCATAATAGCCGTATTTACGCCAATCACGAAGTTTAAATATTGATTCGGCTTCTGTTAAACTGTTTGTATGCGTATGCTCAGCGATATTGTCTGCTTTTTCAAGAAGATTTTTTATGATTAAAATATTACGTTCTCTTGTTTTAAATATTTTTAGTATTTTTACTAATTTATTAACAAACGAATCTTCAGCAGAAATTCTTTCTTCAAGCAATTCTACAGGAATTCTATCTATATAATTTTTCCCTTTTATATATGCAATATGTGGCGGAATTGTTGTATAGGGATTGCCGTCATAAGATTCACCAAAGTTTAATCTTAGTGTACCTTTTGTATCTTTTGTTGCTTTTGAAAATTTTTCGGCTAAAACCTCTAATTCTGTTTTTTGTATATTATTATTTTTTAAATACTGTTTTAGACCTTGACCTTTTAATTGTAGCTTTGCTTTAAAATTTGGCTGTGCTTTATTTATTTTTAAATCCATTTTGTATCCTTTATAAGCGTGTTCAAAGATATAAAAACAAGTAAAAATTTTTTTTGCTAGTATAATTGTAGTATAATTTATTCACTAGATTAAGGAGAGGTGTATTATGAAAGTACAAGCAATTAACAACAGGGGTAAATATAATTATCAACAAAACAAGCCTAATTTTAAGGCATATATAAAGCCTAATGCTAATTTCCATATTCTTTATGGCAAAGAAGCAAACTTTATGGCAGAAACACAAAGGAAAATGTTTAATGCTAATTTTGGAGTTCTTGACCCTTTTTTAGTAAAAAAGTTTAGCGAATTACCTAAACATT
>JAFUMP010000013.1 GCA_017482685.1 bacterium | reverse complement strand
TTTATATTATAATACATATTTGAAATTTTGCAAGTATTTTTTTAGTTTAAATCTCTTTATATTGACAATAATTGTCTTATATTATAAACTGTTACTATCAATAGAAACAAGGTTAAGATATGAAAAATTTACACGAAATTTCAAAACTTGTTAAGAATTTACACACCGAAAAAGAAATAGAGTCGTTTTTTAAGGAGTTGTTAACAGAAGCTGAAATAGAAACTTTATCGAAGCGATGGCGTATATTAGAATTACTAGATAAAGGTGAAACCCAACGAAATATCGCAAAAGAACTTCAAGTTAGTTTATGTAAAGTTACAAGAGGTGCAAAAATTCTAAAAAATAAAACCTCAATTTTAGCAAAATATTTTAAAAAGGAGAAATTGCAATGCAAATAACTGATTCATTTGAAATAACAAAAGATGGTTTTTATGGAAACTTTGGTGGTCAACTTATTTCAGAAGATTTAAAAAAAGAATATACTATAATTGCAGAAGAATTTTTAAGAATAAAAGACGATGAAGAATTTATACAGGAATTAGACGAATTATTAAAAACTTTTGCAGGACGTCCTAGTCCATTGTATTACGCTCGCAATTTATCAAAAAAATATGGAGTCAAATTCTATATCAAACGTGAAGATTTAAATCACACAGGCTCTCATAAAATTAATCACAGTTTAGGAGAAGCTTTGTTGGCAAAAAAAATGGGCAAAACTAAACTTATTGCAGAAACTGGAGCAGGTCAACATGGTGTTGCTATCGCAACTGCAGCCGCACTAGTAGGTCTTGAATGTGATGTCTACATGGGTGAAGTTGATATACAAAAAGAGAGTCCAAATGTATCAAGAATGAAAATGTTAGGAGCTAATGTCATTCCTGTTTCAGAGGGAACTAAAACTTTAAAAGAAGCTGTTGACGCTTCATTTGCGGCTTATTGTAAAGAATATAAAACTGCAATGTACGCAATTGGTTCGGTTGTAGGCCCACATCCGTTCCCTATGATAGTAGAACATTTCCAATCTGTTATTGGAAGGGAAGCAAGAGGACAAATGCTAGATTTAACGGGTGAATTGCCCGATTATGTTGTTGCCTGTGTTGGCGGTGGTTCTAATTCAATTGGTATTTTTAATGGATTTTTAAACGATTTTTCTGTTAAATTAGTTGGCGTTGAACCTTTGGGTAAAAGTGAAAAGCTAGGTGAGAATGCTGCAAGTATTAATTTTGGAAGAATTGGCGAGTTGCATGGCTTTCGTTCAATGTTTTTACAAGACGAAGCGGGCAATATTGCAGACGCATACTCTGTTGCAAGTGGCTTAGATTACCCTGGAGTAGGTCCAAAACACGCTTATCTAAATGAAATCGGACGAGCTGAGTACGTAACAATTAATGACAAAGAAGCCATAGACGCTTTCTTTGAACTTTCACGAACAGAAGGTATTATTCCAGCATTAGAAAGCTCTCATGCAGTTGCACAAGCTCTAAAAATTGCAAAAACAAGCTCACAAAATGCAAAAATCCTTATAAATCTTTCTGGGCGTGGAGATAAAGATTTAGATTTCATTCTAAAAAATCATTTACAATAATTTTTGATAAAACTTGCGGGTTATTGATTCATAAAATTACTCGCAAGTTTACTTTTAATATATTTTTTTTATGTTATTATAAATTTAACATATCACAGTCGATTAGGGTTATTAAAAATGAAAAAAATAGTTATTTTGTTAATATTATTATTTATCAATTTTCCTGCTTTTGGGTTTGAAATACCTGATGGCAAAGAAGTTGATGTAGAATCTGTAATCAAAGGTATAACTGCTTACACAAATAAAATTAATGTAAATCCAAATTCAGAAGAAGCTTATATTAATCGAGCTTTTTTGTATTTTTTAGTAGAAGATTTAGAAAATGCGATTTTAGATTATGATAATTTAATTCGTATTAACCCAAATAATGAAGAATACTATTTAAATAGAGGATATTTAAAGCACATCTCTCATCAACGCCAAGAGGCTCTAAAAGATTACGAATTAGCTTTAAAAATAAAACCTGACTACGCTTTTGCACACAACAATCGTGGTGTTGTATTATCTGAGCTAGGTAGAGATAAAGATTCTTTATTAGCGTATAATACAGCAATAAAAATTGATCCAAACTATGCTGATGCTTATTATAATCGTGGTAATTTAAAAACAAAAACTGAAAAAAATGAGGAAGCTCTTAATGATTTCAATACAGCAATAAAATTGAATCCAAAAGACGCAGCTTCTTTTAATAACCGCGGTGTAGTAAAAAGAAAATTAAACTACAATGTAGGCGCATTAAGCGATTTTTCTATAGCAATAAAACTTGATCCAGATGACATAACAGCTTTTGCAAATAGAGGTCGTCTAAAGAAAAGATATTATGATAGCGAAGGTGCAGAAGAAGATTTTAAAACTGCAATAGCAATTGCGGAAGAGAGTCCTGTATTAGTAAAACAAATTGAATTACAAAATCATATCGTTGAGTCACAAAAATCAACTCTTGATTCAAAACCTCAGCTTAAAGATTCAAAAGTTGCTGCTGATGATATTCAAAAAATTGCTTATCGTTCACTTATTACACCTCAATCTGATAATGTAAAAATTGCAACTGTAAAAACAAGTGTAGTAAAGGTTGAACCCAAAACAACTAAAAAGCAAGAATTACCTCAAAAATTTAATACAGTATCAAATCCTAGCATAACAACAAAACCTGTAGCAAACCCAAAATTAGCTGAATGTTATTACATTCGAGCTTTGCAAAAATATATTTTACAAAACAGAGAAAGTGCTCTTAAAGACTTTAATTTAGCGATAGAACATAATCCTGACTATGCAGAGGCATATTACTATAGAGCTGCTATAAAAAGAGATCTACAAGATAACGGATTTGTAGATGATTACAGAAAAGCTATTCAATTAAATCCTAGCTTGAAAGCTGTTAACGATGCAGATGTCTTAACTATTTTAAAAATCTAAGTTTATAAATTAAAAACTTTTATTTTATATCTGTTTTTGTTAGACTTAGAATAAGTTTGAGAAAGAGAGCTTATTAGCTTTTCGATTAAAAAAAGGGAGTAGGAAAAATGGTAGATATAAGACCGGAATTTTTAGAACAAGCAATGCAATTAACACGAAATGCAGAATTTTTGCCTGATGGTGCTCAAGGCTTGGCTGCTAAGCTTCAGCATGCTCACGACACAAACATTCCATTAAGAGTTAAATTAGGCATGGATCCTACTCGTCCTGATTTACATCTTGGTCATACTGTTGTTATGAGAAAACTAAGAGAGTTTCAAAAACTTGGTCATAAAATTGTATTAATTGTTGGTGGTGCAACAGCTATGATTGGTGACCCTTCAGGTAAAACTGATACAAGACCAGCTTTAACTAAAGAACAAGTAGAAGAAAATGCAAAATCTTATTTTGAACAAATGTCTAAAGTTGTTGATACAACTCAGGCAGAGGTAACAAACAATGCTGATTGGCTTCATTCTATGAGCTTTACAGATTTATTAAAATTAGCTTCACAAATAACTGTTGCTCAGATGATGACAAGAGATGATTTCGCTAAAAGATATGCAGAAGGCAGACCTATTGCAATACACGAATTTTTCTATCCTTTAATGCAAGCCTATGATTCAGTTGCAATTGATTCAGATATTGAATTAGGTGGTACTGACCAAAGATTTAATACACTTTTAGGTAGAGATATTCAAGCTGCTTATGGGAAAAAATATCCGCAACACGTTATGATGTTACCTCTTTTAGAAGGTACTGACGGAGTTGTTAAGATGTCTAAGACATACCCTGAGCATTGTATATCTTTAACTGATAGCGCAAAAGATATGTTTGGTAAATTAATGAGTATTCCAGATACATTAATTACACGTTATTATTCTCTTCTAACAGATGTGCCTCAAGCAGAATTGTTAGAAATGGATAAACAAATTGAATCAAATTCAATAAATCCTCGTGATATTAAAATGCGTCTAGCACACATGATTACTGAGGAGTATCATGGCAAAGATGGAGCAGATAAAGCTCAAGCAGAGTTTATTAATGTTGTATCTAATAAGGGAATTCCTGAAAATATTGAAAGTGTTAAAATAGAAGCTGAAACGGGTCTATTAGATTTGCTTGTGAACTTAAATTTTGTTGCAAGTAAAGGTGAGGCAAAACGTCTTATTCAAGGCGGTGGAGTAAAGCTTGACGGAGAAAAAATCTCAGATATGGGATTTATTGTTACTCCAGCTATGAACAAAGTTCTTCAAGCAGGGAAACGTAAGTTTGCTAAATTGGTGTAAAAATGATTTATAATAACATTTTAGAAACTATTGGAAACACTCCAATGGTTATATATTCTGATAATATTTGGCTCAAGATGGAAAATTTCAATCCTTCTGGCTCGATTAAAGACAGAGCTGCGCATTCAATGATTAAATCAGCGCTTGAGCGAGAAGAAATTAGTCTAGATACAATAATTATTGAACCAACAAGCGGAAACACTGGTATCGGCTTGGCAATGGTATGTGCAGTTTTAGGATTAAAGTTAATAATCTGCATGCCAGAAAATATGTCAGAAGAACGCAAAAAAGCAATTTCTGCTTATGGAGCAGAATTAGTTTTAACACCTGCTGAAGCTGGGATGAAAGGAGCTGTTGATAAAGCTTTTGAATTAAAAGAGAAATATGCAAAAGCTTGGATTCCTATGCAATTTGCAAACTTTGATAATCCAAGAGCTCATGAAATTACGGCTAATGAAATCCTAGATGATACAGGACGAAATGTTGAAATTGTTGTCGCTGGAATAGGTACTGGTGGAACTGCATTTGGTTTAAGAAAATTTTTACCAGAATGGATAAAGGTTTATGGCGTAGAACCCGCTGAGAGCCCTTTATTTACAGATGGTAAAGCTGGAGCTCATAAAATTCAAGGCATAGGTGCAAACTTTATACCAGAAATTTCAAACTTTTCAAAGCTCGATGGAATCTTTACTGTTGAAGGTGATGAGGCGATAGAAGAAGCTAAAAAACTTGCAAAAGAAAAGGGGATATTTGCAGGGATTTCTGCAGGTGCAAACCTTCTTGCAGCAAAACAAATAGCCAATGAATATCCTGAAAAACTTATTGTAGTAATAATACCTGACGGTGGAGATAGGTATTTATCAGTTTTTTAAGTTGAAAGTTAAAAATGAAAAATGGAAAAACAAAAAAGGAACAACATGTTAATACGAGCAATAAATAAAATTAAAGAAGATATAAATGTAATTTACGAAAAAGACCCTGCTGCAAATAATATTGCAGAAGTAATCTTTTGTTACCCAGGGTTTCAAGCACTTTTAATGCATAGAATTGCGCATAAATTAGCATATTGGAAAGTCCCATTTCTACCAAGATTTATTTCATATTGGACCAGAATTTTTACAGGCATAGAAATCCATCCCAAAGCAACAATTGGCAATAGATTTTTTATTGACCATGGTGAAGGCGTTGTGATAGGCGAAACAACTATTATAGGTGATGATGTCTTGATTTATCAGCAAGTAACTTTAGGTGGAACAGGTAAAGATACTGGTAAGCGCCATCCTACTATTGGTAACAATGTTATTATCGGTGCTGGAGCAAAAGTTTTGGGTAATATTACGATTGGAGATAATGTAAGAATTGGAGCAGGTTCAGTTGTTGTTGAAGACGTCCCAGAACACTCAACGGTAGTCGGAATACCTGGTCGAGTTGTGCACCAACAATGTTTGAATGAAGATGGTGTTTTAATGCATAATAGAATACCAGATCCAATAAAATGTGAGCTTAATCGTCTTAAATACGAAGTCCAAGAATTAAAAGAGAAATTAATGTAACAATTTTGTAAAAATTATACTATAATTATTAAGGATTTAAGAGGGAAGAACATTGGGAAAATATCATTTTATCGCAATCGGCGGAATCGGAATGAGTGGCTTGGCAAAGTATCTTTTAGAAGATGGTCATTCTGTTACTGGTTCTGATATTCAAGACAGTAAATATATAGACGCATTGCGCAAATTGGGAGCAGAGGTAAATATAGGACATCATGAGGATAACTTGTCTAATGATGTTGATGCTATAATTGTAAGTACTGCAATTAGAGCCTCTAACCCAGAGTTAATAAAAGCTCATGAGTTAGGATTAAAGATTTATCACCGTTCGGATTTATTAAAGGAGATAGCTGAATCTGCTCAAGCTGATGGTAAATGTTTTATTGGCTTTGCTGGAACGCATGGCAAAACTACAACAAGCGGAATGTCTGCTTATGTTTTAGATAAAGCTAATCTAGAGCCAGCTTTTGTGGTAGGTGGTATTGTTCCTGAAATTAGTACAAATGCTCAACATAAAGAGGGTAAATTTTTTACAGCTGAACTAGATGAAAGTGATGGAACGCTTGTAAAATATCATCCTGATATTTTGGTTATCAATAACTTAGAAGAAGATCATTTAGATTTTTATAAAAACGGAATGGATGATATTATTAAAGTGTTTAATCAAGCGATTGCTCAGTCCAAAAAAGTGCTTATTAATACTGATGATAAAGGTTGCAAGCTTTTATCTGGTAATTTTATCACTTTTGGATTAAATGAAGCTAATTATACAGCTAAAAATATTAAAACTTCAAGTGAAGGAACAGTTTTTGATTTTTATAAAGAAAATGAAAAACTAGCTAAAATAAAGATTGAATTAACAGGTAAACATAATATTTATAACACTCTTGCTGTAGCATCTGCGCTTATGGAAGCAGGGGTTGGGGTAAATGAAATTAAAGATTATTTTGCACCTTTTACGGGAATGGGTAGAAGGTTCCAACATGCCTGTAGTTTAGAAAATAATATTCAAGTCTATGATGATTATGCTCATCATCCAACTGAAATAAAAGCGGTTTTAGAGGCTGCTTCTACAAAATTTGGTAAAGAAAATCTTGTTGCTGTATTTCAACCGCATAGGTACACTCGTTTAAAAGGGTTATGGAATGAATTTAAAGAAGCTTTTACTGATGCCGAAAGAATTATTGTAACTGATGTTTATGAAGCTTCAGAAGATCCTATAGAAGGTATTACCGGCGAAAATTTTGCCAAAGAAATTAATGCTGAGCATTATTCGGGTTCAATAAAATCCGTTGCACAACAATTATTGCCAACCTTGAAAGAAGGGAATATTGTTGTAGGCCTTGGTGCTGGAACAATAACAGCATTAGGTAAATATTTGAAGGAGAATTCCCTTGCAAATAGAATGTAGAGAAAATTATGAAATAAAAACACATACTTCTTTTAAAATTGGAGGTAAGGTAAATAAAGTTTGGTTTCCTAAAACTCAAGAAGAGCTTGTTTATCTTTTAAAATCGTTAAAAGATTATATTTTACTTGGGAATTGTTCTAATATACTTTTTTCTTCAAACGGCTATGACGGAAATGTTATTTTAACAACTCAAATGAAAAATTTTGAAATAGATGGAACAAAGGTTATTGCAGATTGTGGAGTTAAAGGGCCTTTGCTTTCTCAAAAAGCTTGTGAAGCGTCTTTAAGCGGTTTTGAATTTATGATAGGTTTCCCAGGCTCAATTGGTGGTGAAATTTATATGAACGCTTCTTGTCACGGACAATGTATTTCTGATAAGCTCGTTCGTTGTACATTATTTGACATAGAAAAAAAAGAAGTTGTATATAAAGAAAAATCTGAAATGAGATTTGATTATAGAAAATCAATCTTGCAAGAGGGTAAATATATTCTTATAAGTGCTGAATTTGATTTAGAAAAAGATAATAAAGGTGATATTCAAGCACGTATAGATAAAAATTTGGCATTTCGAAAAGATAAACAGCCCTCTCTAGCTATACCAAATGCAGGTAGCGTGTTTAAAAACCCTGAAAATGATTCAGCAGGAAGATTATTAGATAACATTGGCGCAAAAACTTTTGAAACAGAAAGAGTTAAAGTTTTTGATAAACACGCAAATTTTATTGTAAACAAAGATGGTGCAACATCTGAGGATGTTTTAGAAATGATGGTTAAAATGTTTACAGCTGTGAAAGAAAATTATAAAATAGAATTAACTCCTGAAGTTATTTTTATAGGAGATAAAACAGAAAAAGAGGAAGAATTATGCAAAATATTATATCCAAAGAAGCAAAAATAGCAGTGCTTTGTGGAGGTATGTCATCAGAAAGAGAAATTTCACTACGTTCTGGGAAAAATGTCTTGGCTGCGCTTCAAAGATTAGGTTATAAAAACGCACAAATTGTTGACGTTTCAGAAAATGTAATGAATGACTTAAAAGGCTTTGAATATGCATATAATACACTTCATGGAAAATTTGGAGAAGATGGTTGTATTCAAGGGGTCTTAGAAATCTTAAAAATACCATATACAGGCTGTGGAGTTATGTCTAGTGCAATTTGTATGAACAAAGAATATACAAAAAAAGTCATGGGAACAGCTGGGCTTCCTCTAATTACCTCTGTTTATCTTTTACCAAATGAAGATCCTATAAAAAAAGTCGAAGATTTACATTATCCATTAATGATAAAACCTGTTTCAGAAGGTTCAAGCTTTGGTATGAGTAAGGTTAATAATGAATCAGAACTTGTAAAAGCTGTTGAAGAAGCTCGTAAATACAATGCAGAAATATTAATTGAAGAATACTTAGTTGGAATCGCTGCGACAGTTGGAGTTCTTGAAAAAGATGGAAAAGCTTTTGCAACAGAAATTCTAGAGCTTCGTCCTAAAAACGAGTGGTATGATTATGAAGCAAAATATACAAAAGGTATGACTGAATTTATTTTGCCAGCAGAAATCTCTCCAGAAATGACGGAAAGAGTAAAATGGAATGCAGTAAAAGCGTTTGAAGTTTGTGGCTGTTCAGGAGTGTCTAGAGTAGATTTTTTAATCGTTGATAATATCCCTTATATTCTTGAAATTAACACAAATCCAGGGATGACTGATACAAGTGATTTGCCTGCACAGGCTGCTGCTTGTGATATTAATTATGATTCTTTAGTTGATATGGTACTTCATAGCGCAGGATTAAATAAATAATGGCAGACGAAAAACCAAAATATAATCAAAATAGACGACTAAAACAAGCTCAAATGCAACGTCAAATAAGACAATCACAAAAGCGTTTGAATAGGCTAAGAGTGTTTTATAAACTGTTTTTAATTTTAGGCTTAATACTATCTATTATTTTTATTTTAAAAATGCCACAATGGAGATTAAAACCTGATGCATTTGATAGCGTGAATAGTTCAGCATTAGAAATTATTAATAATAATATTGTTCCTGAACAAAAAATTCTATCTGCTTTAAGAAGAAATCAGGTTCCACAAGATTTAATTTTTTTAGTAAAAACAGAAGATCTAAAGAAAAGTATAACTCAGCTCGAGCCTATTCAGAATGTTTATATTAGACGTTTTTGGTTTCCAGCAAGATTACAAATCATTGTTATTGAACGTACTCCCATTGTTACAATTTCACCTAACTTAGAAGCTCCTCCAATAGCATTTTTCTCTGCCGATGGAAAACTTATTGGAAGAGAATACATGCCTTTAGATGATGACTATAAAACAGTTTTAGTAATAACTTATGGTAGTGGTGATGATTATAGAAATTGGGATGCTATAAAAGTTAAAAATTTCAAAAAACTAGCAGATTTAATAGAAGCTGAAACTGGTGAAACAGTTGAATATATTGATTATAGAAATCCTAAAGATGTTTATGTAAAAATACAAACAACAAATATAAGATTAGGAAGTATGAACCCTTCTGTATTTGATAAAATCGGTCGCTTGCCTTCATTATTACCTCAAGTTAAAATGATTAATAAAAAAGTTAAATATATAGATTTACGTTGGGATTCGAATTATATAAAATTGGATGAATAAATGGCAAAAAGCGTTTATATACATATACCATTTTGTAAACAAAAATGTAAATATTGCTCTTTTATCTCTTTCCCTTGTACAGAAAAAATTTTAGGCTATGTTTTTTCTTTATTTAAGGAAATTGATACAAATTATGCAGGAGAAGATATTGAGACTCTTTATTTTGGAGGAGGCACTCCTTCATTATTAGAAATACAACATTTAAAAAAAATAATTAATAAATTTAAATTAGCTTCAAATTGCGAAATAACTTTAGAACTAAACCCAGATGACGCTTCTTTAGAATATTTAAAAAGTTTAAAAGATATAGGAATAAATCGTTTAAGTATAGGCTCACAAACTTTTAATGATGGAATTCTAAAGCTTATTGGACGAAGGCATGATTCAAAACAAATAATAAAAGCTGTAGAATTTGCTAAAACTGCGGGCTTTGATAATATTAGCTTAGATTTGATATACGGACTTCCAACTCAAACAATTGAAACTTTGCATAAAGACTTAGAAATTTTTACTCAATTAGATATTCAGCATATTTCAACTTATGGATTAAAGCTTGAAGAAGATTCTTATTGGGGGAAAAATCCACCAAAAAATTTGCCTGATGATGATATACAGGCTGACATGTATTTAGAAATTAATAATTATTTAAACCCAAAAGGCTATAAACGCTATGAAATTAGCAATTTTGCAATTGATGGATATGAATCAAAACATAACTTGAATTATTGGAATAATAATGAATATTATGGTTTTGGGGTTTCTGCACATGGTTATATTGATGGAATTAGATATTCAAATTATTCTACGATAGAAGATTATATGAATAATCCTGCTCAGCATTCAAATGGACATATTCAAACTTTAGAAGAAATGCTTGAAGAAGAAATCTTCTTGGGTTTCAGAAAAGAAGCTGGAATTAATTTAGACGTAATTAAAGAAAAATTTGATATAGATTTTGAAAGAAAGTATAGAAATGCGCTAAAAAAGTTTATCCCTGATTATATAGAAAAAACTTCAAATGGATATAAATTAACTCTTAATGGAGTTCTTTTAAGTAATAATATTTTAGCTGAATTTTTGGAATAAAAAAAACCAAGCAGATTGCTTGGTTTTTTTACTTTTTTTAAATCATTAAACAGCTTTTTGCACTTTACCAGCTTTTAAGCATGAAGTACAAACTGTCATTCTCTTAGTTTGTCCATTTACATTAACTCTAATTTCTTGTAAATTAGGTTGTTGTCTGTTTGGAATTTGTTTATGAGAGAATGTTAATTTTGATGATTTTAATGCTGATTTTCCGCATACTTCACAATGTTTTGCCATGACAATATTTCCTTTTTACTACCTAGTGTATAATAAGTGTACCTTAAAATAAATTATTTGACAAGTAGATTTGTAAATTTATTGTAACAATAAATACAAAATCTCTGCTCCAATTAAAAAACTCACAAGAAACATTGAAGAGAATTCTTGCGAGTCTGAAAATTCAACCTTAAATAATTTTTGAATTAATAGTCTGATACAGTATAATCATCATCATCTTTTAAAGAAGATAAGTCTTCTGAATAACTAGAATCAAAATCTTCTGGGAGATATTCATTATCTGGCCAAACTGTTGAATCATCAAATCTAGAAGCATTTAGATTCTCACAACCAGTTAAATCAGAATTTGTAAAATCAGCATCAAGCATAATTGCTCCTGCAAAATCAGAATCTGCAAAGTTACAATAATCAACTTTAGAATAGCTAAAATCTGTTCCATTTAAAACAGATTCACTAAACACACATTCTACTAAATTTGCTCTATTAAAATCTACAGAAGTTAAATCACAACCTAAAAACTTTACCTCTGTTAATGTTGAATCAGCAAAAGATGAAGATGACAAATCTATATTATCAAAAACTGCTCCTTCTATATTTACTCCTGATAAATCAACCTCACTTAAATCAAACGGCTTACCGTGAAGCTCTTGGTTAAAAGCATCAACATCATTTATTAATAAATTAACTAAATCTTCTTTTGATAACATTTTTTATCTCCTAATTAATCAAATCTATTTGCATTGCAAGTAATACGGCTTGTGTTCTATTTGTTACTTTTAATTTCTTAAAAATGCTATTTAAATGTGTTTTTACAGTTACATCTCTTACGCAAAGCTTATCCGCAATTTCTTGATTACTTGCACCTTTTGCAACTAAAGCTAAAACTTCTTTCTCTTTTGGAGTTAAAACTTCTATATTTACATCTTTATTTAAGTTTTTTTCTGTTTTATTTTGGTTTTCTTTCTGCCAATTTACACGTCTTAAAATAGCTTCAATTCTAGCCAAAAGGTTTGGTAGTATAAAAGGTTTTACAATATAATCGTCTGCTCCAATTTTTAAACCTGATACTATTTTTTGATCTTCATTTACAGCTGTAATCATTATTACAGGTAAATGTTCCGTTTCTTTCTTTTTACGAATAGCTTTTAATGTGTCCCAACCATCCATATTTGGCATCATCACATCTAATAAAACTAAATCAAAATGAGCAGTTTCTTTTGATAAAATTTTTAAAGCTTCAAGACCATCCTTTGCAACGGTCACATCATAACCATACATTGGAAGTGCATCTTCTAAAAATTTAGGATTATCGTCTACTATTAATAAAGAAGCTACTCCACCCATATTATACCAATCTTTCTTTAAGCGCTTTTAATGCAGCTTGAAGCCTATCATCGACTTCAAGTTTTTGTAAAATACTTGCTACGTGAGCTTTTGTTGTATTAATACTTACAAAAAGTTGATTAGCTATTTCATTATTGCTATAACCTTCTGTAATTAATTTTAAAATTTGACTTTCTCTAGAAGTTAGGCCATAATCTTTTTCAGGTTTTGGAACATTTGCTTGCTGAGAAGAGGATGCTGCTTCAAGAACAACGTGAGCAATACTCGGATCAAACCAAGAAGCACCATCTAAAACCGAAAGAACAACTTGCGTTAATCTTTGTGGATTAATTTCTTTTGAGCAATAAGCATTAGCACCAGCTTTTAAAGAATTCAATACTTCTTGAGAATCATTATGTGATGTAAGTATTACAATTTTAATATCTGTATTTTTTTGTTTAATTTTTTTCGTTGCTTCAATTCCATCTAATCCAGGCAAACCTAAATCCATGATTATCAAATCAATTTTAGAATCGTTTATAATATCAAAAGCTGTTTCAGCAGATTCAGCTTCATAAATACCTTCAATAAAATCACAAGATTCAAAAGCTGTTTTTAAGCCAAATCTAGTTAATTCATGATCTTCAACTATTAAAATATTATTCTTCATACTTGTCTAACTCCAGATTTAGATTTGTTTTGTATTCTGAATTAAGTTTTGAACACTTTATAAGAGAAATGTTTGATTTTTCCACTTCACCTCTAGCTTTTAATAACAAGCTTAAATAATAATAATATTTAAAATTATTTCCGTCAATATAATAAGAGTTGTTAAGATAAGTTTCTGCCATTGTATAATTGTTATCTTGAATAGCTAGATTAGTAAGTGCAAGCCAAATGTCATTATTGGTTATATCTGAAGCAACCAATAATGGTAAATATTCATCTGCCCTTTGTGGAAATATTTTTAAAGTACCTACTAACAATTCCGAATTATTCAAATCTTTTTTGAGCATATTTTCATATATTTTTTTTGATTTTTTCTCTTTTGAAAGAGCTATATAAGATTTTGCAACACCTAATTTCGCACTACAATCCTCTGTTAATTTATTTGCTTCTTTAAAATATTCAAGAGCTTCTTGATAATTTCTTGCATCATAATTTAAATTAGCAAGCGTTAAATTAGCATGATAGTTTTTCTTGTTTTCTTTATATGCCCTTTGAGCAAACTCTTGTGCCTTTAAAGGTTCATCTATTTCATAATAGACTTTACCAAGTAAACCAAATATATTTGAAGAATATTGTTTTGCTTGCAAAATAGAGCTTTGTAAAACTTTTATGGCCAAAGAAGTTTTATTTTGCAAATGATAATAATATGCCAAATGATAATCCTTTAAGGGCTCTTCCTTTGCAACTTTATAAAGAATATATTCTTCTATAGCTTTAATTTTTTCTTGAAAATCAACAGTTAAAAATTCTGCTTTTTTGATTTCTTTTAAAATTTTTAAAGCCTGTTTTGTTTTATTAGTATCTGCTAAAATTTTTGCTTTTAAAATCTTATAATTAATATTTTTGTCATTCGCCAAAATGGCATTATTTATGTATTTTAAAGCTTGTTGTAAATTATTTGATTTATAAAAACCCAATGCTACTAAATAATTTTTATAATCACTCTCACTAATTTTTGTATTGTTAAGTAATTCAGTTGTTGTTTCTATTGCTAAATTATTATAAACAATACTTGCATAGGCATCGGCTAGTGCAACTGTATCTTTGAAATCCATATTACATTGAGGATAATAAAAAAGTTTGATGTCATGAATATAATTTTGTGTGTACAAATTATTATCTAAGTTTTCAAAAAGCCTTTCTGATAAATCAAAAAAACCGTATTCAGCTAATTTTATCGCATAAGCTAAAAACACATAATCATCATGATTTGCTATTGAAATCAGATCTGCATAATCATCATAAGATGCTTTAATATTACCTTGTAAAAATCGGTTCTCAGCAGAAGCATATTTTGATTTTATAAAATTATCTTTTTTTACGATTTCAACATTCGCAATAGAAGTACCCACTTTTATTGTTTGGGATTCTTTTTCTTCAGCAGCGAAAGAACTTGCGCAAGTTAATATCCCTAAACTCATTAATATTAAAAAAGTTTTGCTGTAAAATTTATTCATTTTCAAAATCTACACCTACATAGTATTTGTTAAAAACTAATAAAAGCATATTACTACAATTATTTATTATCGAGTAATATAAATCAAGAAGATTGTATTTTTCTAAAGTTTTATTATCCTCCGAATCAAGAGTAAGCTTATTTTCTGTTAAAAATACTTTAACTATATCTGTTAATTTAACAGATAAAAATTTCTCTACAACTAACGGATCAAAATGATTACCAGAGCCTTTCATTATAATATCAATAACTTTTTCGATAGGCATTTTGTCACGGTAATGGCGTTTTGACGTAATTGCATCAAATACATCGGAAACAGCAAGAACTCTTCCTCCAAAAGGAATATCTTCTCCTTTTAAGCCTCTATGATAACCCGAACCATCAAACTTTTCATGGTGAGAACAAGCAATATCAGCAATTTGTTGAAATTCATTAGACATGTGGATTTTTTCTAAAATTTTATAAGTTATTTCAACGTGCTCTTGAATATGTTGATATTCTTCTGGAGTAAGTTTTCCCTCTTTCTGTAAAACAGAGTCTCTTATCCCAATTTTACCAATGTCATGTAATGCAGCAGCTTTTTCTAAAATGTAGATATCATTCTTTTCCATACCAAATTCTTTGGCAATTAATGTTGCATACATTTTTACTCTAGTTGAATGCCCAGATGTAATTTTATCTCTTGCATCAATAGAAGATGCTAAAGTTTCAATGAAGCTATCAAAAATAATTTTTTGCTCTTCAATCATTTTGTTTTGCTTTTCAAATAATTGAGCATTTTCTAATGAAATACCCGCACTAGAAGCTATTGCAACCAGTAAATCCTCATCATCAATGGTGAATGTTTCATCAAACTTATTTAAAACTTGAAATACGCCAATTATTTCTTGATTAAAATTCTTTATTGGCATACATAAAATTGTTTTAGTCCTATATCCTGTTTTTTTATCTATAGCCTTATTAAAGCGTTTATCATTATAAGCATCTTTAATATTTATAGTTTCTCCAGTCTTTAATACATGACCAGCTAAACCTTTGTTTGCAGGAATTCTTAATTCTTTAAAATCATCTAAACCAATTGCGACTTTTGAATAAAGCTCATTTGTTGCCTTGTCATGTAAAAACACAGTACAACGATCAGCATTTAAAGCAGTTCTTGTTTCTTCAGCTATAGTTCTTATAAGCACGTCAATATTCTTTTCAGCAGCAACAGCTTGCCCTATTTTTACCAAAGCTATCAACGGATCCTTAACATGAGCATGCGCACTCAAATGTGTAATCGGAGGACATTTAAGCATATTTGTAATTTTTTCAAAAAAAGCTGTTTTTTGAGCTTTCATTGCAAGTTTACGTGCTTTATTGTAATTAATAGAATAAAGTGAACTGTTTCTTTCTGTAAAATTAACATAAGCAAGTGCTAATTCATGAAAAATGTTTGTTAATGCATCTTTATTTTGCTCAACCAAAAATTGAGCATCATTCATAAATTGATAATATTCATCATATTGTTTTTTGATAAAAGCTCCTAATGCGAGTAAGCTAAAACAAATAGCAGTATCGTTTTGATATAAGTCTTTATGTTTAATAATATGAGCCCGAGCTTCATCATAATCCCCTTTAATAATTTCATTTAAGGACTCATATACAAAATTTTCCAGCGTCATTAAAGCCTCTCAATAAAAAGTAATGTTATTATACATAATATAACAAAAGGGACTAAACAACAAGATACTTTTTCATGCAATAAAAAAGGCGAGCAATGCTCGCCTTTTTTCATTATATAAGTCCTAACGCTTTTTTATACCAAGAAAAAGACTCTAACTCAGAACCATTAAATGTGGTTTTGACTTGTTGTTTTCTTAGGTAGTTTTCAAATTCATCATTAAAAGTCGGTTTAACTGCTTTCTTTCTTTCAACTGTGGTAACGTTCATCCCGTTTCCTCCTATATTATAAAGTAACACACGTTTATATATAAACACCCAAAGGTGATTTTTTTTGCCTACAGTCAAACTACACTACTTATGAATTAATATTAACATATTTTTTAGACATGTGCAATATTATTAAATAAAAATCACTCTCAAGAGTTAACTCTTTCTATTCAGTTTGATTTGTAGCTTTTTTTGTATTATCGTATATAAGTAATAGCATATTAGGAGTGAAAGAATGGGAATGTACAATGTTGCGATTATTGGCGCTGGACCAGCGGGTATTTTTACTGCGTTGGAGATTACAAAATTGCGTCCTGAATGGAAAGTTGTGTTAATCGAAAAAGGGCAAAAAATTGAAAAAAGAGTTTGTCCAATAAGAAACGGTTCGCCAAAATGTGTTAATTGTAAGCGTTGTGGCTTACTTTGTGGCTGGGGTGGAGCAGGCGCTTTTTCTGACGGTAAGCTAACACTAACTCCTGATGTAGGTGGTCATTTAGTTGACTACATGTCAAGAGAAAAAGTTGAAGAATATATTAAATATGCTGATAACATGTATCTTGAACATGGCGCTACAGACGAAGTTTTTGGTACAGATATGGAAACTTTCCACGAAATAGAACGTCAAGCAGCATTAGCGGAATTAAAACTGGTTCATTCTCCAGTTAGACACTTGGGGACAGAAAGAAGCCTTCATGTTCTAAAACACATGCAAGATTATCTAAATGACAAGATTACAATTTTAAACAATGTTGTAGCACAAAGCTTAATTGTTGAATGCGAACAAGTTAAAGGAATTGTGCTTGACAGTGGTGAAACAATAAAAGCAGAATATACAATAATTGCACCAGGAAGAGAAGGTGCAGATTGGCTTACTCAAGAATTCGCAAAAAATAAAATTGGTATGGTAAACAATGCTGTTGACGTTGGGGTTCGTGTTGAGTTACCAGCTCCAGTTTTTGCACCACTTACAGATAAATTGTACGAATCAAAATTAGTTTATCATTCACCAACTTTTGGAGATGAAGTAAGAACTTTCTGTATGAATCCAAATGGTGAAGTAGTACAAGAAAACTACAATGGTATTTCAACAGTAAATGGTCACAGTTATGCGAATATTAAAACTAAAAATACAAACTTTGCGCTTTTAGTAAGCAAAAAGTTCACTGAACCATTTAAAGAGCCTATTGCTTATGGTCAACATATTGCAAGTTTAGCAAACATGTTAGCTGGCGGAATATTGGTTCAAAGATTTGGAGATTTGCTTGAAGGACGTCGTTCTACACCTGATAGAATCAAATCAAGCATTATTGAACCAACTCTTACTTGTGCAACTCCTGGAGATTTGAGCTTAGTAATACCTTATAGACAAATGAAATCAATTATAGAAATGTTATTCGCTCTTGATAAAATAGCTCCAGGTACAGCATCAAGATACACTCTTCTATATGGCATTGAAGTTAAATTCTATTCAGCAAGAGTTAAGCTTACTAACGAATTAGAAACAGAAGGGGTTAAAAACTTGTTTACAATTGGTGACGGCGCAGGCGTAACAAGAGGTTTAATCCAAGCTTCTGCATCAGGAGTTTATGTTGCTCAAACTATTTGTGCAAGAGGCTAGAATTTAGAATTACTCTAAAAAAGCAGGCGATTAATAATCGCTTGCTTTTTTATATCCTTCATAATAGAATATTGCTAATTGTATAGTTAATCGGGTCGGAATTAAAAACCTTACCGATAAATTAAATTAAGGAGAATGGAATGACATCAAAAAGATTTTTATTTACTTCTGAATCAGTAACAGAAGGCCATCCAGACAAAGTATGTGACCAAATATCAGATGCTATTTTGGATGAATTTTTAACAAAAGACCCACAATCACGTGTTGCTGCTGAAACAACAGCTACTACAGGCATGGTTCTTGTATGTGGTGAAATTACATCAAACTGTTATGTAGATATTCCACAAGTTGTTAGAAACACTGTTAGAAACATTGGCTATGAAGGTCAAGCTGGCGGTGGTTTTGATTGCGATACTTGTGCAGTATTGACAAGTATTGATGAGCAATCTTGTGACATTGCTGGTGGTGTTAATAAAGC
Source organism: bacterium (assembly GCA_017482685.1). Classification (GTDB taxonomy): domain Bacteria; phylum Cyanobacteriota; class Vampirovibrionia; order Gastranaerophilales; family Gastranaerophilaceae; genus CAG-196. The sequence goes on along the minus strand of JAFUMP010000013.1, from coordinate 2,726 downwards.
TTATGAAACAAGAAGTGAAAATGCTGACACTTCAACTTCTGAAACAGATAATTTAGGTGCTGGTGACCAAGGGATTATGTTTGGTTACGCCTGTGATGAAACACCTGAATTAATGCCATTGCCAATAAGCTTAGCTCATAAATTGGCATATAGATTAACTCAAGTAAGAAAAGAAGGACTTTTAACATATTTAAGACCAGATGGAAAATCTCAAGTTTCTGTAGAGTATGTTGATGGAAAACCTTCAAGAATTGATACAGTTTTACTTTCAACTCAACACGCAGCTGAAATAAATGGTATTACTGATAACTCAAAAGTTCAAGAAATCATTTATAACGATCTTAAAAAACACGTTGTGGATTATGTTTTTGAAACAGAAGCTATCAAATTAGATTCTGAAACAAAAATCCTTATTAATCCATCAGGAAGATTCGTTGTAGGTGGCCCACAAGGCGATTCAGGCTTAACTGGTAGAAAGATTATCGTAGATACTTACGGTGGTTACTCACGTCACGGTGGCGGAGCTTTCTCTGGAAAAGATCCTACAAAAGTTGACAGATCAGCAGCTTATGCAGCTCGTTATGTTGCTAAAAACATAGTAGCAGCAGGGTTAGCAAGCAAATGTGAAATCGAATTAGCTTACGCAATTGGCGTAGCTGAGCCTGTTTCAATCTTTGTTGATACATTTGATACTGGTAGAATTTCTGATGATGAAATTTCAGATTTAATAAGAGCTAACTTTGATTTAAGACCAGCTGCAATTATTAAAAACTTTGATTTAAGAAACTTACCAGCTAAAAATGGCGGTAAATTCTATCAAAGATTGGCAGCTTATGGCCACTTAGGTCGTACAGATTTAGTTGTACCTTGGGAAAACTTAGATAAAGTTGAAACCCTTAAAAAATCACTTTCTGCTTGCGCTTCTTGCTAGGGTAGATAAAAAGATAGTTATAAAAATCAGTGAGAATAGCTTTTAGCCATCCTCACTGATTTTTTATCTATATTATAGCATCTTCTTCAATTATCTCAACCATTAACTCTCCTCCAATCTGACGGAGAGCAGTTTCTACAGCTGGTTGTGAATATGAAATTGATAAATCTGAATCGTTAGGACCATTAGCATAGATAATTATTGATTATCAACACATTATAATCCAAAGGAATTTTCTACAAATTCGTCCTAAATATATTGCAAAAATGGAAAACAATATATCATAAAGAATTTGAACACCACTTTGTGAGGAAATCCAGCTAGAAATCAAATCCATTGGCGCATGACGTAATGTTGCAATGAACAACATATATAAAACACCTAAAATATGAATAGCGAAAACACCTAGTGTTGATAAAAGTATTATTCTAAAAAAGTCAGTTTTTACCTTTAAAAGAGTCCCTGAAAAAAATATTGCTGGTATAAAAGCTAAAATATAGCCAAAACCATATTCAAATAAATATGTAACCCCACCACCTAATGCAAAAATAGGGAAAAACATTCCCAAAAGAATATATCCACAAATCGCTAATATCCCAAATTTTCTACCTAAAAGAGCTATTATAAAAAATACAGTCGGTATCTGAGGAATATATCTATAATTTCTAGTAAAATGGTCTGCAATTTCATAATCAGTTGGTTCATTATTTAAAAAAGAAAAAGCATCTAGCGGAATATGAAAGTGAGAAAATGATATTTGTGTAAATGTAGCAATTATTAATAACAATATGCAAAACGCAGTAATAAGCAAAGTGCCAATTGTTATTTTTATAGGCTCTCCTTTGTATTTAAAGCTATTTAATTGTCTTGAAATCCGTTTTGTCATTTTATATTAATTAAACTCTTTAATTTATTTTTATTTTCTTCGTATCTTGTTTTAAATTTATCGTAAAAAATATTTTCAGTCCACATAATCAAAGCATCTTCATTATTATCTTGATAATAGCCTTTTCTTGTTCCTAAAGAATTAAATCCATATTTGGTATAAAGCCCTATTGCAGGTGCATTTGAAACTCTTACCTCTAATGTTAAGTATTTAATCCCTGCTTCGTAGCAATCGTCTAGTATTTTTGTAATAATAGCTTCACCGATGTGATTTCTTTGATAATCTTTTTTTATAGCAAAAGTGGTTATATGTCCTTCATCAATAATATGCCAAGTCCCTGCATAACCAACAAGCTTATTTTCAGCAGTTTTTGCAACATAATATTTAGCTAAATTATTTTGCATTTCTTCATAAAACGAAGATTTTGACCAATGATGAGCGCCATAAACCTCTGCCTCTATTTCTATAACTTTATCAATATCTTCAGAAGTCATTTTTGATATATAAATTTCAGAAATATTAACTACGGACATATACTTTCCCAATCTATATCATCTTCAGTCTCTTCTCCTGGCTCTATAATATGTTCGCCATCTTCCAACATTAGCATAAGTGAAAGTTTTAACTGCTTTTTATAATTTTCTAATGCTTTCTCACGAGTTTTAGCACAAAACGCAAAACTAGGAATCTCTTTTATTTCAATATAATGGTATGGATTACCATTAAAATCTAAATCAGTACCTTCTATAAGAGTCCAATCAAGATTCATATAATATTCTAAATCTTTAACAATATTTTCACTCATCAAATGACCTTTCAGTTAGAGGTTGTTTTATCATTATGCCTTCTCCACCAATAACATTAGCCTGTTTACCGTTTATATAAAGATATGTCGGAACTGACGTGTTT
>JAFUMP010000012.1 GCA_017482685.1 bacterium | reverse complement strand
CTTGCTAATGTTTCCTCAAAATCTTTAATTTCTGGCATACACTCCATTTTTAATCTATGTTTTGGAATATCAATTTCATTAGCCTTTTCTGATTTTTCTTTATCATTATGAATTGTTTCTTCTGCCTGCACAATAGAATTTTCTTTCTGCTCAAAAGCATACTCTTTATACTGTCTAATTGCATTTAGAAGTGGCATCATTGTTATTGAATATTCTTTCAGTTTTTCTGAAACCTGATTACTAATCCAAACCTTGTCCCACTTTTTATAAGTAACACCTTTGTCTTCCAACGCCTTTTCTAACTCTTTCCAAGAAAGTTTATCGACTTCTATAGATACAATTACTAGTTCCTCAAAAAGTTCCTGCCTTTTGTCCATTTCCAGCCATTCTGTCACTGATTTTACAAAATTTTTAAAAGATGCTGCATTTTTTGCAATTTCTTCTAATTCTGGAATGTTAATTGGAGGTAGCTCTGTTTTTACTTCTTTAATAGAATCTTCGCCATTTTCGCTCTCTGTATCCTCTTTTTCAGGCCTTTCAATTTTTTCATTCTCTATTTTCTCTTGTTCCCGCTGCTGCTCAGAACTTTCACCTTCTACAATTACCTGTTCAAAGTTATTTTCTGTTTCAATGTTACTGTCTTTCTCTTCCTCGTATTCTTTCAAGTCCTTTCCGTAATTCAGTTCAATAACTTGACAATGGCTTATTGCATCGATAATTGCCATTGGCGGCTGCTGAAAAATAATTTCCATTTTTGCCTCAGTTCCTCTTACTACAATGCTACTATCAGGATCAAAATTCTGAAAAAATGCTCTAATCAAATGTTCAGCATTTTTCTCCTGCTTAAATTCTACCTTTGCCCAAAACTTACTCATCATGTTTCTCCTTGTATAATATATTTAGGTTTTTAAAAGGTTCCCCATAAACCTTTATAGTCAATTATATCTTTCCATGATATAATTGTTATGTTAACACTGTGGACTCTTATTTCTCCTTGTAGTTTCTACTACTGATGAAAGAATATTGCCACAGTTTTATTATTAATTGGTAATTAGTTAGATAAGACTTTGATCTTTCATTTAGCGCAAGGTTACAAGTAATAAAACTAGTTGGGCGTTGTCACAGTTGTTGATAAATTTTATTACAGGAGGTAAACACTATGGTTTACATCGGCATTGATATTGCCAAATTTAAACACTTTGCGTCTGTTGTTAGCTCAGATGGTGAAGTTATCGTAAAACCTTTTCCTTTTGAAAATTCTCGTCAAGGTTTTATGAAATTAGTTGAAGAAATTGAGAATTTTCAAGACTGCTTAATTGGTCTAGAATCAACTGGACATTATGCAGAAAATCTTATCTATTTTCTATATGAACGAGGTTATAAAATCGGTGTTATTAATCCAATTCAAACTGATGCTCTTCGTGATTCTAATATTAGAAAAACAAAAACTGATAAGATTGACACTAAGCTTATTGTTCAATGTCTTATGCTTAAAAAATATTCCCTTGTTAATTCTCAAGATATTAATATTATTAAGCTTAGACGTCTTTCAAGATTTAAACTTGAAACTATTCAACAGCAAACTAGAATTAAAACTCAATTAACAGCCTGTTTAGATATTGTTTTTCCAGAACTTTCTAGTTTCTTTAAAGGTAATTTACATTTAAAGGTTTCTTATGCATTACTGGAAAAATATCCTTCTGCAAAGGCTATTGCTCACTGTAGAATAGATGGTCTAACTAACTTGTTATATGACAATTCTAGAGGACATTATAATCAAGAAAAAGCCTTACAATTAAAGAAACTATCGAAACAAAGTATTGGACTAGATAATCCCGCTATTGAATTACAAATACAATGTTTAATTAAGCAATTAAGATTATATCAAAAGCAAATCAAAGATATTGATTTAGCTATTGTGACACTAATGGAATTACTAAATTCTCCAATTCTTACAATCCCTGGTGTTGGCTATACTCTTGGAGCAATGATTATTAGTGAAATTGGTGACATAAAAAGATTTAGCAACCCTTCTAAATTGCTAGCATTTGCTGGTTTAGATCCAGTTGTTAAACAATCTGGAGATTTTCAAGCCTCATCAATGAAAATTTCTAAACGCGGTTCAACTTACCTTCGCTATGCAATCTATAGAGTTGCTTTTCTTATTATATACAATAATGAGACTTTTCACAACTACTATATTTCAAAACGTTCTCAAGGTAAGACTCATAGAGTAGCACTAGGTCATGTTTGTAACAAATTGGTTAGAGTTATCTTCAAGATTCTAACTGATGAAACGCCTTTTAATTTAAGCTAACATAAATTTTTCAAAGTACATATTTGCAACATTTGTTGCTTACAACTGCTTAAGTGCCATACATCTGAATACCTGATATATGTCAATACTTGATTTTATATCAATGCATTTTAGTATTGACATATATCAAGTATTCAGATAAGCTCATTCTTACAGTTGCAACGGTTGCGGAAGTTTTTAAAAAATGGCTTAAAAACTTCTATTTGTCATGCAATTTTTTATCTAACAAAATTTTTTTTTAATTTTTTCAAAAGACTATTGACAATTAATAGTTAGTCTTTTATTAGTTTTTATAATTGTATCATTTTTCTTCTTTTTTAACAATAGTATGCTCAATGAATTTTGATTACAATTTTGAATATAAAATTTGATAAGACCTGCCAACCGAGATTAAATATATAATAATGAATTACATTCCTCGGTTACCTTACATGACGCTAACAAATTCTAAAACTAAAACCACAACTATACCCGAAGACAGGGCCCTTTATG
>JAFUMP010000011.1 GCA_017482685.1 bacterium | reverse complement strand
TTAACTTTTGCTTACTACCACTCTTTACAATTTTTACTCTGCTCATACCTCTTGGTGTAGTATCAATTACCTTTTCATTAAAATCAATAGAAACATCTTTTACTTCTTCAACGGAACTTATTGGAATATATAGTTGTTCCCCGCTCATAAAAGCAGTACCTTCTAACGCTTTATCTTCACCATTTACATTTATAGTATTTGTCCCAAGCTTTATCTTTCCAATCATTTTATCAGAAGTAATTATTGCCGTATCATATTTTTCATCATAATAAATATATATATTATCGAAATATTTCATAGCGGTTTTTGATGTCATCATAACTACATCATTTTCTACAAATACCTCATCTGGAAGCGAGTTTGTTACATCTTTATCATCCACAACAACTCTTAAAACACCTTTTTCGAACGTTTCCGTAGGCTTATAATAAGGTGCAATTTTAAATAATAAAAATGCAAAAACACCAAGCAGTATTACCCAAAAAATCTTTTTTGTAAAAGATAAAATTTTATTCATATGTACATACATCCTCTCAGTAAAATATACAATTAAATCATATACAAAAATCGACATAAAAGCAATATAATAAATATATTTTTCAAAATTTTCTATTTATTTTTTTGCATTTTTATTATATAATTTTATTGTATGAATATTTTTCTTGCAAAGGAGGAGAAAAAATGGAAGTATGGACATGGTGGTTAATCTTTGCTGGTCTATGTTTTATACTAGAAATAGCTACTGAAGGCTTTTTAGTATGTTGGTTTGGCGTAGGAGCACTTGTCGCTATGGCAACTAGTTTCTTTATAGATAATTTAATTATTCAACTTATAGTTTTTGCAGTTGTTTCTATTATTTTAGTATTATCTACGAGAAAACTTAAAGATAAGTTTGAACCAAAAGAAACTCCTACAAATGTATATACTATAATCGGCAAAAAAGCTATTGTTTCAACGACAATTGACAATTTAAAAAGTCAAGGTCAAATTAAAATTGATGGAGATATTTGGTCTGCCAAAAATGAAGAAGACGAAATAATTCCAGAAGGTACAGCTGTTGAGATTTTAAGAATTGAAGGGGTTAAAACAGTTGTTAAAAAAATTTAAATATTAGGAGGTAAAATTTTATGACAGAATTTATTGTTATAATTGTAATTCTTGCTTTCATTATTGCTTTAAAATCATTTAAAGTAGTAACTCAATCAGAAGTTATGATAATCGAAAGAGTTGGTAAATATTTAAAAACTGCTACTGCTGGACTAAACTTCTTGTTCCCTTTCTTTGATAGAGTTCGTGCAACAGTTAGCTTAAAAGAACAAACAATGGATGTACAACCACAAAGCGTTATCACAAAAGATAACGTTACTATCAGAATCGATACAGTTGTATTCTTCCAAATTACAGACGCTAAAAAAGCTGTATATGAAATTGAAAATTTACAAAATGGTATTAGATACTTAACAACTACAACAATTCGTGACGTTGTTGGTAAAATGGATTTAGATAGTACATTTAGTTCAAGAGAACAAATCAACTTCCAACTTCGTCAAATTCTTGATGAAGCAACTGATAAATGGGGTTGTAAAGTTAATCGTGTAGAAATAAAAGACATCGATCCTCCAAAGGATATCAGAGAAGCAATGGAAAAACAAATGAACGCTGAAAGAACAAAAAGAGCTTTGATTCTTCAAGCTGAAGGTGAAAAGCAATCTGCTATTACTATTGCTGAAGGTCAAAAAGAAGCTAGAATTCTTGATGCTGACGCTGACAGAGAAGCTGAAATTAGAAGAGCTGAAGGTACTAGACAATCTACTATCCTTCAAGCTGCCGGTGAAGCTGAAGCTATTGAAAAATTAGCACAAGCTAAGGCTAAAGAGATTGAATATATTTATGGAGCAATCAAAGCTTCAAATCCAGATGATAAATTAGTTGCAATTAAATCTTTAGAAGCTTTAGAAAAAGTTGCAAACGGAAGTGCTAATAAAGTATTTATTCCATTTGATGCTACAAATGCATTAGCTGGACTTGGTGCTTTGAAAGAGATAACAAAAGAATAGAAATTATATCAACGAAAAACGCCCTCTAAGGGCGTTTTTCATTCACTTTTCAAATTTTCTTCATCAGATGTTCGTAAACAACCAACATTACTTTGTCAGCTTCTTTCTTACATTTTTCGGTATACAGTTCTTTATCTCTATGAAATGCTCTTTGCATTTTCTTGTACCAATCATTGAAATCTTTATCTTTCATATTTTTTACTTCACAAATATACCCTTTAACCAATTCCTGACATTTTTCATAAAGACTTAACCTTAATTTGGCCTCATCCCTAATAATATTTTCACAAAATCTAGGTACTTTTACAGTTGAATATACTATTTCACACGTAAATTTAGCTATTCCTGCACCTATCAAAAGGCAAAACATGTCCATATCTTCTTCAGGCAGATTTTCTTTATACGAATCACCTAAAAAGTTAGTAAGACTCCGCTTATAGTTCATCTTCAGCCTCATTGTTCTTTACCTCCTCCATATTCATGTGAAAGTTCAATAAAACATTACGTACACAAATATTATCATCCGTTTTCGATTTTGTCAACAATTATGTAAAATGCAGTTGATTTTGATGCTGTTTTATGCCATAATAAGTTTGGAATCCGTACAAGCAATGACATTGTGTCATAATTTACAATTGATTTTCGAAAGGAATAAATACAATGATAAATAAAAAAACTTTAGTTAATTTGGAATTTAATAAAATTTTAGATATGCTTAAAAATAATTGTGTTACTTTTATAGGTAAACAATTAGTAGACGAACTATATCCTTCGTCTGATATAGATAAAGTACTTAAATTACAAAAAGAAACTAGTGAGGCTTGTTCTTTTGCTCTTAGGAAGAATACTCCTCCACTATCTCCTATTGTTGATTTAAAAAATATCGTGAATAAAATAAATATCGGAAGTATTTTGTCTATTGAAGAGTTATTGAAAGTGGCAACAACATTAAAAATTTTTAGAGAAGTTAAGGAGTATTACAAAGAAGATGCTATTGATGGCGTAGAAATTTTAAATTACTATTTTGAAAATTTATATACAAATAAAAATCTTGAAAACGAAATTTTTAGATGTATAAAAAGTGAAAATGATTTAGACGACCACGCAAGTCCTGAGCTTCATAAAATAAGGAAGCAAATTATGGATAGCGAAATGAAAATCAAAGAGAAATTGAATAGTATCATTCACTCTTCCTCTACTTCAAAATTTTTACAGGATTCAGTTGTTACTTTTAGAAATGGTAGATATGTTATTCCTGTAAAACAAGAATATAGAAATGAAATTAACGGATTAGTTCATGACTCTTCTGCTTCTGGTAGCACTATATTTATTGAACCTACTTCTGTATTTAATATAAATAATGAGATTAAGGAATTGAGTATTAAAGAGCAAGCTGAGATTGAAAGAATTCTTGCTTTGCTTACTCAAATGGTTAGTCCGCTAACTAATGACTTACTTACTTCTAGCAATGTGCTTCGGTCAAATTGATTTTGCATTTGCCAAAGCAAAACTTGCATTTGATATGGAAGCATTTGAACCTAAATTAAACGATAAAGGATATATAAATTTAAAAAAGGCTAGACATCCTTTTTTAGATTCAAAAATTGTTGTACCTATTGACGTGTGGCTTGGAGATAAGTTTAATACTTTAGTAATAACAGGTCCAAATACGGGTGGAAAAACTGTTACATTAAAAACAGTTGGTTTACTAACTTTAATGGCACAGTCAGGTCTTCATGTACCTGCAAGTGAATCTTCAGAAATGGCTGTATTTAGCAATATTTACAGTGATATTGGAGATGAACAAAGTATTGAACAATCTCTTAGTACTTTTTCTGCACACATGACAAATATAGTTAATATCACTAATAACATTACAAAAGAAGATTTAGTTCTTATAGACGAACTTGGTTCTGGTACAGATCCTGTCGAAGGAAGTGCACTTGCTAGAGCCATATTAAGCTATTTGCATGACTTCGATTGTAGGACAATTGCCACAACACATTATAGTGAGTTAAAAACATTTGCAATGCAAAAAGAAGGGATGGAAAACGCCTCTTGTGAATTTGATTTTGAAAAATTAGCTCCTACTTATAAATTACTTATCGGTGTACCTGGTAGAAGTAATGCTTTTCTAATTTCTAAAAAATTAGGTTTATCAGATAAAATTCTTGGAGACGCCAGTGAATACGTTAATTCAGAGGCAGTAAAATTTGAGGATATTCTAACAAATATAGAACAAGATAAAAAAACCGAAACAGAGCAAAAAGAACTTTCAGATAAAATGTTAAACGAATCTAGAATTATTAAAG
>JAFUMP010000010.1 GCA_017482685.1 bacterium | reverse complement strand
TATTATTTTATTTATTTTTTATTTTTTTGTTATAATGATATAAGTGTGGAGTATACTTTTTATAAAATATTGGAAATAACAATATTACTTGTTTGTAAATAATTGTAAATTACATGCCAATTGACTAGCAAAAAAAATATTTTCACTACTTATATTAAATAGTTACCAGGTAGGGGTTTTTTATGATAAATTCGCTAAACTTAGTACAAAATACTACGAGTTTTTCTTCTAAGAAAACAAAAAAAGAAGATAAATTAAAAGATGAAACTCGTATATTACCCAATACTATGAAAACACGATTAGAGCAGAGCACACAAAAAACTATGAGCGCTTTTATAGACTATCCGATTAAAGGACTTAAGGGAGATATAAATTCTAATTTTTACGAATTTTTAACAATGGGAATCGTTCCTTATCTTGCCGGTAGTGCTATGTTTATGATCGTTTTTAATGCTTTAAATCTTGGTAAACATTTAGGCGCTAAAGATGCTAAAGCTTCGGCTAAAATTGGTCAAAAAATGGCATTAGGTGTTGTTTTATACGGTATCTTAAAAAATGTTTCAAAACATTTTGTAACAAAACCAATTGAAATGGCTACTGGCGTAGATACTGAAATGCCTTATCAAAACAAAGTTTACAACCTACCAAAAGGAGCAGGAGAAAATGCTCAAATAGAAGCACAATTCCAACAAAGAAAAATATTTGATAGTAAAGAATTTTTCAGAAAAGACTTATTAGACCGCTCGTATTACGATAAAGTAGCTAAAAAATTAGGAATGGGAGAGAACTTAAATGATTCAATATCAGAGACAACTCCTATAATTCAAAATATTGTTGCAACATCTAATGCAGCTAAGTCATTATCTTCTTACGCTTGGGCAGCAGTCGGTGTAGGATTAGCAGTACAAGATGCTTGGCTAGATTTATTTAGTGCAGTATCAAACAGAAAACACTATGCTAGCGCTAAAGATGAGGGCTTCTTCTCTAAATTAGGTGGAAAGCTTAAAGTATTTGGAGAAAACTCTTGGAATATTACAAAACAATTCGGAAAATCTGCGGTTAAATCTTGTAAACAATTATGGTGCGGAAACCCTAATAGCAGAGGTTTTATGAAACATTCTGGGAAAGCATTAATTGGAACAGCAGCTGGATTAACGCTTGGACTAACAGCAAATACTATTTTAAGAGCAAAGAATATGGCAAAAAATACAAATATTAATACTATAGATAAAAGCAAAGAAAGTACGGTGATTTAATTATGGCAATCAATCCAGTACAAATGAATATTAAATCCAATGTGAATTTTTTACAAAATGGTAAAAAAGAGCATAAATATTACTTAGAGGCAGAAGGTGCCGTCTCTACAAAAGATAATGTGCATCCTCTACCACCGCAAGGACATTTAATACACGATAATTTTTCTAATAGTATTAAATATTATTTTAAAGATAGAGCGTATGACTATAAATCTTTAAAAAATGGAATTAAAGGCACAGCAAACGACCACCAATCAGGCCGTTTAAATGACATAGGGTTAGTTGCAGCAGGAATTATGATTGCGACATATCTAGCGTCAAAGACAAAAAACCCACACGCTAGGATAATGGAATATGTTGGTTTAGGTACATTCTTAACTGCAATGGCAATTTATCCTAAAATCGCTATTAATACACCTTCAAAATTAATGCACGGTTATGATTTTGATAAAGAATTTATTGATGATCAAGGACGTAAAAAATCAGTAATGCAAGATTCTAATTACGTTCCTTATGATATGTATAGAGGAGAAATCCCTGAAGAAGATTTAGCATTAATTGGCGATAAAATGGGCATTCCGCGTGATATTAAGAATAGAAATGATGTAATACGTGAACAAATGCGCAAAAATGCAACACAAAGTAATACACTATGGATGCTTACAGCTGGTGTAACTCCTGCGTTAACAGCTTTAATGTGTTGTGGTATAGAAAACTATATTGTAGCCCCGGCTCTTGAAAAAGCTAATATCGCTAAATATGATTCAGCAATCAAAGATGCGTTAGAAAAAACTAAATCAATGAGCCTAGATGTAGAATCTCTTTCTGCAAATCAATTGAGCTCTAAAGTCGAAAAACTTCTAAACAGTTACAAAGGACAAGAATTGCCAAAAGAAGAGTTCGAAAACTTATATAGAATTTTATCAGAAGATTTATTTGAAAATACAGCGGAAGGTATTAAAGAAGACATAACTAAAATCTTAAGAACTTCTGCAGAAGACGGAAAAGAAGCTGTAGTAATTGCTGACGACACTATAAAAACAATGTTAAAATCAGCAAGAGATTCCGTTTCAGTTAATAACCATAATTTACAAAAAACATTAGTACCTACAAATGAAGAAATGAAATCTATTCTAGAGCGTTTTGTTTCTAAAAATTCTGAGATTTCAAAAGGTACAACTTTAGCTGCAGACAAAATTGTAGATGTAAAACAAGCTGTTAAAGAGTTAATAGATAGCAAGATTTCAGGAATTTCTAATGTTCCAAAAGAATTTTTAGAATCACAAAGAAATGAAATTGTAGAAAGTATTTCAAAATCTCTTGTAGTAAACAAATCAACATTTGTGTCAGAAGAAGGCATGAATAAAATTGTTAACTTAGCAAAAGTGTTAGGCGATTTCAAAGCAAATCAAAAAGTTATCAGTAAATGTAAAGAGTTTAATGTTGAATATACAAATGGTACTGTAATAGCTCGTTCATATAGCAAATTTGAAAAAACACTTCTAGATGTTTTAGGTATAAAATATGGTGATCTCAAAAAAATGAGAGAATCAGAAAAATTTACTAAAGAAATTCTTGATGAAAAATTTAAAGAACTTTGCAAAGACGAAGCTCGATATGAAAAAGCAATGGAAAAGCTTGGAAATGTTGTTTCTGAAATGGAAGTTAAACTTCATGGGCCAGATGAATCAGGATCTCGAATTTTAGATATTATTAACGCAACAGAAAATAATTATAATAATACTGCAAAACGCTTATCTAAAGTTGGTTCATTCGAAGAAACAATTAATAGATTAGTTAAAGAGGATGTAAAAACTCTATCAAATAAAATAAATACTAGAGAAGAAGTCTTTGATTTATTAGATGGCATACTTGAAAATAAATTTGATAAAGTTTTAGACGATAAAGGTTGGTATAATAAAGAAGTAACTGCTGAACAGCGTTTGAAATATATGAAATCTAGAGCAGCTGGAATTGGGTCATCTAAAAATCTAGAAATCAGTAGGATGATTGAAAGATACCAAGGCGCTAAAAATTCATTCAACCGAATTATGCATACAATGGATTTATACATGCGTGCAAAAAATCCAGAAACATTCTCTGAAACACTGAAAGGTAAAAGCCGAAAACAAATTGATACTATCATCAAAGAAGTTTTATCAGCATCATTATATGCTTCCGCATCTGATCACACTATGAAGTTACACACAATAAATAACCCAAATCTTTATAAAAATATTATGGGTTCTGGTTGGGAAGGTTTAGATAACGAAACTAATTTTTACACGACTAAGCAAAAAGGTAAAATCAGTAGCGCAACAGAAAGAGCTTTAAATAAAACAAAAGGTTCTGCAAAAGGTAATGTTCTTGATCGTTTTCAGTACTATATAACTAGATTCAGAAATATTGTTGGTAATAATAATATAGATTTTACAAAACCAGAGCATATTCTTAACAACAAGATTAGAAAATATTACACAGAAGCTTCCAGAACTAGAATGTCTATATTTAATCTAATAGCTCAGACTCCTGTAGATATGGCTAAAGGAGCTGCTGGAAGAAGGTTTGCTACACAAAAATGGGTAAGGATTATTTCTGCGATTACAGGTAGTATCTTTGGTGTAGCTTTACTCGCACAACTTGGTTTTGGAAAATTAAACAACCCTCAAAATTTACAAAAAAAAGTAGGTAATTAATTATGCAAATTAATAGTATTTTATCAAGTAAAATTTTAACTAAACAAAATTATCATACTCCTGTTTTTAAGAATAAAAATGAAAATGATAATATAAATAGAGATGAAAATCTTTTAACAGTATATTTGCAAGGGGTTGCTGTAATGAATGCGCCTGCTGTAAAAAAAGTAGAAAATACTATTACTGATACTCAAAATTATAAAAATAATCTAAGAACAATGATTCAAAATAACGAATCTGTGATGCTTGCTATAGTGCCAAGAACTTTTACAGCCAAAGATACGAATGGAGATGAAAAAATTTCATTACAAAAAGGCGAAAAACCTGGAACACTTCTTAGTGCTATAGAGCGTCTTGATGAATTAAAAGAAGATGGATTTAATACTATTCACATATTACCAATTCATCCACCTGGATTTAAAAACGCTATGGGAACTGCAGGTTCATTATACTCCCCAGCACGATTTATAGAAAAAGACGGCTCTTTAGCTATAGATCCTGTTATTGTTGATAAAGAAGATTCCAGAACACCTTCTGAGCAATTTAAAGCTTTTATAGATGAATGTCACAAGCGTGATATTAAAGTTATGTTAGACTTGCCAAGTTGCGCTTCTATATCTTGGTTTGAATCAGAACCTGAAATAATGGCATTTGGTAGAAATGGCGAAGACAAAACTCCTCAAGGTTGGGCTGATATTAGAATGTTTGAACCTTGGGATGATGAAACAGAAAGATCATTAAACCCTAAACTATTAGAAATGCATAAACAATATGTTGATGCTTGCATTGATTTAGGTATTGATGGCATACGTGCTGACGTTGCAAGAGCTAAACCTCCTGAATTTTGGGATATCTTAATACCTTATTCTCATGAAAAGGACCCTGAATTTGCTTGGTTAGCTGAATCATATACTTATGAATGCGCTTCACCACAAGTTAATATGCCTTATGATAGGCCAGAAGATTCTTTAAGATCAGGATTTGATGATTATTATGGTCAATATCATATATTCCACGAATGGTCTACTAATAAAGAATTCGTTGACTATATCAAATTAAACCTAGATATGTCTCATAGATTACCTAGTGGTAAAACTTGTATTGGTTCATTTGCGACACATGATGATGTTTCACCAATGACGCACGGTGGTGCTATATTTTGCAACATGACTTCAGTTATACAAGCAACTCTACCTATGTGTAACCCTTATTTTGTAGATGGTTTCCAATCTGGAGATTATTATGATTATGCATACTCACATAAGGATGACGACGAAACAGTTACATATAAACCTTTAAGTATATACGATGAAAAAGCTAAAGATACAGTACCGCTAGAAAAAGATGCAAATTATCGTGATTATCAATATTCACCAAAAGATTTTAAAGAAGATGTTATATTAGAACCATATTATGAAATGGATCATCACGCATACAAGCTTGATATCTTCAATTTATCTAGAAAACCTGGAGGAAATGATCCTGATATTGGTAGAGTTATGCGTGAAACTTTAAAAATGAGAGAAGCAAATAAAGATTTATTTGCAGACAGAGGCAGTGCATTTATTGAACTTGATAAAATTGGAGATACAAAAGATCAAATATTTACTTATGCAAGACATAACAATGGACGTACAGCAGTAGTTATCGCAAATAAAAACCCAAATAGAAGAATGACTGGCACAATTCTTATACCAGGGCTTAAAGAAACCCAAGAGCTTAAAAATATGGCTCCTACATACGGAGAAGAAAAGAGTGAATTCCAAGTTTCAGCAAATGAACTAAGAGTTGATCTTGCTCCGTGTGGTGCTTATATTTTTGAAATTGACACACCTAATATTATTGAAGACAGAAAAGGGCACGCTTTTAGACAAAAAGTGTAAATAAAATAGCAAACATTGAATAAAGACGAAAAAATGCGCTAAGACTAAAAAAGTCTTAGCGCATTTCTATTTAAAATTATCCAATAAAGGCACCTGAGCTCTGACAATTTTTAGCATAACTAAAAACATCTGTTTCCCATAATTTTGTTTTTAAAGACTTTTGTTCAACGGGTTGTTTATCGTTCATATCAGTACTTGAACCAACATGGCTGGCTTTACCACCCCAGCTAATTGAATCTAAAGACATAATTGTCTCCTTTCTTATTTATGTTAATACTATAATTCTCTTATGTATATATAAAGTTTATATAGATAAAAAAATTGCCTATTTTTACATAGGCAATTTACAAAACTTTACAAATCGATTTTAAAATTATTGAATAAATGTTTTTAACTTAGAAACTATACACGAAGCACTTGATGCACAATCTCTTTGAATGTAACGTGAAACTTTACCGTTATCCCTAAACATCAAAATATAAGGCAACTTAGGATAAATATGATATCTATTATTAAACGATTTTGCTTCTGGTTTTGCGATATCAAGCTCTACAAAATTAAATTTATCAGACAACTCAGACTGCGCCATTCTATATTGCATCATACAGTTTTGCGCACCATCCGCCCATTGAGCATAAATAAGAATAACCATTGGTTTTCTATCATTTTGCGCAAAAGCTTCATCAAATGTCATAGCTTTTACTGATTGCACAAGTAGCAAACTAATTAGAAATGAAAATGTTAGTAATATTTTTTTCATATTAACCTCTTATAATTATAGAAAAGGCGGATTTGCAGTATGCAAATCCGCCTTAATTTCAATTATTATTCTTGTTCCATACCTTTGCAGATATAATCCATTTCTTCGATTGAAGCGTATACAGCGTGGCAACCACAGTCAACATACAAAATTTGACCTGTTGTTCCAGAAGATAAATCAGACGCTAAGTATAGACCAGCTCTTCCTACATCTTCTAACGCTACGTTTCTACCCAAAGGAGCTTTAGCTGTCGCAGCTTTAAGCATTTTGCCAAATCCGCCGATACCACTTGCAGCAAGCGTTTTAACAGCACCAGCAGAAATACAGTTAACTCTAACTCCTTTTTTACCAAGATCTGTAGCAAGGTATCTCATAGAAGATTCTAATGCAGCTTTAGCAACACCCATTACATTATAATTAGCAACTACATATTCAGAACCTAAGTAAGTTAAAGCAAACACTGAAGCACCTTCATTTAATAAAGGTTCTGCATGTTTACAAATTGAAACTAATGAGTATGCACTAACACCTAAAGCGATATCCCAACCTTCTTTAGATGTATCAATAAATCTGCCCATTAAATCTTCACGAGTAGCAAAAGCAACTGCATGAACAACGAAATCAAGTTTACCATAGATTTTTTCGCATTCTTCAAAAACAGCTTTTACTTCATCTTCTTTTGTTACATCACAATTCATAATTAATTTTGCATTCATACCCTCAGCAAGCGGTCTTACACGTTTTTCCATTACATCACCTGCATAAGTAAATGCAATATCAGCACCTTCATTAAATAACTGTTGTGCTATAGCGTAAGCAATACCGTGAGTATTTGATACACCAAAGATTATCCCTTTTTTACCAGACATTAATCCCATATTTAAAACTCCTCTTTAAATGTTTACAAAATAATACTAACAAAAACAGATAAAGTTTGCAATAATTTAAAAGCGGTAGGCTATTTGCCTACCGCTGAGGTTATAGGTTAAGGTTATAGAATAATTACACATATTTCATAATACTACACTTCACAGAATACACTTTTATTCAAAACACACTTCATACAATCAAATTTTTAGAGCAAACATTACCATCAATATTAAGCATTAGATGCTTGCCACCAAATATCTGCAGCCATACCTGCAGCTGCACCTAGAGCTGCTGCAACCCAAGCTGTTTTACCAAATTTTGTAAATGGTTTTAAATTTAAAGGACTACCAAAAAATTTAATTAAGCCACATCCAAGAGTAGCTGCACCAACACCAGCAGCGGCTCCGTAAGCACCCTTTTGCAATACACTTGCTGTTCTACCAACACCGTTAGCCAAACTTTGTTGCATATCTTTTGAGCCTTTTTGATCAATATCTAAATCGAAACAATGATTTAATGTTTCATCAACATATCTACCGTGATGACCTCTTTTAAATCCACTATTAAAACCATTTTCAAAAGCACCATCACCATAGCGTTTAATATCACTTCTTAAATCATGAACTTGCCCACCATTTTGAGCCGAAATTATATTACCATATAATGCCTCAATACATTCAGTAGCAGCAACTGATGGATTAATTTTGAAACCTTTAGCTGCAAATTCATCACGATAATTATTTAAAATAAAATTCTTTAACTTATCAAATTCATTACAAATACCATCTTGATCGCCTTCTTTAACTTTATCATATAAGTTTTGAATTTGTTGTTTAATATCACCATTTGTTAACATTTTTTGAATCAAAGCTTTGTCAGTATGGTTATGAGCCGCAATTTCATTATTCAAAAGAATATTATGCATATTGTTATTATGAATCGCTTGAGAAGCTTCCATTTGTTGTTGCATATTCGCCATAAACATAGGATTATACATGCCATACATAGCATTTATGCCAGACATTCCTCCTATCCCGTTCACTGAAGCCATTGGGAATACCGAATTATTCATTCCATAATTCATTCCCATCATAGACGGCATATACGCATCATAAGAAGCATATTGTCCAGTTGATCCGAGACCTAAAGTACCCAATGGGTTGTAACCTATTCCTGATATGCCATAACCTGAGATAGTCATAGCGACCTCCTACAAAACTTGTATTAAATTAACCTTTTAACCTTACATATAAATAAAGTATTTTTGTTTTTAAAAATTGCCTTTTTTTATCAATATTCTTTACAAAAGTTTACAATTGTAATTTTGTTTACGCTAACACATATTTGTAGTAACATTAGTATGGGGAAGGACAGAGGGTATTCTATGAGGATTGAAGCAAAAAATCTAGTTAAAATATACGGCGATAGATGCGTTGTTAATGACAATTCATTTTATATAGACAAAGGAGAAGTTGTTTGTCTTTTAGGCCCAAATGGTGCTGGTAAAACGACTACATTTTATATGATTGTAGGACTTGTAAAACCTAATTCTGGAAATGTTTATATTGATGGCAATGAAATAACAACTTGGCCAATGAATTTAAGAGCAAAAGCTGGTATTGGATATTTACCACAAGAAAATTCTATATTTAGAAAACTTACTGTTGAAGATAATATAAAACTTGTCTTAGAAATGAATGATAAATTAACAGAAAATGAAAAAAAACATAAATTAGAAGAACTACTTGACGAATTTGGTGTAATTAAACTTAGAAAATATCCTGCCATAGCCCTTTCTGGTGGTGAACGTAGACGAGTTGAAATAGCAAGAGCACTGGCAGCTAGTCCAGATTTTATGTTACTTGATGAGCCTTTTGCTGGTATTGATCCAATTGCAATAGGAGAAATTAAAGATAACATTAGAAAAATTTCAGAAGAAAAAGGCTTGGGAGTCCTTATTACAGATCACAATCCAAAAGCAACATTGTCTATTACTGACAGGGCTTATGTAATTTTTGATGGTAAAATAAAAATTCAAGGTAAAAGCGTAGATGTTGCAAACGATCCTATCGCTAAAGAATTTTATTTAGGAAAGGATTTCCAGCTCTAGAATGAAAAAAATTATAACTGTATATGATCGATATATTTTTACTCAAGTGCTTATGACAACATTAGTTGCAATACTTTTGTTCACTATTGTTTGGATTGCACCTGAAATGTTGCTTAATACAATAAAAAAAGTATTAAATGGCACTTATACAATTCAAACAGGTATTTTAGTTTTGATTTATGAAATCCCACAAATTCTTGGAAAAGCTTTTCCTGTTGGTTTATTATTAGGCTCATTATTTACTTTTGATAAACTAAGTAAAGATTCTGAGCTTACTATTTTTCGAGCTGTCGGAATGTCATTTTCAAGAATCTTACGCCCACTTTTAGTATTGAGTTTAATCGTTACAGGGCTTTGTTTTGTTACTTACGATAAATTAATACCTTATTCTTGCCAAAAATTGCAAGAAATAAAAGGAAGTAGAACACTTACGCAATATATCTACACACAAAAAGATGATAAAAATAGACCTCTAAACGCAGT
>JAFUMP010000009.1 GCA_017482685.1 bacterium | reverse complement strand
CGATACTCTTGCTTCTAACAACGGCGAACATCCTTATCTTATTTAAATTATATCCTTAATATATTTTTTATGCCACATTTTTAAATATTAATAACAAGATTTTACCAAAATTGTTACATTTCGTTAGAAATCTTTACAATTCAGAAGTAACGCTGTTCAAATTTATTTATAAATGTAAATATTTGTAACAATCAAGAAGAAAAAGCTAAAGTTTACAAAAAAAATGCCGTAATAACTAATATAAGGAGTATTATTATGGCAGAAAACAGAAAAATTATTGACGAAACAAACTATCAACAAATGGCTCCCTTGCCTTCTGGGCCTACGGCTATTGGTAAAGGTGGGGATCCCTTATTTATGAATACAAGAGCAACTCGTTCACAATTAGAAGAGCTTTTAGACGAAACTTCGACTATTCAAGATTGGGTTCAAAGAGAAACTTGTAATAAAGTAGCTTTAGCATGTTTAGATAATGAAAAATTAAAAGAAATTTATTTTGAAATCAAAGATGGCTTTGGAGAATTTGGTCCTATTATGTTAATGGGATTCAAAACTCCACAAGGCGTTGAAATTCCTCGTTTAAAAATAATGAATAAAAAAGGGGATGTTATCCAGGTATTAACAGGGCCTTTAGTAATTGAAGAGCTTAACAAAAGAGCACTTGCATATAATGAATCCCAAAATTATTATGAAACATTAGAATTACCTGATGAAAAAGAGGAAAATATCGAAGCTATTTCTGATTATACAGGTAATATTGAAGATTATTTATAATTTATTTAGCTTCTTTTTTTAGAATTATACCATTTAGCTTACAAAAAGAAGTAAGAATGTTTAAATCTTCTTTTATATTCTTTTGTAAGCTTGGTTGTTCTGATACAATTGTTATATTTTTGGCATTTTGGAACATTTTTAAAGCTTGTTTAATATAGTTACCTCTAGAAGAGCTTTTTGGTAACGCAAGTTCTTGGTATAATTTTGCACATTGTAAATATGTTTTTACAAGAATAAATTGTAAGTCGAACTGTTTTGCAATATAAATAGCTTTTTCTAAATAAACTTTAGAAGATTCAAAGTCTTGTTTGGCAAGATAAATTTCTCCAATAAGTTTATTGAATAATGCAATAAAATAGTAGTTATTTATATTAGGCCCTTGAGCAATGTCAAGAGCTTTAGTCGCTATATCTAAAGCAAATTGAGTTCCATTAGTTATTAATTTTATTTCAGCAATTAAATACCAAGATAACAAAACGCCTGTTGCAACTTTTTCTTTTGCAAAATATGCGACTTGCTCTTCTAAAATTTCTAAAGCTTTTTTAGTTTGATTATTATCTTTTAGGATTTTTGCAAGAAGTGTCTTTAATATATTTTTAGTAAAATTATCATTTATATTATTTGCATAAGCTGCAACATTGAACAATTCTGTGTGTAAAGTATTATAATCCTTCAAGAAAAATTTATTTAAAATATCAATAAAATTCCATCTTGAAACAATAAAGCTATCCATATTATCTAAAGAATATTCGTTAATCATATCATCTAAAATTCGATTAGAATTTTTAATATCACCTTTAATAGTATTAGCCAATGCTAATAATAGATTCGCACGACACATCAAGCTAGGTTCAATGATTTGATTTTTATCCAAAATATCATAGATTATTTTTATTACATCAAAGGCTTTTAAATCACCTTGAAAAACAAGAGCTTCGGCAAAGTCAAAATAAATATATAGCCAAAGATTGAACAAATCACTAACTTTAATCGCTTGAGTATCACGTCCTTTTGATAAGACTTTTTCAATTGGATTAAGAATCTCTGTTTCTACGGTATTAATCAATTGACCATAGTTTCCAAGTCTTAATAACGGAGTAATTAATCTAGACTTTACTAAAACTTTTTCAAACTCTTGTTCTTCTGGTAAAATATTCAAAACATTTTCTATACATTCAATTGCACCACAATAATTACCACATTTCATAGAACAAGAAGCCAAGTATCCTAAAAGTTCTATCCTTTCAGGATCTTCATGATCTTCCAAAAGCATAATAGCTTTTTGTAAATATTCAAATGATGTAAGATGCTCAATTGGCTCTAAAAGTTTACCAACTCTTGTGTAAATATTTCGTTTAACTTTTTGATAAAAGGCGCTTGTTTTATTTTCAATCAATTTCAAAGCTTGTTTTTGAGCAATAATATACAAGCCTATATCGCCAATATAAGAAGCTTGTTTCATTAATGTTGTCCATACTTCAAAAGCTTTATCATTATTGTTAAGCTTCTGTACAATATAACCTATAAGAGCGACTGAAGATTGTTTGTAAACGCTTAATATATCATATAAAAGATTTAGTATTTCCTCAAAACAACTTTCTTCTTTTACAATAGAGACAATGCCTTTCCATACGAGATTACTCTTAAATTCAAAAGCTAAATTATTTAATTGTACAATAAAGCCTCTATTTGTAAGTTTATTTATAATATTTTCAAAATCATCAGGAGAATTATTATCAAAATTCTCTAACATTGCTGGATAAAATTTCACTCCTAATACAGACATTGCAACAAGCATTCTGTATGCTTTAAAGTCTTCTTGTTTAAGCATTTTAAGTCTATAATCCATTATATTTTCTATTGAATTATAGCTAACATTTTTTAGTCCATTTCGTTTGATATCGTCATTTAAGAATACTAATTGTTCTAAAAGAGCTGGATTACCCCCAGAAATTTTTGTAGCAAGTTTTATAAAATCGTTACCAAATTTAAAATCAGTATATTGTTTTAAAAAGGTTTCTACTTGCGTAGGGGTAAATGGAGCTATTGTCAAATCAAGATAATTTTCTTCTGTAAGACTTTGTGATGAAATAATTCCCATTACAGGTTTTGACATTGAATGTAATATTATAAATTTACTCTTTTCTAAAACAAGCTCTTCTTTTAATAATTCTTGAATAAAATCAAAAGATAATCCATCAATGTTTTCAAAATTATCAATAATGAATACGACTTTCGTTTTTTCAATTATCGTAAATAAAACTTTTTTTAGAATTATAAACATCTTAGCTTTGTTAAAATAAATATTTTCATATTTATCTAATTTTTCAGGATATAAAAAATTTAACAAATCTAGAATTTCATCATTAGTTAATGTTGGAAAATCTTGTTTAAAAAACTTTATAGAATTCTTTTTTAATTGCAAAGTATCTGGACAAAAATTATTTATATTAAAAAAAGTTAATAATAAATCCTGAAAATAGCCAAAAGGTGAAAGTTGTGTAATTTGTGTACAAGTTCCCATCAGCCAAATTAATTTTGCATTTTTTAATTCATTTATTGTATAACGTAATACTAAATTTTTGCCAATTCCACTTTCTCCAGATAAAGATATTATTCTAGAATCAGCGTTTTTAATTCCTTCTAAGAGTTTTGCTTTAACTTTTTGCTGAGAATTCATATTAGCAAAATACATTGGCTGTAATAAATCAGCCTGCTCTTCATCAGATATAAATTCGATACCACATTTCCTGCAAGAAATTGCATCTGCTAAATTTGCAGCACCACATTCTGTACAAATTTTTAATAAAACTTTTCCACACGCTGAGCATTCAGTAGCATTTATTAAGTTGTAAGTATTACAATCTGGACAGAATTTCCCAACTTTTGTATTACAAAAGCCACATTTTAAAGAATTTTCTTCAATTTCTTTTTTGCATCTGGGACACTGCATTAAAATTTTATTCCTTTACTATATTTACAATTTCACTCAAAATACTTATAACATCATCTTTGGTAAAATTCAATTTCTCTGCTATCTCTGATATCGACATTTTGTGATTATATTTTAAATCACATATTTGCATTATTTTTCTTTCAGGATGTTTATTATCTAAATCAACTAATTCAGCATAAATTTCTTCTGTATCATAGTTTGTTTTTATAGGAGTATAGTCAAAATAATCATAAGATGGTGTATTATAACTGTATTCTTGAACGACTAATTCCTCTTGAATAATCTCTTCTGTTTCTTCTGAATCGACATCCGAAATAACAAAGTCATCACTGTTATCTAACTCTAAACTAGCCTCAGCATCAAGATTTTCTTCTAACTCAACAAATTCTTCTATTTCTCCATAAGTATCAAGTTCTTCTATATCTTCAGCTTCATCTTGCTCTTTAAAGTCGTCAACTTGTTCTAAATTCATATTAGAGTTTTTTTCTAATTCTATTCCTTCATCTTCTTCTGCAACATTTTCTTCTGCAATTAAATCTGAATTGTCTACGTCAAAAGACTCCGATTCTAAAGATAAATTATCCTCAGAAGAGTCATCAATACTTAAAAATTCATCTTCCACATTATCTTCTATATCAAAAGACTCTAATTCTTCATAAACTTGTCCCACTTCTATAATTTCTTCAGAAGATTCTAATTCTTCTTCTACAGGAGTTTCTGTCGGCACTCCATTTATCATCATGTCAACAAAAGTTTTGTTAACTTCTTTTTCTTCATATATTTCTTCTATCTGAACATCATTCTGTTCTACTAAATCAATAATAGAATTTTCTTCTGGTATACTTATTTCTTCAATTGTACTTTCTTCTATTGATTCAATAACAGCTTCATCTTTATCTTCTTCTGAGTTTTCAAAACTTAATTCTTCAACTTCTGTTATAAAAGCTTCTTCTAAAATTTCATCTTTATCCTCAATTACATTTTGTTCAAACAAAACATCCTGAGTATCAACAGTTTCCACCTCAAAAGTAACAGGTTCTTCTGTAACCACTACATCATTTTGCTTATAATCAATTAAAGCGTTTTCTTCTGTAGGAGAATTTTCGATTGCAAAAAATTCTGAAACATTTACTTCAGTAGGTTCTGGTACACTTGTCTTTGCAATCGTTTGAACAACAGACTCTGATACCGTTTGTACCTGCTCTACCCTTACAACCTGAGGCGGTGTTATTGTAATTGTTCTAATATCCCTTACCCTGTTTTTATTAGAAAAGTTTAATCTTTTAGGAACTGTAACTATAGATATTGATATTGTTTTATTTAAATACGCTTTTATAACATCTTCGTTTGAGATTGTTCCAAAAATCACTTTTGAATGTTCATAAACATCATTAGCTATATCTTCTAATATCGGTTCATATCCAGAATACTTTTTATGTTCTTTTATTAATGAAATGATTAAATCGTAATATTTTTTTTCCATAGTTACTCGTTTTCTCTTATAAATTAATTATTAATACAGGATTTCCAGCCATATTACCAAAATTGCTCATGTTAGTTTTAATATTTAAATTTAGTGCATTATTAACAGTTTGGGTTATAACTTCATCAACAACTTTTTCACCACTGGATGTAGTCACTGCTTTTACATCAAATTTATTTGAATTTTTATTAAACTCTAGCTCTAACCTAATTTTATTAGTAACTGGTTGTTTATTTAAAAGTAGTAATTCTGTTTTTAAATTCAATTGAATTATTTTTCCCATTTTTGTAAAGTATCTTTTTGCTGTATTGCTAGATAAATAAGAAGCAGGAACTTCCCAACTTACAGATAAATTGGAAACTAATATAGAAGCATCTAAATTTTTCTCAATATCTGGTAGTGAAATTGCATTACCTTCATCTACTTGTGGTTTTGACTCAACATTATCTACAGTCTCAATAGGCATGGCCACTTTTGAAGGTTTTGAAGACACTGGTTTCTGAGAAACATTCTTTTTCTCTCTTACAGAATTTTGCACAGGTAAAGATTCTTTTGAAAGCTCCCCATTCATGAATTTTGTGTATCCAAAATAACCAATAGCTGCAACTATTGCTAACATACCAAATAACGGTATTATTTTTGAACCACCTTTTTTACTTGGCTGAACATAAGTTTCTTCAGTATCAACATCAGGGCCAAGTTCATTATTACTAAATAATTCTTCGATTTGAGCTGTATTTTCAGCATTAAGATCTTCATCACCATCAACATTATTATTTTCTTCAAAAATAGACGCATCATTATTTAAAAGCTCTTCTAAATTATCACCAACGCTTTCATCCTCATAAGATTCTATACTTGGAGTAACATTAGTAGAATATTGAGTGTTATTTGTAGATTCTTCTTCATAAACAGAAGTGCTTAAAACCTCATTAACTTTTTGGAATTCTTCTTGTTTATCATTTTGAGTATAGTCAACTTCAAAGGAACCATCTGAAATACTTGATGCTTCTTCAATTTCAAACTCTTCAGATGTAACTTTATCTTCATCAACAATTAAATCATCTGATGCTTCAAGACCT
>JAFUMP010000008.1 GCA_017482685.1 bacterium | reverse complement strand
GTGAATGCTATTTTTAGATTTTTATAATTATGCATTCAAAAACAAGATTTTAAACTTTAAAATACCTATCTTACTTAACTTATTATTCCCCGAAAACTTACTTATCTTTGCGCCTAATTTAAAAAAATTAGGCTTTTTTTTGTGCTAAAATATTTCTCATTAGGAAGGGGATTTATGACAATTTGTATTTTTCCAGGGACATTTAATCCAATCCATGAAGGGCATTTAAAAATGGCTGAATTTGCTCTGGAAAAATTTAAATTTGAAAAAATTATATTTATTCCTGCATATATACCACCTCATAAAGAAATCGACTCTAGTCTTTCAGAACACCGATATAATATGGTCAAATTAGCGATTGAAAAAAATCCAAAATTTGAAATCTCTGATATAGAATACAAAAATGAAGGTAAATCTTATTCTTTAATTACTGTAAAAAAAATAATGGAACAATATTGCATTAAAGATCGTTTAAACTTTATAATAGGAACAGATGCTTTTGCAAAAATTGAAAGTTGGTATAAAGCAGAAGATTTAAAAAAACTTGTTCATTTTATAGTGTTTCCAAGAAAAGGAGATGAGATTAATGGCTTTAAAGATTGGGATTGGGAACTAACAGATATGAACTATATTGATATTTCTTCGACTGAAATAAGAGAAGGTGTGAAAAAAAATAAAGATTTAGAAGGATATATAAAAAAATATGGATTATACAAAATATAAAGAATGGTTAAAAAATAATCTTGATGAAGAAAGATACGAGCACTCTCTTGGCGTTGCAGAATGCGCAAAAGAACTTGCTGAAAAATTTGGTCAAGATAAAGAAAAAGCTTATTTATGTGGACTTGTACATGACTGCGCAAAATGTTTCTCAAACGAAGAACTAAAGTCATCTATTTGTAATTGTACAGACCTTTGTGATGGAGAGTTGATTAATCCTAAAACTTATCATGCCCCCGCAGGTGCAATTTTAGCCAAAAATGAATTAAATATTTGTGACGATTCTATTCTTTCTGCTATAAGATGGCATACATTGGGTAAAATTGAAATGAGTGATTTTGAAAAAATAATTTTTATTGCAGATAAAATTGAAAAAAGAACTCGACCAATTGAACATAGAGCGCCTATCGAAAAGGCTTTAGAAAAAGGCTTAGACAATGCTTTATTGAGCTGTTATGGTAGTACAATAAAAAGTTTAGTAGATAGAAATTTAAAAATCTGTTTTCAAACAATTGAAATATATAATCACTTGCTTAACACTTTAAAAAAATAGATTGATAAAACAAAAAGGAAAATAGTATAATTTAGGTATGAAAAGAAAGTTAGCTTTATTAATATTAAGTTTATTTCTTATAAACAACATAACTTTTGCATCCGGAGATGTTTTTCAAGGACATGCCCAGTTTGATGATGAAATTCCAGAATTAGATAAAGAGCTTTTCACAGGAAAAACTGAAACATTAGAGAAAAAAGATGTAATTGAAATGACTGTATCTCAAGTTCTAGACGGAAGTTTTTCTTTTGAGGGTGATGAATTTTTTGCCGAAGTAACAAGTGATGTTATTGGGAATAAAGGTGTTATCATTCCTAAAGGAACAGTTGCCCATGGTGTTATAAAAGATACCAGTAGCGCAAAACGCTTAGGAAGAGATGGTTATATAGATTTAAGTTTTGATTATTTAGTGACTCCTGATGGTAGAGAAATTCCAATTGAAGGAAAAATGTCTACAAAGCTCCATCCGATAAAAGCTGCAACTAAAATTGTTGCTCAAGATATTGGGTATACAGCTGCTGGAGGGGTTTTAGGTGGAATTTTTGCCGCACAAGCATTAAGTATAGAAGCTGCAATCGCTTCTCAAGGAATGACTGTTGCCGGAGGTGCTGCTGCAGGAGCTGGTATTGGATTAGGCATGGCTTTATATCGAAAAGGAAAGGATGTCCTTATTTCACCAGGAGATGAGATTAAAGTAAGAATATTGTCAGAAATAGATTTGCCTGTATATCGTGAGGAAGCGCTAAAACAAAAAGAAGAAAAATATCCTGGACTTGATATTAGAATTGCAAATATTTTATATGAAAAAGATCCGTTTGGTGAAGTAAATACGCTTACTCTTTCTATATCAATCGCTAATATGTCGGACAAAACTTTTTCTGGCATGGATTTAGCGTTGATGAACGATTATAACACTGTATTTAATCCTTCAATTTTTGGGGATACAAAGCTTGTGTTTACTCAATTCAAACCTGGTGATAGAAAAGCTGGAAAAATTTCTTTTGCAGTAAATAATGTTAAACAGTCTTATTGGTTAATTGTTAATGATCGTACTAACAACAAACCTTTGATGAAAATTTCTTTAGATAATGCCTATAAAAATGTTTCTGAAGATATAAAAAAACGTAATAATAAAGTAAAAAAACGTAAAAAGAATTATTATAAAGAAGACGATCCTTTTGACTTAACTTAATAATTACCTAGATGACTTTAAATTTTTCTCTAACTTGATAATATTATTTCTTTTTTTATACGAATAAAATAATTAAGTCGTATAAAAAAGGAGGAATTTTTGTGAACATCTATGCTGCACCAGTTTATAAGTTAGAAGAATTAAATAACCTTTTTATTGAATTAACAGCTAAAAATTGTAATCAAAGATGTAAAAATTGTTATATAGATTTTCCTATAAATAATAAAAACCTAAAAGACTTTATTTCAATTGACAGAATTAAAGAAGCTCTTCAAGATACAAAATGTGAAAATATACATTGCATTTATTTTACAGGTGCTGAGCCAATGACTCATCCAGATTTTAATAGTATATTAAGACTTTGCCTAAAAAAAAGTAATGTTTGTATTTGCACAAATGGAAGTTTTCTTAATGAAAAAAAAGTCCGTTTTCTAAAAAAAGTTGAAGATGAAGGTGTGAATCAAATTTTTATAAAACTTTCTTTGTGTCATTTTGATGAATTAGAAAATGATAAAATAAAATATAGAGGAAGCTTTAGACAAACAATTTTTGCTCTAAAAACCTTAGATAGATATAATTTTACATCTGTTTTAACAATCCAAAATTTCTATAATCTTGAAAAAAATTTAATAATAGAAATGTTTAATAAAATATTTTGTGAACAAAAAATTTCAAATACAGATCTCCAAATAATATCAAATTATCCAAATTTTGAAGAACACAATTATTCCATGCCGTCTTCAAAAACAGATTGTATGTTTGGAAGAATATTAACAAATAACGGGGTTTATACTTGTCCATTTTTATCAAATGATTATAGAGGCAGAGTAGGTTCTTCTTTTAAAGACTTTTCAAAAATAATTTCTGCAGAAACCGATTTTTGTGCAACTTGTTCAAAAAATAATGGATTTATGTTTACAATTGGTGAATAAAAGTATACTTAACACTCTAAATTACTTATATAAGTCATATATAAGACTTTCAAACACTATAAAAAGCTAAAACTTAGTAAACAATTGTAACATTATTCAGAGGTAGTAATACTAAAGTATTATATTTTTGTTAAAATTATGGTATAAATAATAATGTAAAAATATATATCCGTAGACAAATGAATGGAGGCTAGAATGTCAGTAGGACAATTTGTATTTATGTTGCACAGCCATCTGCCATATTATAGAAAAGCAGGTATGTGGCCATTCGGTGAAGAAAACCTTTACGAGTGTATGGCGGAAACTTATGTTCCTCTGTTAAATGCAATTTCTGAATTATATGATGAAGGAATAAAAGCAAAATTAACAGTTGGAATTACACCAATTCTTGCTGAACAGTTAGCTGATGAGCATTTACAGCATGGTTTTGTTGAATATATCGATTCAAGAATAAAAGCAGTGTCAAAAGATTTGGAAAGATATCCTGATCCAAAGGTTGCTCATTCTCAGCACTTAAAGTACTTAGCAAAATATTATTTTGATTTATGGAATAAAATGAGAGATGATTTCGTAAACAAATACGAAATGGATTTGATTAAATATTTCAAAAAATATCAAGATCTAGGTTGTATTGAAATTACAACATCTGGTGCTACACACGGTTTTTCTCCATTGTTAGCAACCGATAGTAACTTGAATGCTCAATTCAAAGTTGGTCAAGATACAACAAAAAGATTGTTTGGTAAAAAAGCTATGGGAACTTGGCTTCCTGAATGTGCTTATCGCCAAGGTTATGAATATGTAGGTAAAGATGGTAAAAAACATTGGAGACCTGCAATCGAAGTTACACTTCAAAACAACGATATTCATTATTTCTTTACTGAATCACACGTAATCGAAGGTGGTAACTCTATTGGTAACAGACGTGTAATCGGTATGTATGGAAATATAGAATACATTCCACTTCCTGAAAGACCAGCTACAGGATATGATACTTATTCTGCTTATTGGCTACCTGATGCACAAGTTGCAGTTATGGGACGTAACGATAGAGCTGGATACCAAGTTTGGTCAGCAGCTGACGGATACCCTGGAGACGGTTGTTTTAGAGAATTCCACAAAAAAGACGATAAATCTGGCATGCACTATTGGAGAATAACTTCACCTACTACTGATTTAGGTGACAAAATGTTATACGATCCAGTGTTAGCTATGAATAAAATCAATGAAAACTCTGATCACTATACAACAATGATTTACCACTTGTTAAACGATTATAAAATGGCTAAAAACAAAGAAGGCCTTGTAATGGTTTCTTTTGACACAGAATTGTTTGGTCACTGGTGGTTTGAAGGTGTTGAATTTATTAAACAAGTTGTCAAAAAATTCAACGATTATCTTCCAGAAGTTGAAAGACTTACTGCTGGAGAATACGTTACAAAATATCCACCAAAAGAAGCAATCCAAATCCCTGAATCTTCTTGGGGACAAGGTGGTCACTTCTATGTATGGATGAACCATTTAACAGAATGGATGTGGCCAATAATTCACTCTTGTGAAAAACGCATGAGTGCAATAACTGACGTTCATGCTGAAAAACCTGAAGATGGATTATTGTTAAGAGCATTAAATCAATTAGCAAGAGAAAATTTATTGCTTCAATCTTCAGATTGGCCATTCTTGATTACAACATGGCAAGCAAAAGACTACGCTACTGACAGATTCAACGAACACGTTGATAGATTTAGTCTTATTGCAGATATGATAGAAGCGGGCTCTATTGATGAGGCAAAACTTGCAGAAATCGAATCAATCGATAATTGCTTCCCTGAAATTGATTATAGAGTATATCAATCAATTACTGAAGGGGTAATACCTCAACAAGAAAAAAAGCTTGCTCCGTTATATAAATAAGAAAATTTGAGAGCTTAAAGAACCTGAGTTAAATTTAACTCAGGTTCTTTTTTGTAGAAATGAGAGGGGCGATTTTGTGTAACAAAATCGCCCCTCTCAAATAATATCAAAACATTATTTCTTTAAATTTAATCCATATTCCATTATTTCTTTAAATAATTTAGCTCCATCTTTTATTTCTTCACAAAAAGAGCCTAATTTATCTTTAATATATTCAATATCTTCTGAATTAAAACCTTGCTTTTTTACATAATTATATACTGGCACTTCATCAGATTTTACTTTAATTTCATTTAACATTCCATTTTCTTTTTTTAAATTAAAACTAATTTTTTCAGCATTTTTCTTCATTACGCCTTCAAATTTTTTTGATGTCATTGAAATTCCATTTACCATAAATTTCCTCCTTTAAACTATTTCGCAAAAAACTTTTCCACAATTTTCTGGAATAGACATTAACCCAGTTAGAGTTTCAATGCCTTTTTTTCGAGATTCTGGTGAGGTCAAATTATATCCACCACAGCCAAAACTATCTAATTTATTTATTATTTTGGACGAAGTTTGTCTAGTATTTATAAGTAAAGCTCTTGTTTTATTTGGATCATTCATTTCTCTAATAATTTCAGATAAATTGCTTGAGGTAACTGTTTTTAATTGTCTACACATAATTTTTTCCTTTTTTTAATACACACATACATATTAAAACCTGTAAATTTAATTTTTGCTAATAAAAAAATAGATGTAACATATTGTTACATCTATTTTTTAACAATTATTTAAATCTTATACAGCGTATACAGAAACTTGTTTTCTATCACGTCTGTGAGATTCAAATTTAACTTGACCGTCAATAAGAGCGAATAAAGTATCATCAGATCCAATACCAACATTGTTTCCTGGGTGAACTTTAGTACCTCTTTGGCGAACCAAGATATTACCTGCTTTTACGATTTCTCCACCAAACTTCTTAACGCCTAAACGCTTCGCTTCGGAATCACGACCGTTACGGGTGGAACCCATACCTTTCTTATGTGCCATTTTTATTCTCCTTTTTTTTTATACTTTTGGGTCGGTTGACATTGACATCTTTGCTATATTCAATTCAAATTTACTTGTCAACCTCTGCTGCTACTACATCCTGTTAGATGAGTGCGTTATTGAAACTATGCTTCAGCTGTTTCAGTAGCTTCTGCTTTTTTTGCCGCAGTTGTTCTGATTTTGTTAATCATAACTCTTGCAAATCCTTGTCTATGACCATATTTTCTTCTATAACCTTTTTTAGGTCTTTGTTTGTAAACGATAATTTTCTTCGCACGGTCTGTTTTAATTACAGTACCTTCTACAGTTGCTTTTTCAACATAAGGTTGACCAACTTTAGATTTTTTACCATTTACGATCATAACAACTTTATCGAAAACAACTTTCGCATCAGCTTCTTCACCGATTAATTCGATATCAACGTAACGTCCTTCTTCAACTTGGTATTGTTTACCACCAGTTTCGACTATAGCGTACATACTCATTTCCTTTCTTTTTTGAGGAATCGTAACCGCTTTCTAGAGCGATTTTAGGCACGATTAACCTATCTAATACTATTTATACAACTACAATTAAAACATAAGCGCTAGTTAACTGTCAATACTAGCGCTTAATAAAACTACAAATATAAATTTTAACAAATAAGTTGTGCAAGACTTCTTAATTCTGCAGTTAGTTCTGCCTCATTATTCATAAGTAAATATGAGTATATAGTCGAAACATCATCTCTATATTTTTCTTTATCTGCATCAGTTACTGCATTACGATATTTACTTAAAGCTTTTCTTAAATGAGCTGCAGTATAGTCTTTATTATTTTTAAGTGCGTTATTATAATCATCATCAGAAATGATTGTTGAGTCCTTTTTAGATAAAGCTTTGTCTAATTTTCTATTTTCAACAATATCTAGTGCATTATCACGTTTATCAATTAAATCATCAATCTTATTTAAAATTTTATTTACTTCTGCTTGTTCTTTTTCAGCTCTAGCTTCTAAAGCTTCTCTGCGTTTTTCAATTTCTTTTTCAGCGGCTACAGCATCATTGTGTTTTTTTATTGCCTCATCTGCATCTTTTTTTATTGATTCTTGTGCTTCAATTTGTTTATCTAATTCTGCAATTTGTTCAGTAGTAACTCCTTCTGCAGTTTTTTGTTTTTTTAATTCGCTTATCTTAGTTTCGCAATTTTTTGAGGTTGTTTGATGGCTTGCTAAATCTGTTGCACTAAGCTTTCCTGTAATAGCTTTTTCATCTGCATCAATATCATCTTTTTCATCAATATACCAATCTTCTGTAGTCACGCTATAGTCAGAATAATTACTTTCAGTGATATCAGCTCCTAGTCTATCTAATTCTGCGTTTATTTGTCTTTGCAATTCATTTGCATCAGCTTGAATACTTTCTGTAGAATTCGCTTTTCTATCTGCGATTACTGCTGACGCAGCGGCTGCACCTACATTTAAAAGAATATTTCCAATGGCACATCCTGCCATCATATCATAATTCATAGAGCCATTACAGTTCATAAAAGGAGAACCGCCAACACCATAATTACCCATACTTCCATAGTTAAAGATGCTTCCCATAATTGAATTAAGGAAGTTTCCACCATTGAACATACCGCACATCATCTGTGGATTGTTCATTCTAGGCATATTCATGTTGTAATTTCCTAATACCATTTTTTCATCTTTCTATCTTAACTCTTACAAATATATAAAGCATATATTTGTTATTCAATTTCAGGTTGGAAAATTTTTGTTACAAAACTTTACAACTGTTACCATGATCAAATGTATGCTTCTAGCTTATCAATTGTAAAGATTTCTAACGAAATGTAACAATTTTGGTAAAATCTTGTTATTAATATTTAAAAATGTGGCATAAAAAATATATTAAGGATATAATTTAAATAAGATAAGGATGTTCGCCGTTGTTAGAAGCAAGAGTATCG
>JAFUMP010000007.1 GCA_017482685.1 bacterium | reverse complement strand
TTGTGACGTCATCAGCTCTGAAAGAAGGTACTCTAACTTTGCAAGCCATATCATTTTTACCTAAAATTTCAAATCCTAAATTTTCTAGAATTGAAAGGCATTTTTCAGCTTCGATTTCACAACCTAAAAGTCTTTTAATTTGTGAATATCTTAAAGTTATATCGATTGGCTCAAGCTCATTTACACCAGTTTCAACAAGTCCTTCAAATTTAGCATCAGCGTATTTTTCTAGAAGTTCAACAGCTCTTAATAAACCTGGTTTAACAGCTTCAATATCAACACCACGTTCAAATCGAGCAGAAGCATCTGAACGATATCCAACACTTCTACTGCTTTTTCTGGTAGTTGCAGGATAGAAATAAGCGCCTTCTAAAGCAATATTTTTAGTATTATCATCAACTTCAGAGTTATTACCACCAAATACACCGCCTAAACAAACTGGTGCTTCTTTAGTTGCAATAAGAACAGAATCAGTTGTTAATTCTCTTTCAACTTCGTCAAGAGTAACTATTTTTTCGCCAGCTTCAGCTCTTCTTACGCAAAGATATCCGTTTAATTTGTCGTAATCAAATGCATGAAGTGGTGTTCCGTATTCTAAAAGAACATAGTTTGTAATATCGACAACGTTATTAATTGCTCTTATTCCAGAAGCTCCAAGTCTTTTTTGCATCCATTCTGGAGAAGGCTTAATTGTTATATTTTTAAGAATACCGATTGAATAATATTTACAAACAGTTTCGTCTTTTATTTCAACTTCAAAATCGGCTTTTTCACAAGCTCTTCTCGCATATTCAAATTTCATTGGCCTATCAAATAAAGCAGATAATTCTCTAGCAATACCTATTACAGACATTTGGTCACCGCGATTTGCAGTAGGTGCAGTGTGGAGTATGAAGTCCTTATCAAATCCTAAAACATCTTCAACATTTAATCCTAATCCTACATTTGGAAATAATCTATTTAGAATTAAAATACCATCTTCCTCTTGATAGTTTCTGTCATTGACACCTAGTTCGTCATCAGAACAAAGCATGCCTTGAGATTCAACTCCACGGATAACCGCAGGAGTAAGTTCAAATTGTTCACCAGTTTTTCTATCAAGAACTTTGCTTCCAACAGAAGCATAAGGAATTACTTGGCCTTCTTGTATATTTTGTGCACCACAAACAACCGTTTTTATTGATGAGCCTGTATTTACAGTTACCAAATGTAATCTATCAGAGTTTGGGTGATTATCAATTTTTTCGATTTTTGCTGTAATTATATTTGTAAACTTTGGTTTTACTTCTTCTATTTCTTCTACTTCAAGTCCACTCATAGTAAGCTCGTGAGCTATTTGAGCGACTTCTATACCACTTAAATCAACTAATTCGTTTAACCAATTTAATGAAACTTGCATAATTATTATCCTCTCTATTTAAGAATAATTATACAATAAAGGGGGTAAATATAAAGGGGGTAGTTTAAAATTTGAAGTTTTATTTATCAAATTTTGTTGCATATTCGACAAGAGCTTTATAAATTTCTTTATGAATCTTCCCTTCAAGAACTTCTTTATAAAGAATTAAAAGTGATTCTATCCTTGATAATTTTCTGCGATAAACACGAGCTTCCCTAAGTGCGCTATATTTATCAGCAGTTGATATAATTTGAACTCCAATATCTGAAGGATTGTGATCGCAGTTTAAAGCTGGATAACCTGAATGTTTCAAGTTTTGATGATGATATTTAACCAAATCTAATGTTTCGGTTTTGATTTTTTGGGTTTTTAAAAGCTCGTATCCTAAAGTTGAATGTATATTCATTATTTCACGTTCTTTTTGGTTTAAACGAGCGGGTTTGTTTAGAATCTTTGAAGGGATTAGAACTTTTCCTAAGTCATGAAGCATTGATGCTTCTTTAATAGTATCCGCTTTTATATCAGATTTTAAGACTTCTGAAAGTAGTGAATAAATTCCCATTGCAATATGACAAGTTGTGTTCATGTGCCCGTCTGCTAGTTCACGTAGCGTTTTTATGTCAATATTTGGTTTAATATTGTATTCACCTAGAATCTTTTTTATTGAAGGATTTAATTCAATCATTCTTTCAAGTATCGCTTTTTGTAGCTTTTCTTCTTTTCCTGTCTCTAAACAGACTTTCCCTTCATTATTTTTACATACGAAATAAGAAGTGTTGTTAATTTGTACAGCACCTAAAAGCTTTGCTCTATTTTTTTTCTTTTTTGTAGGGATAAGTGTAAACATTAATATCTTTACTCAAAAAATAACTTGTTACATTAGTTTACAATATTTTTGTAATTTTTGCAATAAGAATTTTGATTTGAAAAACCATTTAAACAAACTAAACTACATAGATGATACTCATCTTTTTTGACTACTCTTTTTATCGTAGATTAAAAAAATAATCGGCATGGTCTAAATTTCCATGGCCGCATGGATTACAGGCTGTTTTGTAGACCAGATGGTCTAGATCTTGTTGATTACCTTAAACCTTTTAAAATCGACCTTTCTATTGATGAAACTATCCTCTATTAGGGGGTAATATACTTAGTGTAGAGGAAGGTAATTAATATAACAATTTATATAAATAGGGGAGAGAAGAGAGTATGAGACGTGAATTTAAGAAAAAATCAAAAGTGTTACTTATTGATGACAACTATGAACACTTAGTTGGTATTAGAGAACTTTTGAATCTTGAAGGAACTTTTGATGTTGTTGGTATCGCAACTAATGTTACAGTAGGCCTAAATCTAATAAAGAAATATCAGCCTGATGTAGTTCTTTTAGATATGAATATGCCTGAAAGAGATGGTTTGCAAGGTATTATGGAAATTGCTAAGCTTGATTTAGGCACAAAAGTTTTAGCTCTTTCTGGATATGATGATGCAGATTTAATCTTTAGAGCTATGAAAATAGGTGCTAAGGGATATGTGTTAAAAACTATGGCTTCTGCTCAGCTTATTTATGCAATAGAAGAAGTATTGAGTGGTAAAATTTATCTTCCTCTTGCTCTTTCTAGCAGATTCTTTGAATATTTCCAACAATCATTTAGAGAAGAATCTTCAAAACAAGAAACAGAAGAAGAAAATTTGCTTTCTTACTTGACTCAAAGAGAAGAAGAAGTTTTGGAACTATTAACTCAAGGTATTACTTACAAAGGTGTTGCGAATAAATTATTTATTTCAGAAACAACTGTTAAAACTCACGTAAATAATATTTTCCAAAAATTGCAAGTAAATGACAGAACTCAAGCTGTTCTTTATGCAATTAATAACGGATTTTTAAGCAAGAAAGTAAAACTAAGCGTATAGGAGAGGAAGTGACTAAGTGACTAAGTGATTAAGTGATTAAGTGAGTTTTAAATAAAACCTTATTCTCTTATTTCCTTATTCTCTTATTTCCTTATGAAAGATGAAGAAGATAGTTAGACAACAGAATTATTTAAGAGAATTAATCGAATCTCAAGGCAATCGTTTTATAACTCGCCAAGCTTTGGGGTGCTGGATTCGTTCTGTTGTTGAACCGCTATTGGATGCGCCTGAAACAGGGGTTGTGCTTCATAGAATTGAAAACAAAAGTGGTTTGCAAGGACTATTAAGAAGGCTGGAGTTTTCAGATGTAGAATCAATTAGTTTTACTGATGCTTCTGAAAATTTAGTTGAAAAAGTTTGGGCTAATACAGAATTTATCTGTGTTATGACTCACAGGTATGTTTCAATTCTTATCTGGGATAATCGTAGTGGAGATGATAATTTGGTTCGTTATTATTCTTTGTACAATTCAAAGCTTCAGTACGAACCACTTGATATTATTAAAAGAAATTCGAAGGTCGATATAGCGCCTTATCAAGAGAAATTTAATCCAGACAGACGTGATAATATTTTGTTAAATGCTTCCATTAGAAGATTAATTGGGAATTTAGAAGAAGCTACAAATGATGCCGTTTTAGGTTTTGCTGAACAAAGTGCTGGTACTTTGGTGGATTCTGACTATGTGCAGAGGAAATCTCGTATCGTTGCTCATGAAATAAAAAATCAACTTTCTATTTGTGATTTGTATTCTGAAATTATTAGAAAACAATCAGAATCAGCTAATTTTGAAGGTATTCAAAATTCCTTAAAAGCAATTAATAAAGCTTTAAAGTTAGCGAATAATTCTTTATATTCTTTAAAAACTAAAGAAGAGAGTGAATTAGAATGTATTTCAATTAAAGAAATTATAGAGAATTCAGTAGAATTATCTCAAGTTTATTTGGATGGTAAGAATATAGAATTTCAAGTTGAATCACAAGAAGATTTTTTAGTAATGGCGGATTTAGATAAATTACAGGCTGTTATTATAAATCTGGTTAAAAATGCTTCGGAAGCATTTGGTATTGATGAAGAAAATGCCCTTAAAAATGATAAGTATATAAAAATAAAGTCAGAAAAAGATGAGAATTTTG
This sequence comes from bacterium, assembly GCA_017482685.1. Lineage (GTDB taxonomy): Bacteria > Cyanobacteriota > Vampirovibrionia > Gastranaerophilales > Gastranaerophilaceae > CAG-196. The sequence goes on along the minus strand of JAFUMP010000007.1, from coordinate 37,636 downwards.
CATACATTTATGTTTCAAATAATGCAGAAGGAATCAAAGAACCTGAAAAGATATTTAACGAAGGTTTTACAACTAAATCTGCAGGAACAGGTTTGGGATTATGGATTTGTAAAAAATCTGTAGAAGAAATGTTAGGTGAACTTGAGCTTTCACGTTCAACAGAAGATTACACAGAGTTTACAATAAAATTAGGACTTGGAGGGAAATAATATGGATTTAATAACTTCAAGGACAATTGATATCCTTCATCTTGGTATGGATGGGCTTATGGAAAGACAGCATGCTATATCATCTAATATTGCCAATGTTCAAACTGCTGGGTATCAAAGAAAAGAAGTGGCTTTTGAATCTCAACTTGCTGAAATAATTGAAAGAGAAGATCTAAAAGATTATATAAAAGGACAAAATAGTATTAAATATGTTCCACCTAATGTGGATGTATTTACGGGAGAAATTCATACATATAGAACACCTACAATGCAGGAAAAAGCGTATCTTATGACAAATTCTTGCGAGGATTTTAAACCTCAGTACGTGACAGATGTATATAGTGGTTCAAATTCTGATGGAAACAATGTTGAATTAGAACGTGAAATGATGGATTTATCTAAAACTGGTACAAGATATCTTGTGCTATCGAATTTAGCTAGAAAACAATTTGCAGGTCTATCAGAGGTAATAAAAGGACAGTAAAACTAAGACGTTACAACATTAAGACTTAAAGACTTGAGGGGGAAAATGAGCTTTAATATATTTGATATCGCTGGTTCAGGAATGACCGCACAAAGAGTAAAGATGGATACAATTGCAAGTAATATTGCAAACATTCATACTACAAGAAATCCTGATGGCTCAAAAGGTGTATATGTAAAAAAAGATGTTTCTTTTAGAACTATATATGAAGAAACTGTAAATAGGGGGTTTTCAAATTTTCAAAGCAATAATCCAGATGCACAGTTTGATCCGAGAACAGGTAATCTTTTAATAAATGCAAACATAGCTTTAAATCAAGGTATGGTAACAGGTGGTGTTCAAGTAGAACAAATTTATGAAGAAGAAAATGGGATTAAAACAGTCTATGATCCATCTCACCCTGATGCAGATGAAGAAGGATATGTAGATTTACCAAATATTAACATTGTAGAAGAAATGGTGGATATGATTGCTGCTTCACGTGCTTATGAAGCAAACGCAACAGTTGCAGAAAACGTCAAGTCAATGATGCAAAGTGCAATGAATATTTAGGTGTAAATATATAATTCAGTAGTTTAGGTTTCAGGTGGGGAAGATCGTTAAAAAGGGTAAATAGGAAATGAGTATGGAATTTTCAACAGCAATAGAAGGTTATAATACAGAATTTAATTTGAATGCAATTAAGGATTATAATAAATTTCTTAGTAATCAGAGTGCTTTTGATTTTGATGCTGAAGCAACTGAATTTTCTAAAGCATTAGACTTTGCCTCAAAATCAGTTCCCTTAAAAGATAAAAATGATCCAATGGGATTGGGTAATTTTGCAGAACAAATTGGAAGAAGCTTGGGTAGTGGACTTAACGCTGTTAATGATGCTAAATTACATTCTGAAAGGCTTGAAGAAGATTTAGCAATGGGTGGTCCAACAAGTATCCATGATGCTATGATTGCAGCCGAAAAAGCTTCATTGAGTATGCAAATGGCTGTACAAGTTCGTAATAGAATTTTGAGTGCATATACAGAAATAAATTCTATGGCTTTGTAGGGTTGTCTAGACGTGATTTAAATTCTTTGAGCTTTTTTTTCAAGGTGTTTATGGTTTTTAACATTTCATCAAAAATCTCAGGATTTCTATTACCTAACTTGAACCTTCTATATGCTTCTCTTAATTTGGTTATGTTTTGAGATTGTTCTTTTACCTCGTAAAATCCAAATTCGTTTGGTTGTTCAGAGTAATTATATTTTTTTGTAAGTCCAAGCTCACTTTTTATTTTTGTTACATAACCAGAGCTAACTTTATATTTTTTCGCAATATCACAAACTCGTAAGCCTTTTTTTATATCTTGTATAATTGAATCTCTTTTTTTATCATTTCTTTTTGGTAATTTTGGCTGTTTTATTCCCTCAGCTTCTATTGCTCTTAATACTGTGCAAACAGCAATACCTTCATCATCAGCAATTTTTTGAACAGAATCTCCATCTTTTAGTTTTTCAATAATGCGTTCGTTACGTTCTGTAATAAGGGATTGAAAAACATTATGTTTTTCTGCAATATGATTTACCCTGCCAATATCAACATTTAAAGTTCTAACAATATCTTTTCTGGCAACTCCTTGCTTCAATAAATCTAAAATTTTGTTTTCCAATAGAGCTCTTCTTTTTTGAGGATCAGAAACATATTCTAAGCCCGATTTAATAAGAATACGTCTTACACTTTCTTCTGATATTTTTTCTTGTTCAGCAATTTTTTCTATATATACTCCAGCTTGGTAAGCTTCTATTATTCGAAGGTTTCTTGCTTGTCTAAAATCTACTAATTGCCCAGAAGCAACTGCATCATATTTAAGACTTTCTATATAACGCCTACTTAAATTTTCTTCTTGGGATATTTGTTCATAAGATAATCCTTGTCTAAGTTTTTCTAAAATTCGAGAATTTCGTTCTTCTCTAGCATTGACAAGGATTTTTGCCTTCTGTGAAAGTTTTTTCACCATAGACTTGCTTACGCCTAATTCAGCAGTAATTTCATCTACGGAGAAGCCATTTCTTAGTTTTTCTAAAATTAACTTATCACGCTCTTGTTTGTTTTTTTGAAAAGTTGATAATGGCTTTGAACCATCAGAATTTACAAGCGCCATTTTTGATTTTAAAAAGTTGCGAACAGTAGCTGTTGTTATTTTTAGTTTTTGAGCAATTTCTGAGTTAGAAAATCCTTCAGAAATCATTTTTAAAATAGTTTGATTGCGTTTGTTTCTTTTAATCTGCGATTCTGTAAGTGTTTGACTTGTTTTAATAATCTGTTTTTTTGCTTTAAAGTTTGTACTTGTCAATGGATTTATATTAAAATTGTTTAAAAAAATTTGCATAAAAAATCTCCTGTTTTTTATTATAAAACAGGAGAAAAAATAATTTGCTATTTGTATCTTTGTTTTACCAAAAAGCTCTTGGCATCATTCGATTATAAATCCAAACTTCTATACCGTCGTAATTTAGTTCAAAATCTTTAGCCAAATTTTGCGGAACACCAATCGCTCGAATTGGGATATTTAATTGCTCTGAGACTTTTTTTAACTTTTCATATCCGTTAATGATATCATCTTTTGTTGTTTCATCGCCAAAATGTGTATTAGAAATAAAGCCTGAAAATTTTTTCCAAGGTCGTTTTTCAATACCTTCTGAAAAAGAAACGTATTCGATAATATTTTCGACAGTTGAGGTCTCAAACTTAGAAGTATTAACTACAAGATAAATTTTTAAATCGGTTTCTGCATCAATATCAGTAATAATATCTAAAATATCTAACCCTCCAGCACCGTATCCAACATCAATAATAATATCGCCTTCATTTTTCAGACAATTTATTTGTGCAGGAGTAACATAACTTGCAGCTTCGCCAAGTCCAAAATTATCGGGCTGGGTTATAACATTAATTCCGAAAGACTCTAGTTCTTTTGCAATCGGACGTAGTGTATAGGCAGGCTCAACCGAATCTAAATCAACAAGAGTAATTTTCTTACCCTGTTCAACAAGATGCCTTGCTCTATTCAAAGATGTTTCGGATTTTCCGCTAGCATAAGCACCAGCATAAACTTCTACTGTTCTGGTCATAGTTTTATTATATCATAATAAATGAGCGAATTGCATTATACAATTCGCTCGATATAAAATATTAAAATTGTCATAATCATTCTATGTTTTTAAATAATTCGTTTATATCTATATTTAAAACTTTAGCAATATCATATACAACTAATACTGAGGGAGTTTGTATTCCTCTTTCAATAAGACTGATTGAGCTTTCGCTCATATTTATTTTTTCAGCAAGTTCAAATTGAGTATAACCTTTTCGTGTTCTCTCAGCTTTAATATTTAGTGCTAATTTCTTTTTACGCTTGTCTTTCATATTTATGATTATGAAATATTGACAAGATTGCTTCAAGAGGGTAAACTAGCTATGGCTATTAGTATAATACGTTAGAAAGGAGTTTTACTATGAAAAAATGCCTATGCTTATTATTGCTATTTTCTTTTTTTAATTTAATTACGTTACCTGTACAATCAGCTTGTTATGTATCTGCTGGTCGAAAAATACCATTGGTATATGTTGGTGAAAAAGTAACTGGTAAAAATTTAGTTTCTGGAGACAAAATTAATGTTGAAGTTCTGTCAGATGTTAAAGTTAACAACGTAATAGTTTTTAAACAAGGAGGGGAAGGTTTGCTTAATGTTGCAGATGCACGCAAAGCACGTTTTTGGGGAAATCCTGGAGAAATGCTTCTCATAAATGGTACAGTACAAGATGTAAAAGGAAATCCACATCCTGTTGAATTTACATATAAAATTACTGGTGAAGAAAAAACTTGGCCAAAAGTCATGGGTGCTATTAGTATTTTCTTTTTATTCCCATTAGCTCTTTTTGGATTTGTCAAAGGTGGTCAAGCAGAGCTTTTGCCAAACAAAACTATTAATGTAACTTTATTAAACGATTTTACATTATAATTTTTATAAATTAATAAAAAAATAGCGCCGTATATGACGCTATTTTTTTTGAGTAATATTTACCCCTTTATCACTATGCATTAATATCTTTAACGCTTAAAGCGATTCTGTGTTCTTTTGGAGTGAATTTTTTGATTAATACATCAACTTCAGCACCAACTTTGAACATATTGAATGGGTTTACGTTTTCATCAGACATTTCTGAAACAGGAAGTAATGCTTCAACTCCTGGGAAAATGTTAATGAAAGCACCGAAAGTAGTAACTTTGTTTACTGTACCTTTAACAACTTGACCTTCTTCGAATTGGCCTTCGATTTGTTGCCAAGGGTTTTCGCCCATTCTCTTAAGTGATAAAGAAATTCTCTTAAGTTCATTATCAATCTTAATAATTTTAACTTCAATTGTATCGCCTAAAGTTAAAACATCAGATGGGTGTTTAATTCTTTGCCATGAAATTTCAGAGATTGGAAGTAGGCCATCAATACCATTGATGTCAACGAAAGCACCAAAGTCAGTTATTCTTACTACATTACCTGAAACAACTTGATCTTCTTCCAAAGATGAAAGTACGTTATCAACAACTTGATCTCTTTGTTCAGCAACAGCTTGTCTTTGAGAAAGAATAAGTTTGTTTTTCTTAGGATCTGCTTCAAGAACTTTAACTTCAATTTTTGTATCAACAAGACCTTCAAAAGGAGTTCCTGTTCTTAATTGTGAAGAAGGAATGAATCCTTTAAGATCTGCAATATCAACAAGAACGCCACCTTTAACAGTTGAAACAACTTTTGCAAGGATTGTATCACCTTGGATTTTAGCGTCATTAAGTTGAGCCCAAGCTTGAGCAAATGCGATTCTCTTAAGAGAAAGAAGCATTGAATCTTCGTTGTTTTCTTCTTTTAATACGTAGAATTCTCTAACTTCGCCAATTTCTAATTCTTCTACGTCGCTAGAAAGTTCTTTGTTTGATAAGAAAGCTTCCATTTTAGCACCTTTAACGCTTACTAAGTAGCCTTCTGATTCTTTTTTGATTACTGTACCTTCTACAATATCAGCTACGCTGTTTGATTTAGCAAAGCTTTCTTCTAGAAGTTGTTCAAATTCGTCTAATACTTGTGTCATTTTTCTATTTTCCTTTCTTTTTTATTAGTTTTTTAGTTTATCCATTACTTTATTTATTATATTTTGTGGAGTAGACGCTCCAGCTGTTATTCCAATTTCTTTTGAAGATTTTATTAAATCCTCAAGCCCCTCAAGTTCGGTATCGTTTTCAATATGAATTGTCTTTGTCACATCTTTTAAAATCTCAGCTAAATGAGTTGTATTAGCACTTTTTTTAGAGCCTACAACAACCATTAAATCACTTGTCTTGGCCATCTCTTTTGCTTCTGCTTGACGCATTGCTGTTGATTGGCAAATTGTGTTATAAATCAAAATTTCTTTTGCAATTGAATTCAAATGAGCTACCATTTCATTTAATGTAGAAAGCATTTGAGTTGTTTGCACAACAACACCAACTTTTTTGTGAGATTTAATCTCAGTCTCAAAAGGCTGAATTTCATCAATCGTAGTTGCAACAATTACTTTATTTGAATATTGTTCTGCGTTAGCTTTTATTGCAATCACTTCAGGATGGTCGGGTTTACCTACAATTACAACGTAATAATCACTTTTAGCAAGTTCAATGGCTCTTTGTTGAACTTTTTTAACATCCAAACAAGTCATATCAACAACTTCAAAACCAGCTTTTTCGAGCTTTTCAAAAACTTCCGGAGCTTCGCCATGACTTCTTACAATACAAATCCCTTCACCTTTTTCTGGGATTTCATAAATTGTTTTTATTCCTAATTCATCTAACTCTTTTATGACGTCCATGTTATGAATTAATTCACCTAAAACACAAACAACCTTATTAGGATTTTCTGATTTTAACTTTTTAGCGGTCTCAACGGCTCTTTTTACTCCGTAACAGAAACCTGCAAATTTGGCTAGTTGTATATCTTGGCTATTCAATAGCTATTTATTTCGCTTTCTTTAAGAACTAGAGGGGATGAGATTCGAACCCTCAGTAATTTTATTACAATACAAACATAATTAAAAGTAAAGTTTTAATCTATTGAAGTGCTTGTTTTTCTATGTTGCTTCTTAATTCATTAATTACTTTTAAAATATAGTTAAACCAATCTGTGCTCATATCTTTGTATGCTTTTTTTATAGCCTCACATAAAACTTTGTCGATTTCTATAGAATCTTTTTGTGAAATTTTATTTCCGTGTAGATATTCATTAAAAACTTGTCTTAAATGCTCGGAATCGGCATTAACATCTTTTAATATGGATTCAAATACTAAGTTTTTTGCATTATAGTATTGTTCCCAAATATTCTGTCTAGAGACGCTTTCGTTCCAATCTCTATGTAGAAGTAATGGTTCTGGTATTGAATAGAGCTTTGTTACATTGCTCATGTCAATCCAGAGCTTGTAGTCTTCAATGTGAAGGTGTGTTTCTGAGTATTTAAGCTTGTTGGATTCAATGACGGAACGTCTAAATAAGACTACTGGATGAATAATACAATTAACGGAATATTTTAAGACTTTTTCAATATCGTTATGATTTATAGGAGGAATTACTAATCTTTTAGTTGGATGCAAATAACATTGAGAACTTACTAGCCCTATATCGAAATTATTGTCGAGAATTTCGACTTGTTTTTGCAAACGTGTCCTAAAAGAGATGTCATCTGCATCCATTCTTGCAATGTATTCGCCTGTTGCTAAATCTAATCCTTTATTGAGAGTTTTTATAACTTTTAGATTTTCTTCGTTTTTAAAATATTTGATTCGCTTATCTTTATAGGAAAGAATCACTTCTTCTGCATTGTTTTGGGAAGCATCATTTATTATTATAAACTCAAAATCTTCATAAGTTTGTCTTATCATACTGTTAATTGCAGTGCGTAAGATGTTTTCAGGTTCGTTATGAACAGGCATAATAATTGATATTTTAGGCATTGTTTTCAACTTTCTTTGGTAATATTTTTTCTCCACCGCTAATCATAAAGCGTGCATTGAAGAAATCCATGATACCAGTTTCTTCTTCACTAAGTTTAACATGGTGAATAGCTGGGTTTGCACCATATAAAAATGCATTTAAACTTAATTGATAATTTTCTTGCATTGCTAAATCTAACCACATATTATCCATTGCTTTTCCTGGTTCATACTCTGGAAGATTCTGGCAATAGTAAGGAATACTATCAATGCAACGATTTAAGAAGTTTTTTCTACCATTGAATTTTAGATAGCTTCTTCTTGGAGTGAAGTGTTCTAAGTGAGTAAGAGCTTCGTGTATCGTGTCACTAAATGCTTCTGGAGTGAATTCTGGTACATATAAACCACCACCCTCTGGGAATGCTGGTGCATTTCCTCTAGTGTATTTGCTTAAATCTTTGAATACAATAACTGGTGTATTGCAAGTTAAAGATTCGTTTATCGTTCTATTTTTACCTTCGTAAATTGAAGTGAGGACAACAAGCTTTGATTTAGTGTAATAAGTATTAAGCTCGTGACCGTGTGGTACTCTACCGACAAGAGTTATATATTTATCAAATTCTTCTTTTCCACCAACAATTGCTTCTAAATTAGCTAAAATTCTTTTTTCATCTTCATTGAAATTTAAGTCTTGGTTGCCAGTGATTAAAACAGCTTTAAGAATATTTCCATATTTTAAATGATAAGTTTTTAATGCTTCAATTAGTATTGGTAGGTTTTTTACATCTGAAATCCTTGAAATGCAAAGAATATCAAATTCTTTTGGTGTTGCAAAAACGGGTGCGTGTGCATATTCGTTGGTAAAATCAGCATCTTGAAGCCCGATAAATATTTTATCTTCTCTATGTGGATTTATTTTTTTAAACCAAGCTTCACGTTCTGGGTAGTCGTAGCAGGTTAAATAAACTTCTGCTTTATCAGAATATGGAATTGATGACCACATTGTATAGGCCATTGAAATAAATAATTCATTAATTCTCGGAAACATTGAGTGGATATAATCTACCCCTTCGCTTAAAAACATGCCTTTTACGAATTTACCTTCATATAGTAAAGGTGGTAATGGCACCATAAAGTCTGTTTGACGTTTGAAATGCATTGTGTCATCAGGGAAAAATTCTCCAGAATAATATTGAATCTCTGTCCAAATTTCTTCCATAGATTTTTCTTTTTCTAAATTGGGATTATGGTAAAAATATTCTGGACACCAACCTTTTGGCATATATATTCTCCTATTAAATTCGATATATTTGTATTATCGGAAAATTTTTCTTTTTGCTTTAACAAATAAATGTAAACTCATCTTATTGGAGTATAAAAATATTTTAAAAAGTATAAATTGACTTCGTATAAATTTTCATTATATAAGTAACAGCTCCCCTATGTGTATGATTTTAGGAAAAAAAATTAAAGTAATTAACTAAAATAGACGAAAAACATGGGAGAAATGAGGTAAATTATGCAAATAAACGGTGGCGTAAGATTTTGTGAACAAGGTATGAAGGCTTCGATACGTGCAATGCATGTGCAGAGTGAAGTCTTAGGAATGATTAACGAAAACGTTGCAGGATTTGATAAAGTAGGTTTTCAACGAAGAGAACCGGTTGTCTCCTCATTTACTGAATATATAGGTATTCATGGTTTGTCTCAAACTATTGATGATCAGCCGGGTAGAATAATGGTTTCAAAAAATCCTCTTGATATTTCAATGGCAAATAAGGGATATTTTCAAGTTCAAACCCCAGAGGGTGTGAGATTGACTCGTGATGGTAGATTTAAGCTTGATAAATTAGGTAATTTGCTTGATTTAGAGGATAATCCTGTATTGTCTGATGCAGGTATGCCAATTACACTACCTGTTGTTCCGGATAACCCTGCCGAAGTTGTTGTAAATTCAAAAGGTAAAATTAGTGTTTATGACAAAGCAAATGGCGGATTAATTGATGGCGGATATTTAGGAATTGTTGATTCTAATGGTGTTGCTGTATTAAATCCTGAAGTTAAACAGGGCTATAATGAACATTCAAATGTAATATTACAAAATGAATTTTTATCAATAAAACCTGTAGTTAGAAACTTTGAAGCTAATAGACAAATTTTTATGATGGAAAATTCCAATTTGCAAAAGGTTATTAGTCAATTAGGTTCAGGTTCATAGGAGGTTTGAATTATGTATAATATGCAAGCAGTTATAAGAAAAAGTATAAATAATACAACAGTTCAGTTTGAAAAACTGGGTTATATTGCTAACAATATGGCTAATTATAATACCGTTGGCTATAAAACAAGCCGTTTTGAACAAATTTTACGTGAAGATGGTTATGTTGATGGTGCAATAAGAACTAATGCTTTAAAAGGTTCAATAAGAATAAGTACAAACCCTTATGATATAGCAATTGACGGTGAAGGTTATATTCCTGTGGTTTCTCCTGATGGAGAAATTCAATATACAAGAGACGGTTCGCTTAAACGTGGAGAAGGTGGCTATCTTGTTACTGTTGATGATTGGATGGTTGGTGATGGAATAAAAATTCCTGCAAATTCTTATAAATTTGAAATAAGAGCGAATGGTGATGTTTATAATTATGATAAAGCAGGTTCTTTGCCAGAAAAAATTGGAACAATTCCAATTGTTCAATTTGATTGTCCAGAAGGCTTAGAACAAGGACATAATAACAAAATGGTTATAACAGAAGAGTCTGGAAATCCAACAATTGTTAAGGCCGATCAAAATATAAGACAATATGCAACAGAAGTTTCTAATACAAATATTTATGATGAATTAAATGATTTGATGAGACTAAATACATCCATGATTGCAAGTTTGAATTTGATGAAGGTTGCAGACGATATGTACAATAAATCAATTAATCTTACTCAATAATAGGTCATAAGGAGAATTATAAATGACATTCACAGCTTTAGATTCAATGGGAAAAACAAATTTAATGCTAGATTTGATTTCACAAAAACAGCGAGCATTAGGTTCTAATGTTGCAAACGTAGATACACCAGGCTATGTAAGACGTGATATTGATTTTTCTCAATATATAGGAAGTATGAATAGTCCTATTGAGACAAAACTTTCTACTAAACTTGGCCCCTCTGGTGTTATTGAAGATCGATGAGAACAAGAAATTGATATTGCTGAAGAATTAGCAGAAATGCAGAAAAATTCTTTAATGTATACAATGGCAACAAGAAGAATGTCAAACATTATTACAGAAATGAAAACAGTTATTAACGTAGGAAAATAGTATTAATAAATCTTATTAAATTAAAATATAGAGGTCAAAATATGAGTATACTTGAATCAATGAACATAGGCTCAAACGCATTAAAAGCGCACGGATTAAGGCTTGATATCCACGCGAAAAACATTGCGAATATTGATACGCCGAATTATGTTAGAAGGATTCCTGTGTTGAATGCATCCGAGGATATTTCATTTCATGGATTAATGAATACAATGAAAAATGATGTGTTTGGAACAGGGACTTTACCTTATTTGCAAGGTGGGGTTGTGTTCAATGGTTGTGTAGAAGACCCAACTGTAGGTGAACGTATCTATTCTCCTGGACATCCAGATGCTGATGCTAATGGCTATATAAGAGCTTCAAATGTGAATGCGATGGTTGACATGGCAGATGCTGTTATGGCTCAAAGGGCTTATGAAGCTAACTTAGCGCTTATTAGTATTTCTCGAGCTATGGCTACAAAAGCAACAGAAATTGGTAGATAGATTTTATGAATAAATACGGGCTTGAAAAGATGTTTCTTTTCAAGCCCGTTTGATTTATAATAATTAAAAGTATTTGGAGTTTATTATGTTTAAAGATTTTAATGAAGTTATATGCCTTGGTATGGGTGGGTCTTATTCTGAAATTGCAAAAGATAAGCTATTTAAAACTTATGATTTGTACTTGTATCAGCGTTCGCTAAATTCTATTAAAGAATGTATTGAATATGTGGATGAGTTTTCTAATGCAATTGCAATTTTACCGGTAGAAACTTCCTATAAAGGAATTATTAGAGAAACAATTGATAATCTTATTTTGACTAAAAATCAAAATATTCAAATTCTTGCAGAGACAATTATCCCAGTAAATGACTGTATTTTATCTAAAACAACAGAGTTTTATAGTATTATGGGCCTAATTGCTAACCCAAATGCTTTAGGAAAGTGTAAGCGTTTTATTAAAGAAGAAATGCCAAGACAATTAAATGTTGTAATGGCTGATAATATGGATGAATCTGCAAGATTATTGAATAATTATAATTTAACTTATTCAATTATTGGGACTTCTAAAACCGCTGAATTGTATAATCTGAATGTTTTAAAAGAACATATAGAGGATGATAAAGATAATAATAGAAGATTTATTGTAATTGGTGATGGAATTACAAAATCAACAGGTAATGATAAAACGAGTATTGTAATGTTCCTTGATGATAAACAAGGTGCGCTTATGGATATTGTTCAAGTTTTTGTGAAATATAACATAAATATTACTCAAATCAATTCTAAGATGATGAATAATAGGGCTGAAGAACAAGCTGTATTTATGGATTTTGACGGTCATAAAGACGATGAGGTTATTCAGTTGTTATTAAAAGATCTTGAACCAAATTGCAAGTCTATTCGTGTTATAGGTTCTTATACATCTTTTTAATATAGCGTAATTTTTGCAACAAAGAGTAAATGCAACATGTTGCATTTGCAACACAAATATGTTACTATTTTTTCAAAAGAGGTATAAATGTCTGCTGAAGTAAAAAGAGAAGATAATAACATAAATCCGTGGCTAGCTTGCTTGCCAACTATGGCTTCAGCATTTATGTTCGTATTGGATGAAACTATTGCTAACGTAGCGCTACCTCACATGGCAGGAAGTTTTTCTGTTAGCCGTGAAGAATCAATGTGGATTTTAACCAGTTATCTGATAGCAAGTGGTATTGTTATTCCTATGGTTGGGTGGTTTAGTAAAGTTATGGGACGTAAAAACTTTTTTATGTTCTCTATAATTCTTTTCACTTTAGCTTCAGCTCTTTGTGGGTTTGCGCCTAATATGGAAACAATGGTTTTTGCAAGAATTCTTCAAGGCTTTGGTGGAGGAGGGCTATTACCTGTTTCACAAGCTATATTGCTAGAGAATTTTAAACCTGCTGAGCGTGGAAAAGCTATGGCAATGTTTGGTTTGGTAATTGTAATAGCTCCGATTATTGGGCCAGTAATTGGAGGTTGGATTACAGAAAATTGGTCTTGGCCTTATATTTATTTTATTAATTTACCAATAGGTGTATTGGCTTTAGGTTTGTCAAAAGCTCTTATTTATGATCCACCTTATGCACAGAAACAAATTGGAGTAAAAGCTGATTTCTTAGGTTTTTTCTTATTAACAGCTTTTTTGGCTTCGCTTCAGATTGTATTAGATAAAGGTAATAATGCTGATTGGTTTAATGCACCTTGGATTTGTTGGCTATCAGCAGTAGCACTAATTACAGGTATTGCGTTTTTTGTTTCACAGTTTAAAAATAAAGAAGCTCTTACTGATTTAACAGTATTTAAAGATAAGAATTATTTTATTGGTACGGCGGTTCAAATAGTAATGCAAGGCGTGCTTTTGGCTTCGCTTGCTATTCTTCCTCAATTTTTGCAAGCATTAATGGGTTATGATGCTTATCAAAGCGGGTTATCTATGATGCCAAGAGGTATTGGAGCGTTGTGTGCAATGGCGTTGTGCGCTACTATGTCAAATAAAATTGATAATAGAATTCTTGTTGTAATTGGGTTAATGCTTATGGGTGGCGCAGGTTGGATGTTGGGGACTTTAAATTTACAGATTGCACCTGTAAATATTGCGATTCCGAATGTTTTATATGGATTAGGGTTAGGCTTAGCAATGATTCCTATTATCACGTTATCAATGGCAACTATTAAAAATGAGCAAATGACAAATGCAAGTGGATTGCAAAACTTATTAAAAAATATTGGTGGAGCTTTTGGAACATCAATTGTTGCAACGCTTTTATCAAGAGGTGGGCAAAAACATCAATTTATGTTAATTGAGCATTTGAATGATTTTACCCAACCTTATGTTGAAAGACTACAGGCTATGAGCGGAGCTTTTTTGAGTCAAGTTGATCCTCATACTGCTACATATATGGGACAAAAGCTTATATATGGTCAATTAATGCAACAAGCTAATTTGATGGCGTTTATTGATGCGTTCAGAGTTTTTGCTATTGCATGTATTGTAATTATTCCTTTGATATTTTTGATTAAGGGTATAAAAAAATAATTAAAAAACATGTTACAATTCTGACACACTTTATTGAACTAGAAAAATCTTTAGGCTATGCTTTTTTTAGTGGTAGTTTATATTAGGTATTTATAAATGGAAAAAGGTTTTGTAGAAAATGGTTTCATTATAGATTTGAGTAATACTAAAAATACTACTCAGCTTGTATTTGAGCTTAGCTCGGTAATGGAACATCCCGAAGTAAAAGGGAAGAGAATTTGCTTAAAATTGGGTAGTCAAGATTTAAAACAATCTCAATTATTGAGTATTAAGGCTTTAATTGAATCAATGGATGCGGAGATTGCGTTTATTGATACAACTTCTGAACAAACAGAAGCTTCTGCGGTGAGTCTTGGAATTATTATTTCAAAGCTTGGCGAGAATGTAGAAGTTGCTTCTTATACTGCTTCTGAGCAAGAAATTGAAGAAGAAACTGTTGAGGTTAAGGAAGAGGCTCTAGAACAAGGATCTGTTGAGTATGAAGAAAAAACTGTTGAAGTTCATGCTGAAATCGAAAGAGAAGATGTTGAACTAATTAGTACAATAGAAGGTATTGAAGATACTTATACTGAAGAAACAACTCAAGAAATTTCTGAAATTATACCAGTTGAACATTTTGAAACAGATTTTGAATCTTTAGCGAAAAGCGAGGGTTTGATTACAAATGAAGAAATGAGCAAATATATTATTTTAGATACAGGAGATGTTTTACCAGAAGGTACAGAAGAAAACACTGTTGATACAAAAACGCTTCCAACGCTTTATCTAAATCAAACTCTTCGTTCAGGTCAAACTGTTAATTATGAAGGCAATATTTTGATTATTGGTGATGCTCACCCTGGTAGTGAAATTATTGCTGATGGAGATATTACAGTTTGGGGTATTTTAGGTGGTATTGCTCATGCTGGAAGTAAAGGAAATATAACTGCAAAAGTTAGAGCGTTAAAATTAAACGCAATTCAATTAAGAATAGCTGGTTTGTATGCAAGAAGAAACGACACATTGAACGTTCCTTATGTACAAAAAACAAATGAGTTTACTCCAGAGGAAGCTCAAATTGAAGAAGGTAAAATAGTAATTTATAAAAAGTTAAGGAGAGATTAATGACTGGTCGAGTAATAGTAATTACATCCGGAAAAGGTGGTGTAGGTAAGACAACAACAAGTGCTAATATTGGTACAGCTCTTGCAAAAGAAGGTTATAAAGTTGTTCTTATCGATACTGACTTAGGATTAAGAAACTTAGACTTATTATTGGGTCTTGAAAATAGGATTGTATACACAATTGTAGATGTAATCGAAGAACGCTGTAAGCTAAAACAAGCTCTTGTTAAAGACAAGAAAAATCCTAACTTGCAACTTCTTGCAGCTGCTCAAACAAGAGATAAATCAGCAGTTAGTGCAGAACAATTAAAAGAAATTTGTGAAAAATTAAAAGAAACAAATGATTTTGTTCTTGTTGACTGTCCTGCTGGTATTGAACAAGGATTCCAAAATGCTGTTGCAGGTGCAAGTGAAGCAATCGTTGTTACAACTCCTGAAATGTCTGCAATTCGTGACGCTGATAGAATTATTGGGCTTCTTGGTCCAAAAGAAGAAATTACGAGTGTAAAACTTCTTTTAAATAGAGTACGTCCAAATCTTATAAAAACTAATGAAATGATGAGCGTTGATGATGTTGCTGAAATTTTAGAAATACCTCTTGTTGGTATCATTCCAGAAGATACAGGAATCATTACTTCAACAAACAAAGGTGACCCTATTGTAAACAACGAGGAAGCTCTTGCTGGTAAGGCTTATAGAAATGTAGCTCAAAGAATTCTTGGTGAAGAAGTTCCATTCTTGGATTTAGATGAACCAAAAGGTTTTGTTGAGAAGATTAAAAATGTGTTCGCAAAATTGAAAGCGAAGGTGTAAAATGAGTATTTTTACAGATATTTATAACACGGTTGCTAAATTTTTTAGACAATCAGATGAACCTGTTATTGGTGAAGCTTCAAAGGCTGTAGCTGCGAATCGTTTAAAACTTGTTTTAATGCAAGATAGAACAAATCTAACACCTAAAGTTCTTGAACAAATGAGAGGCGAGATGATAGATCTTCTTTCTAAGTATTTAGAAATGGATAAAGATATGCTTGAGCTTAACTTTGAACAAGAAGGTGATCAAGTAGCATTAATGCTTTCAATTCCTGTTATAAGAGCAAAAGATGAAGAAGAAATTGAAGCTGCTATTGCAAAAGAAGATACTGACATCACAGAATCCAATTCAGAAGAAGACAGTGATGAAGATAATGAAGAAGAAATTGTGGATTTGGAAGAAGAGATTGAAGAGGATGTCGTAGATGAAGAAAGCACAAAATCTAAAAAAAGAAGTTCAAAAAAAGTATCAGCACCAGAAGAGCTTCAAGGTAATCATGAAAATGTAGAAAATATGGAAGAACAATCTTGTGAGCTAGAAACTCAGCAAGAGGTTGTTTGTGAAAATCAAGAAAGCTAAGAATTAGCTTAGTTATTAAAAAAAGGGAGACTTTTAAAGTCCCCCTTTTTTTTAGTTAATGTTATAACAATTCCTTCAAATAATTTGGTAAAGCAAATCTTGCTTCGTGGTATTCACGATTATAGATTTTACATGATTTTGTAATTGCTTCAGCTCTTCTTTCATCAAAGTAAGAAAGAGGTTCAACTTCTTCTGAGCAGAATGCCCAAGCCCAATATCCACCTGGGTATGTTGGAATGTTTGATGTAAATGTTGAGCAAATTGGGAATACTTTTTTAAGAAGATTATACATTTTTTTGATTTCTTCTTTGTTTACAAAAGGTGATTCTGATTGAGCTGCAACAATACCACCTTTTTTAAGAGAGCGTTTTACATTTGTATAAAACTCTTCTGTAAATAATCCTTCTCCAGGGCCCATTGGATCTGTTGAGTCAATAAGCACAACATCAAACATATTTTCTTTATCTTTAATGTACTCAATTGCATCTTCTACAAGAATTTCACATTTAGGGTTATCTAATTCACAAGCAATTGTTGGTAAATGTTCTTTACAAGCTTCAATTACAAGTCCGTCAATTTCACAAAGAACTGCTTTTTCAACAGTGTCGTGTTTTAAAACTTCACGAATTGTACCGCCGTCACCACCACCAATTACTAAAACTGTTTTAGGGTTTGGATGATGCATCATAGGAACGTGTGAAATCATTTCGTGGTAATGGTATTCATCACCTTCTGTTGTCATCATTAAATCATCAAGAGTAAGTACTCTTCCTAGTGCACTTTCTGTTTCAAAAACTTCTACTTTTTGAAACTCAGACTGTTTTGAATATAAAACTTTGCCAGCTTTAATAGCTATACCAAATCCACTTGGTGTGATTTCATGATAAAAACCATTTTCTAATCCATTTTTCATTGATGTATTCTCCCTGCTAATATATGTATATGTAAATGAAATACTTCTTGTCCAGCTTCTTTGCCTGTATTAATGACAGTTCTATAAGATTTGATTCCAAGTTTTTCTGTAGTTGATTTTACTGTCATCATTAGTTCTCCTAATAAAACTTTATCATTTAATTCATTAAGAGATTCTACATGAAGTCTTGGAACTACTAATAAATGTGTATCAGCTTTTGGATTAATATCTTTAAATACGACTGCCGATTCGTTTTCGTATACAAATTCAGTTCCAAAATCACCGTTAATTATTTTACAAAAAATACAATCGCTCATCTTTTTCTCCTTTTGATTAGATAATTATATCATGGGGGAATCTGCAAGCAAATGAAATTTTGTTAGATTACATACTTCTAATTATAATCTCTTAGCTCAGGTTGGTTTGGTTGTATTTCACCATAAAGATTATTACTTTTTTTCTTGATTTCAATTTTTATTAATTCGGAATACTGAATATCTTTTGAATCTTTTTTTAAAACGGTATTTTTAATGTTATCGTTATTTTTGATTCGTTTCTTATTATATTTGATTTCGTTTAAGTTGTTATCATTTGTGTTATAAACAGGAGTTGCTTTAACATCTAGTTTTGAGCGTAGCTCTTTTTCTTCACGTCTGCGCTCTTGCATTGCTTTATATTTTTGAATTAAAGAATTAGAAGTTTCAGTGATTACATCTTTAGTATCATTTGCAAGTTTTTTAGCTTGAGCTTTTCTTTTTTGATATTCTTTATCGTATTCTTTACCTAAGTGGCGATATTTTTTTGTGAATACGTTATCTATATTTCCCATATCGTAATCTATTTTAGTTGTTTCTTGAGCAAGAGTTTCTGGTGGTAGAATGCTCAATTGAACACTTTGCGCAATTTGTGGTGAAATATATTTTGAATAGTCTTTGATTTTACTAAGTTGTTCCGTTTGTGGTGAAGGACCACGTGTTATTATTCTATTTTCGCAAACGCTAATTGTTTTGTAATAAGTATCAGACCAAAGTTTTGTGTTTTGTTCAGCGTTAATTAATACAGCATAAGTTGAAATTTTATACGCAGGGTCAATAACTGAAGCTCCAGGGATATTAAGCACATCCCAAGGTGTTCTTCTTAGAATATAATTTTCTGCATCAATATGTGAGGTTATAAGTAAAACATATTTTGAATCAGATTTGAGTGCTAATTTTTTTAAATTAACATAGTCAATATTATAAGTAGTTTTGAATTTGTTTGTAAGATTTTTGGCAGAAATCATTGCTGAAGGATCTTGTTTATAGCTATTTCTTGTTTCGCTTACTGTTGGTGCAGACAAATAATCAGTATTATTAAATAAATTAACAATATCGTCTGCAAAAAATTCTGCTGATGCATTATATATAAATGAATCGATAGCAATATTATCGGTTACTATATTGTCAGGAATAACCAAAACTTTATAGTCTTCAGCGAATGCAGAAGGCGTAATTAATAAAGCAATCCCAATTAATAATTTCTTAAATAAATCTTTCACAGCAAAATTATATCATAATTTATTAAAACTACCAATATAAGAATTTATGTAATATAATAATTAAAAATGTTTAATAAAAAAATAATAATAAGTTTAATAGGGTTTTATATTTTTTGGATATTACTTCTTCCTCTTTTAATAACAAAAGTGGTCGTGATAGCGTGCGAAAAATATTCCAAAACTTCAGCTTATGAAATTAGTTTAGTTAATCCTCGGACAACCTTTTCAATTTTGCCAAAAGCTAGTTTTAGCGCGAATGAGTTTTTAATAAAATCTAAAAAGGATTCTTTAGTTACAAAAATCGAGGGTGCTAAAATTACACTAAGGCTTTTACCTTTGTTGTCAGGGAAATTCCATATTAATAGTATTTCAATAAATAGTATTAATATGAAAGCAAATTTAATTGAATCTTTGGAACTAGATAAAGATTTTTTGGATAAATTAAAAAAGGTTCAGTTAAGTATAAATTCTATTACTATAGGTGAGTTTGAGGCTTTATTTTATCAAGATGACGTCGTGAAGCCTATTATCTATAAAGGTGTAGGGTTTAATTATCAAAGAAAAAACCAATATGTAAAAGTTCAAAATAACAGTACATTAAATGTTGACGGTAATGTATCTAAAGTAGTGTCAAATTTGTATTTGCCTAAAAATAATGATATTAAAAATACTATTTTTGACATGGAAATTTCTAATGTAGATATTGCACCTTTACAAAGCTATTTTAAACATTATTTACCAAAAGATTTGAAGAAATTGCAAGGCATAGTTGATATAAAAGCTGGGAAAGAGGGGTTTGTAGCTGAACTCAAAGATTGTGCTGTACTAAAAGTTGATGATGCAAAATCAATTATATTTCCACAAAAAATGTTTTTAAAATCAAAATTTGTTATAAACAGAAATTATATTGATTTTGAAAATATAGATTTAGAGTCCGAAAAAATTCATTTATCTGCGAATGGAAGGCTAATGGATTATTTTGGAAAAACAATGCCAACTTTGGATTTTAGTGTTCGTATTAATAAATCTTCTATAGCAGATGTTATTAATTTATTACCACCATTTGAAATAGAGGAATTAGATGTTTATAAACTTAAAAAATACAAGTTTTACGGTGGAGTTTTAGCAAATTTTTCAATAAAAGGTCGTTTACCAGAACCTGATGCTGTCGGTGATATTTATATTGATGATGGGGTTTTAGTAAAACCAATTTCACAAAACACTAAAGGTGCGACAATTAAATTACATTTAACAGGCAGGCATGTTGATTTTGATGTTGTTGTACCGACTGGAGGAATAGAAAAAGTTTATGTGAAGGGCTCACAAGAGTTATATAATATAAAATACGCTGATTTAATAGTGAAAAGTACTGATTCTGTAGATTTAAAGATAGCTCAAAATGTTTTAATTCCTTTGCATGAAATTTTGAATTTTATATTAGGTCCTGTTCCAATAATGGATCTGAGTGGTTATGGGAATATTGATATTACTGTAAAAGGAAATCGAAAAAATCCACATATTTGGGGTGTATTTAATGTTAAAAATGCTGGAGCTAGTTTTAATGAATTAAAGGATTTAAAGGTAAATAATATTAATGCGGTTCTAAAATTTAATGACCAAGCCTCTACATTTCAATCTGATTCTGCATTTTTGAATAATAATAAAATTTTTATTCAAGGTATTTGTGATTTGTTTGGAAAATTTGATTTTGATATTTCTTCGGAAAATCAGCCCGTTAATTTATTATATGAAGCATTAAAAAAATCAACTTTTTTACCACAAGATAAGATTAAAATGCTTGTAATAGATAATTTAGATGGTGTTGTTGATTTTAAAATAAAAGTTCATGGGGTGATTAAAGATTTTTATAATATCAAATTTAATGAAAATTTGTTTGCTAAAGGAAAAATAATTGTAAAAAATAATAGTTTTGATTTTGATAATATAAGTATTCAAAAAACAAATGGAAATATTAATTTTGATAATAATACAGCTGATGCAGATATAGTGGCAGCAATAGGCGATTTGCCATTAGCTATAAATGCTAAAATTAAGGATTTATATTCGGATGTCGTGCTTGATATACCTAAGTTAAATCCTAATTTTTTAATCTCAGATATAGAAACTCGAAATAAACAATATTTGCCTTATTTGTCTTTGAAAGGAAAATATAATGGTCGAGTTGATAAAATTGACTATGACAAGCTTAATATAAAAGCTACAATATTAGATTCTATTTCTCAAAGTAAAATTAAATATAATAAAGGTGGTATTATACAAATTGTTGGCAATAAATTATCTTTTAAAAATATTCGAGGATTTGTAGATAATCCGCAAAATTTATTTGAATTAAATTTAATCATAGACAATGCTTTTAAAAAGAATATTACAACAAGTGGTTCTGTAAAATTTAAGTCGCCAGATTTATCATTGTATAATGACGTATTAAAGAGTGATATTTTGCCAAAATCTTTAAAGCAATATGTAAAAGATTATGAATTTAAAAAGGGTGCTTTAAATTTAGATATAAAATTGGCTGATAATAAAATTTATTCAAGCACTGATTTATCAGGGATTAATTTTGTCTATCTTCCTTTAGAAATGCCGATTGAAATTATTAATGGAAACATAGATGTAAAAAATAATCAGCTAAAGCTCAATAAAATAAACCTTTTAGCTGATAACATGCCAATTCTAATAGATGGTGATATAAAAGATTTGTTTGAGAAACAAAACTTTAATCTTTATTTTAATTCTAAGCCAGAGCAAGATTTTATTGACAAATACATTAATAAAAATCAGCTTTACCCAATAAAGATAAAGGGAGATATTGTCTACTGGTTGAAAATTAAGGGAACTCCTGAAAATTATGATATGAAAGCTCAAATTGATATGAGCAAAGATTCAAGTATTTATTATTTTGGTGCGACTGTGGGAGATGTTGAAAATGCAATTTCTGTTTCGATTAGTTCTAAGATAATAGATAAATTGTTTCATAAAATAAAGGAGTTTTCTTATGACAAAGTTATTAGCTCGCAAAGTGGTCGTCAGACAAAGATGAATTTATTAAAAGCTTATGGTGGGGTGAAAATCTTAGAAGAAGATTTGATTTTTGACGATTTATTTATTAAAACTTCTAATCCTACTGATGCAAGAATTTTTAATATAATTTTTAGAAAACCAAATATAAAACAAGGACAGTTTACTTCTGATTTGAAATTCAATGGAAAATTATCTAGCCCTAAGATTATTGGAGATTTCCATATCTTTGAGACCAATATCCCATTCTTAGATACTTCTATGGAAAATATTGAGCTTGTATTTAAAGAAAAAACTATTGATTTTAACACTCGTGGTGAAGTTATAGGAAATGACATAATTTTTGATGGGGTACTTAAAAATAAGTTAACTCCTCCTTATAAAATAGAAAGAGCTAATTTTTATACTAAACAATTGGATTTGAACCAAATTATCAATAAACTAAAAACTGCTGAAGTTGAAAATGCTAGAACATTTGAGTCTTTTGAAGGATTTGATTTAGATTTAGTTGTAGCTAATGATTTTAAACTAAAAGCAGATAATGTTATACTTAGAAATATTCATGCAACTGATTTTGAAGCAATAACTTCGCTTTCTGAAAAAAGAAATTTTGACGTAAATGATTTTAAATTCAATATAGCAAATGGCGAATTGCACGGAAAATATTCTTATAATTTAAAAAATAATGATATGAATATTTCTTTGCGTGCTAATAGTATTAATGCTAACGATATAACTTGGGCTTTATTTGACTTAAATAATCAGATATATGGTGATTTAACAGGTGATGTAACGCTTTCTTGTAACGGCTCAGATTTTAATCGTTGTATGGAAACATTGAATGGAAACACAATTTTCAATGTAAAAGAAGGAAAGATGCCAAAATTAGGCTCGTTAGAATATTTATTGAAAGCAGGAAATCTTGTTAAAGGTGGCTTTACTGGACTTTCAATAAATAGTGTGATTGACTTGCTTGCTCCATCTAAAACAGGCGATTTTTCTGATATTTTTGGCTCAGTAAGAATAAAAGATGGA
Organism: bacterium; assembly: GCA_017482685.1. Classification (GTDB taxonomy): domain Bacteria; phylum Cyanobacteriota; class Vampirovibrionia; order Gastranaerophilales; family Gastranaerophilaceae; genus CAG-196. The sequence continues at coordinate 14,575 of JAFUMP010000007.1, read as the reverse complement.
GTTGCAAGAAATATTGAAATAACAACTAAAGGTGATGATTTAAACTTATTTATTGCAGGAACTTATAATTTTGCAACTTCTATTGCTGATATGGAAGTCCTTGGTCTTCTTTCAAGAAAAATTTCAACAATGTTTGGCCCAATAGGTAATATGTCTATAAATACTTTATTTAATGTTATTCCTGGAGTTGATTTAACAAAAGATAGCCCTCTTTTAGAGCGTATAAATAAAATTCCAGGTATTGAGCTTTCAAACAAAGCGTATAGAAAATTTATTGCAGATATTAAAGGTAATATCAACGGCGATGACTATGTAACCAGTTTTAAATGGATTAATTAGGGGTAAACCATAATAAGTTTGTTAGGTAAAATTATTAGTTACAAGTTTAATTGGTAATTTATTTTAAATGTTTATCAAAATAGCCTACAAATTTTTCTCTCCAAGTGTTATAAGTGTTAGTAACATTATCATCAATTCCAACTAATTGAGCTCCATACCACTCTTTGAATGTAATATCTTCTCCAGTAGTTTTTTCATCTCCATCATATAATCTTGAAACTGCAGCTAAATGAGTTCCCATTTCTTCTGCTGTAATTTCTTTATCACCAGCTATTATATTGAAGTAGTTCTCTGCAATAGCTTTTTCTGAAGACATATATTCTTCATAAGTCATTTCGTTATCTGTTCCTGCAATAATATTAAACTCATTTGTATTTCTGCTTATTTCATCTTCTTTAAGATCTCTACCTAATTGAGATTTCAAATTAGATAAGTATTCTTCTAATGTAATTTTTTCATCATCTCCTGCAATAAGTTTAAAGGCTTCTTTGGACTCTTCTGTTTCTTCTACAGCTCCTCCGTCTTGCTCTTCAAGAGATAAAAACTCTTCTTGAGTAACAACTCCATCGCCATTTGTATCATACAACTGAACATAGCCTTCTCCTCTGTCTAAGAAAGCTTGATAGTATTCCTTGTCACTTCCAGCTTTGCCAGTTTTTATACCTTCATCTAAAATAATTTCAGGACAATTATCCAAACCTGCTTGTCCTTCATTTTCTTCTGTTGATAATAAATTTAATTGATATTCACCCATTCTCAATTCTTGTTCATGAGCTTTGAGTGCAGTTATGTAGTTATTTAAACGTCTCGCCATTTCTGCATCACTTATTTCAATATTATTATTTTGAGCATAATCTGTAATTGTAGAATATTTTTTCAAAACTTCTGTTTTAAAGTTATCATTTAAATTATCAAATGCAGTTTCTCCAATCAAACTTTTAACAGCATTTTCTGGAGTTTCTGGTTCTTCTGTTATCTGAGCTTGCCCACCTTCTTCACTAGGTGGGGTTAAATTTAAAAGATTGCTTACTTTAGCAACAATAGCATCCCAAGCTTTTTTTGTAATCTGGTATGTATTTTGTGTTACTATAAAATGTTTACCATTATTTATATCTGTATCGCCACCAGAATATTGTTTTTCCGTAGTAGCATTGTCATTTTTAACGATTTCCATTATGCTATTCCAAGCACTTGCGTTAAGTTTAATATCTTGTTTGAAAAGTTCATCAAGTTTGGCGTCGATACCATAAGTAATACCTACACCATTTTTTTGTCTAATATTTAATTCTATATTGTTATTCTGTATCATATTATTATAAAGTCTTTATATTTTATTTAAATTTCAGGAATTAATATTTTTGTTACATTTGTTTACATAAATATTTGATTCTACAAGTAAAATTGTGTATAATTTATTAAGTGTAAAAAGTACAATGTTGGGATTATAAAATGACTTTAAATTTTCAAGACTTAATATTAAATTTATCAAGATTTTGGTCAGACTATGGTTGTATTATTCAACAACCTTATGATACTGAAAAAGGGGCTTCTACAATGAACCCTGCGACTTTCTTAAGAGCTTTAGGCCCTGAGCCTTGGTCAACAGCTATGGTTGAACCTTGTAGACGTCCTACAGATGCTCGTTATGGTGAAAACCCAAATAGATTAGGGCATTATTTTCAATATCAAGTTATACTTAAACCATCTCCAGATAATGCTCAAGAACTTTACTTAAAGAGTCTTGAAGCTATGGGGATTGATTTATCAAAACATGATGTAAGGTTTGTAGAAGATAACTGGGAATCTCCAACTCTTGGTGCTGCCGGTGTGGGCTGGGAGGTTTGGCTTGATGGTATGGAAATTACTCAGTTTACATATTTTCAACAAGTTGGTGGACTAGAAGTTAAACCAGTAGCGTTAGAGATTACTTATGGTCTAGAACGTATCGCTATGTATATTCAAAATAAAGAGTCTGTATTTGATATTATGTGGAATAATGAACTCAAGTATGGCGATATTTATCTTCAAAATGAAATAGAACAATCTAAATACAATTTTGAATATTCAAATGCAGAAAGATTATTTGGTTTATTTGATGCATATCAAAAAGAAGTTGATACTTGTATTGAAGCAGAATTAGTACTTCCTGCTTATGACTATGTTTTAAAATGTTCACATACTTTTAACCTTCTTGATGCAAGAGGGGTTATTAGTAAGGATGAAAGAATTAACTTTATTAATCGAGTGAGAACAATGGCTTCAGCAGTAGCTAACTTATATGTTAAGCAACGAGAAAAGCTTGGTTTCCCACTTTGTAAAAAATAGTACTGTTAATAAATAGTGTTAATTAAATGGAAAATTGAAAGTGGAAAATGGAAAATTTTTAATAATAATTTTCTGGTTTAAACTTGTTAATTAGAGGTTAGTATAATATTGAACAAAAACATTGTTAAAGAAAAAAGTTTTGATTTTGCAATAAGAATAGTCAAATTATATAAATATTTAATGGACGAAAAGAAAGAATTTGTCCTTTCTAAACAAATACTTAGAAGTGGTACTAGTATTGGAGCAAATATAAATGAAGCTCAACAAGGACAAAGTAAAAAAGATTTTTTAATGAAAATGAATATTTCATTAAAGGAATGCACAGAAACAAAATATTGGATTGAACTATTAAGTGCAACCGATTATATTAATCAGGAACAAAAAGATTCAATTATTAAAGACTGTATAGAGTTAGAAAAGTTACTTACTAGTATAGTAAAAACAACAAGTAATCAAATGGATTAATTTTAAATAAAACTTTAAAAATTTTCCATTTTCCACTTTCAATTTTCCATTTTATAACGAAAGGATAGCAAATGATACTACGAAATGTAATAGCAAAAATGTTAACGAGAAAAAATCCAGATGAAGCTTTAGCTGGCGCTAAAGAGGGAGGTTTAGAAAAAACTTTAGGAGTCTGGGATTTAATTATTCTTGGTGTAGGTGCAATTATTGGCTCAGGTATTTTTGCTGTCGTTGGTACTGCCGCAGCGGCTGAAGGTACTGGTGCAGGACCTGCATTAATGGTTTCAATGGTAATTGCTGCTATTGCTTGTATTTTTTCTGCGCTTTGCTATAGTGAATTTTCAACAATGATTCCTGTTGCGGGTGGTGCTTATACTTACACATTTGCTACTCTCGGCGAATGTATGGCTTGGCTAATTGGTTGGGTTTTAATGCTAGAGTATGCGATTGGTTTTATAGCAGTTGCTTGTGCGTGGACAAATCATTTTATGCAATTTATAAAAGGGTTTTCCAATGTTTTACCGGCATGGATTTGTAATCCTCCGTATTGGCTAACAAGTGATTATAGAAATGCTGCTCATTATTATCAAGCTCAAGGACTAGATCCAAATAGTGTTATTCCTCATATTGCTGGAATTCCGATTTCAATAAATTTACCGGCTATTATCATGATTATATTAATGACAGCTATTTTAGTTAAGGGAACAAAAGATTCCGCTAAAATGGCAGGAATTATGGTTGCTGTAAAACTTGGAGTTATAGCTCTTTTTGTACTTGCTGGTGCTTTTTATGTAAGACCTGAAAACTGGACACCTTTCGCACCAAATGGTTTTGAAGGTGTATTTATGGGTGCATTTATTATATTCTTTGCTTATATTGGGTTCGATGCTCTTGCTACAGCTGCAGAAGAATGTAAAAACCCTCAAAGAGATTTACCTATTGGTATTATTGGTTCACTTTTAATAACAACAATTGTTTATGTGCTTGTTGCTCTTGTCTTAACAGGTTTACAGCCAACTAGCGGAGTAGCTATTCCTGAAGGTTTATTGAAAGCTCCAATGGCTTATGCAATGTCTGCAGTAGGCCAAAATTGGGTTGCAGGATTGATTTCAGTTGGTTCAATAGCTGGGTTAACCTCAGTGCTTTTGGTTCTTCAAATGGCTGCAACTCGTGTGTTGTTCGCAATGAGTCGTGATAATTTCTTGCCAAAAGTATTTCAAAAAACACATAAAAAATTTAACACACCTCATATTCTAACAATTACTGTTGGATTGGTTGGCATAATTGGAACTTTATTCTTGGATTTAGATGTTGCAGCTTCACTTTGTAACTTTGGAACATTCACATCATTTATTATTGTATGTGTTGCGATTCTTATTCTAAGAAAAATTGATCCGGACAGAGAAAGACCATTTAAAGTTCCATTCTGTCCTTGGTTCCCATTAATGGGTATTTTATGTTGTGGTGGTTTGATGATTTATTCAATGGTGGTTGCAAAAGGTGAAACCGCAGCTTTATCAAGTATGTTATTTATAGCTTGGGTATTAATAGGTGTATTAATATATGCAACTTATGGATATAGAAAAAATAGAGAAGCAGAAATAGAAGTAGTAGAAAATGAACAAATTACAAGTAATATTTAATAATTTATTAAAATGTAAATCACCTCAAGATACCGTTGAGGAAGGTAGCAAGTCCGAATTAAAAAAAACATTGAGTATCTTTGACTTAATTGTTTTAGGAATAGCTGCTGTAGTTGGGACTGGAATTTTTACAATCATTGGCTCGGCTATTGTAGGTAGTTCTGATGCTGCGGGTGCAGGTTCAGCTATTGTTATTTCAATGGTATTAGCTGCAGTAGCGAGCGTATTTTCAGCATTGTCTTATTCTGAAATTGCTGCAATGATGCCAGTTGCTGGAAGTGCTTATGCTTATACTTATGCAACAATGGGTGAGTTAATGGCTTGGATGGTTGGCTGGGTGCTAATGCTTGAATATGCAATTGGAAATATTACAGTTGCAAGCGCTTGGACAGGATATTTAGTTCAATTCTTGAAAGGTTTTCAACATATTCTTCCTTCTTGGGTTGTGAATTTCCCACTATGGCTAAGAAACGACTATCGTTCAATGTATGAATTATGTAATCGTTATGGCTGGGATGTGCATGATAAAATGCCGTTTGTTCATTTGCCGTTTGGAATTGAATTACCAATTGCTGCAAACCTACCAGCTATTGGTATCGTTTTGATACTAACTATTTTATTAATAAAAGGTATAAAAGAATCTACAAAAGTTGCAACTATTATGGTTGGTGTGAATATGTTTATTATTTTATCATTTGTAGTTGTTGGAGCTTTTTATGTAAGACCTGAAAATTGGGTTCCTTTTGCGCCAAATGGACTGGAAGGGATTTTTTCAGGAGCGTTTATAATCTTCTTTGCTTACATAGGTTTTGATGCAATATCAACAGCAGCAGAAGAGACAAAAAATCCTCAAAGAGATTTGCCAATTGCAATTATGGGAACTCTATTTTTGTGTACAGTCTTATATGTATGCGTTGCTTTAGTTTTAACAGGTGTTGTTCCTGTGAATGCAATAGATATACAAGCTCCTTTAGCTCATGCAATGAGATTTGTTGGAATTGATTGGTATGCAGGATTAATTTCTGTAGGCGCATTATGTGCTTTAACTTCAGTGCTTTTAATTTATCAATTAGGAACAACAAGAATTCTTTATGCAATGAGTAGAGATCATTTCTTGCCTAAATCTTGGAATGCAATACATGAAAAATTTAAAACTCCACATATCATGACTTGGGTATCAGGTTTAATTGTTATTCTTTGCGGATTATTTATGGATTTAAATATATCAGCGGAACTTTGTAATTTTGGTACGTTTACATCATTCATTGTTATTTGTATTGCAGTTTTAATACTTAGAAAAACTGAGCCAAAAAGAGAAAGACCATTTAAAGTACCGTTTTGTCCTTGGTTTCCAATTTTTGGTATTTTAACTTGTTTTGCATTAATGTATTGTAAGTTTAGCGCTAAAGCCACTTCAGCCTTATATTTTATAATTTGGTTGGCTGTTGGTGTGCTAATTTATGCATTATATAGTTACAAAGAATTAAGACGTTCTGAAAAATAAAGCATATACAGTAGGCAATATTGTTACAAAGTGCTATAATAAATTTATGCGTATAGTTACAACCAAGGAATTAAGTAGTTATAAGATTCTTCCGTTTGATTTGTATAATGAGGCAAATGGTAAGATTTTAAGTGCTGGTGAAGTGTTAACTCCTGGTAAGCTTATTATGCTTAAGAATTATTCTAAATTATATACAGAGGAGCTATTTAGTGAAGGAGCTAAGGGTGAAAAGTCTTCTTCTGGTCGTAGCGGATTAAAGAAAATGTTGAATTTTTCTTATGATACTTTAGAAGCTTCTGATTTTGAAACAGTTATTAATAGAGAAAATATTTTAAAGATAGAAGTTCAGATAAAAATAAAGTATTATTATCGAAAATCTTTGGATTTGTTTTTGCAAGGATATTATGAAGAGGGACTTTTAAAACTTAATTCGTTAGTTAGTATTATTACAGGAGATTTATTTAAACATCTTAGCAAAACTAAAAAAGGTTCTCAAATAAGGTTTTTGGGAGAGTATGATATATGTCATCCTTTGAATGTTGCGATAATATCAGGTTTGATAGCAAAAAAACTAGAATTTTCTCCTATAGCTATTGATAATGTTGTATTAGCTGGATTACTTCATGATATAGGTAAGCTTGAAATAAAATTACCTGATGGGTCATCAGCTTTACTTTCTACTCATGAAGATGAGGTGGCAAAACATACAACTTTAGGATATGAAATTATTAAAAATAAACTTCATCTTTCAGATGATATAGCTAAAGCTGCATTAGAACATCATGAAAATAATGATGGATCAGGATATCCAAAAGGTATTTCGAGCGATTATATTAATGAAATTGCACAAATAATAAATGTAGCTAATTATTATGACAATATGGCTTGTAATAGAACGCCAATACAAATATCTAATAATAAAGATGCATTGAGGACAATGCTTGAGTTGGGCTCTAAAAGATTTTCTGTAAAAATGCTATATACATTTATTCACATGTACAATTATGATGATCCAAAAGACTTTAATGACATGATTATTTAGCCTAACTTGCTAATTGTTGTTGTATTCGGTTTGTTTGATTCTATTCTAAGGAGGCTTTGTAATGGATAGAATTAAAACTTTTAAAAAAATTATGGAAAAAAGTGAAACAAATAGGGTTGTAATTTTAACAAATCATTATCAAATTTTAGGCAATGTCTATGATTGTGATGAATGTAATAAAGATGAATATGTTAATTTAACCAATGTGCGATTATGTAATATAAACGATGTTTATGATGGAATTTGTGAATCGGATTCTATGTACGATTGGCTTCATATAAATATGGATAAAGTTGTCGCATATAGCTTTTTGAAGTAATACTTATAGATGAGATTTTAAATATTTATTAAAGTATAATAAATATTATGTCGTTTCCCATGTTGACTTTATGTAAAAAAGAATTAAAAATGTACAAATAGGAGATTCCGTTATGGGAATGGCTGCATCACAAGCTAGATATCTAGCGCTAACTGCAAGAAAAACAAATACTGAATATGAAGGTCAGCAAATAAATCAAGCAAGAACTGCGCTTGCGAATCAGAGTGCAAATTTGTTCAATAGAATGCTTGATTTGGAAGTTCCAGTTGCGCCTAAGACTACAGATTATACAGAAGTTCAGTATTCATATTCTGATGGAGCTAATGAGTCTGTGATTGATAGCTGGCAACAATTATCAACAGCAGACCCAAATTATAACTATATTGTAAATCATTATTATTATGCGAATGTTTTTACAGGCTCTCAAAAACTTTTAAGTGATCCTCAAGTTCAGACTAAAGGTGAATTAACTATAGAGGATTTTAGAGCTCAGAATCCTGTTGTAACATTTAATGCTAATGATAATACTTATACAATTACAACTGATGATGGTCAAACTAGAACTTATGCTGCTATATCTGATAAAACAATGGATACAGAATTGGAAAATTCTTTAAGAGATTTTGAAGAAGCTCAAGGTCTAGCTCAGATGGATGGTGCGTTAACAACGGATGCGGTATATGGATATCAAGATGCAAGTGGAACTTGGCACTTCTTTTTAGAAAATGAAATTGCGGAGCCAAAAGATTATTCAACGGTGTACAAACCAGCTTATGTTGGAAATTGTAAGTTAGATGAGCTTAAGGATTTGACGACTGATCAGGTTGCAGAGTTAGCGCAAATTTTAAAAGATTGCCCAGAATCAAATATGAGCAAGTATTTAAGTTTTGATGAAGATAGAAATCTTATCTATAACGGCGAAGGCATATATGCTTTTCAAATGAATGGTCAAAATTATTATACTAATGAATATGATTTGTATGATAGTATGCAGACGAATAATTTTTATGATAAGACTATAGATAATCAAGAAAAATTAGCTTATTATAATGCTAGTTATATTCAAAAGAAAATAGAAGAAACAAATCATGCTTTATTAGAAACAGATGAAAATGGACGTTTTAAATCTGTTAAATTTGATGATGATAGCGTTGTTTATACTCTAAATACAGAAACTGTTACTGATGAAGCCGCTTATCAAGATGCAATGAACGAGTATCGATATAAAGTACAACAGTACGAAAAAGAAATTGCTGATATAAATGCTAAAACTTCTATAATACAAGAAGAAGATAGAACTTTAGAATTGCGTTTGAAACAACTTGATACAGAACAGAAAGCGCTTTCAACAGAAATGGATGCTGTTAAGAAAGTTATTTCTGATAATGTTGAAAAGACATTCAAGACATTTAGTGATTAATAAAAAATGTAATATATTCGAAAAGGTGGGTTTATCCCACCTTTTTTTGTGTTATACTTTTTCTATACATAAATGGAAGAAGGTAGAAGATGAGTATAAATGTGTATTTAGGAATAGACGTCGGATCAGTAACAACAAAGCTTGCTTTGGTTGATGAAAAAGGTAAATATATTGATTCTTATATGTTAAAAACTGCTGGCAAACCTGTTGAAGCGGTACAAAAAGGATTGCAACAGATAAAAGCTCAAGCTGTACAAGAATATAATATACAAGGTGTTGGTACAACCGGCTCTGGTAGAAATCTTGCAGGTGCTTTAGTTGGTGCAGATGTTGTAAAAAACGAAATTACAGCTCACGCTGTTGCTGCAAGTACATATATTCCTGGGGTACAAACAATTTTAGAAATTGGTGGACAAGATAGTAAAATCATTATTCTAAGAGATGGTATTGTAACAGATTTTGCAATGAATACAGTTTGTGCTGCTGGTACAGGAAGTTTCTTAGATCACCAAGCTCAAAGGTTGAATGTTCCAATTGAAAAGTTTGGCGAAACTGCTCTTCGTTCTACAAATCCTGCTCGTATTGCAGGTCGCTGTGGTGTATTTGCAGAATCAGATTTAATCCACAAACAGCAATTAGGATATCCTGTAGAGGATTTATTGTATGGGCTATGTCAAGCGCTTGTAAGAAACTATTTAAGCAATTTAGCTTTAGGAAAAGAACTTTTACCAACAATATCTTTCCAAGGTGGAGTTGCTACTAATACAGGCATGGTGAAAGCTTTTGAAGAAGCTTTGAATACAAAAATTGTTGTTCCAGAAAACCACCAAACAATGGGTGCTATAGGTGCTGCGCTTTTGGCAATGGAAAATCATCAGTATACAGAAGTTGCTACAAAATTTAAAGGTTGGGAAGTTGGTAATATGAGCTTCCAATCTGTAACTTGTCAGTGTACAGGTTGCTCAAATAATTGTGAAGTAATTACAATCTTAGAAGGAGCAGAACCAATTGGCAAGGTAGAAAAAATAGGTGATATTAAAGGTAATATTATTGCTCGTTGGGGCGGAACTTGTGGAAAATGGGATATTTAGGGGGAAATATTATTTAGGGGTAAATGATATTTAAAAACTAAGTTGCTTTACTGATAAAAAATAAGAGGATTTAATATGACATTAAAATTAAAAGACTTTGAAATTGGTGGAGATAAATTAACAATTTTAGCAGGCCCTTGTGCGATTGAATCAATGGATGTAATGCGCAAAACTGCGGAAGGCTTAAAAACTGTTTGTGAAAAATTAGGAATTAATTACGTATTTAAATCATCTTATGACAAAGCAAATCGTTCTTCTATCACATCTTATCGTGGTTTAGGAATGGAAAAAGGGTTAGAAATGTTAGCGCAAATAAAAAAAGAGTTTGATTTGCCAATTGTAACCGATATTCATACGCCAGATCAAGCAGAAGTAGCGGCAGAAGTTGCTGATATTTTGCAGATTCCAGCTTTCTTATGCCGTCAAACAGATTTGCTTGTTGCAGCAGCTAAGACTGGTAAAATTGTTAATATTAAAAAAGGACAATTTTTAGCACCTCAACAAATGAAATCTTTAGTTAAAAAGGTCGAAGATAGCGGAAATAAACAAATTATGCTTACAGATCGTGGTGTAAGCTTTGGCTATAATAACTTGGTATCTGACTTTAGAGCAATTCCTATTATGAAAGAATTTGGCTATCCTGTAGTTTTTGATGCAACACATTCTGTTCAAATGCCAGGTTCAAATGGGGATTCAACTGGTGGAGATAGGAGATTTGTTCCTGTGCTTGCAAATTGTGCAATGTCAGCAGGCGCAGATGTTTTATTTTTTGAAGTCCACCCAGATCCTGATAATGCTCTTTGTGACGGGCCTAATATGCTTTATCTAGAAGATGCTGAAAAAGTTTTTGCTAAATGTAAAGAAATTTTTGAAATTATTAGAAAATAATTAGCTATTATTAGATTTCTTTTTCATTTCTATTGCGAGCATTATTTGTTCGCCTAAGATTTGTTGACCTTGCATAGTGTTTGGATAAATTTCGGGATTTTCTTCAATACGTTTATCTTTTTTCTTTTCTTGAATTTTTTCTTGTTCAGCTATAGATACAGTTAAAAATCTTGAACTTGTGCAATTTTCCATTTCAGCTTGCTTAAGTTCAATTCTTCTTAGTAATTCTTTATCAGCAGATTTGTTGCCGGTTGGAGTATAACCATAAGCCATAAGTTTTCTCATTATCGCTCGATGTTCTGCGTCAGGAAAATGAGAAACGCTTATCATTCCGCTATTTATTATTGGATTTATTTTTGTCATCACACATCCTTAAAATCTGGTAATATTTATATCGGCAAAATTTTTAAAAACTTTAATTTTTTTTGAATATTGTTACAAATATTAATAATATGCTACAATTGTTGATATGATAAAAAAAGTTGGTAAAATAAAAAATTTAAAAGGCGAAATAATAATACCTGCTGATAAATCGGTATCACATAGAGCAATAATGTTTTCTTCTATTGCGAATGGAAAAGCTAAAATTTCAAATTTTTCAAGTGGCGCTGATTGTTGGTCAACTTTGAATTTATTTAAGAATTTGGGTGTTGAAATTAATGTTATTGATAAAAAGACGATAGAGATATTTTCTAATGGAAAGCTTATAAAATCTGATTTACCGCTTGATGCAGGTAATTCTGGCACAACAATGAGGTTGGTTTCAGGGATTCTTGCTGGACAAAACTTCGACTCTGTATTAATAGGTGATGTAAGTCTTTCAAAACGCCCAATGAGAAGAATTATTGAGCCATTAGCTTTAATGGGTGCTGAAATTGAATCTGAAAATGGACACGCACCGCTTGTTATCAAAGGCAAATCTTTATATGGAATAGATTATTTTTCAAAACTATCTAGCGCTCAAGTTAAATCCTGTGTTTTACTTGCTGGTGCAAATCCTACAACAAAAGGTAAAACAACTTATATAGAGCCAGCAGTAAGCAGAAATCATACAGAATTAATGCTTAAATATTTGGGTGCTAATATTGAAATGGATGGGAATAAAACGATTATCTCTGCTAGTGAATTAATAGCAAAAGATATAGAAATAATTGGCGATAATTCTTCTGCAGCTTTTTTAATTGTTGCAGGTCTTATAGTGGAAGGCTCAGATTTTGTTATAAAAAATGTGGGCATAAATCCAACAAGAACAGGGATTATAGATATTGTAAAACGCATGAAGGGTGACATTGAAATCTATAACGAGCGTGAATTTGCAGGCGAGTTGGTGGCTGATATAAGGGTTCGTTATTCAGATTCTTTAGTATCTTGTGAGATTTTTGGCGAAGATATTCCGAGATTAATTGACGAGTTACCTATAATTGCTGTTTTAGCATCTCAAGCAGATGGTGAAACTATAGTTAGAGATGCTGGAGATTTAAGAAATAAAGAGGCTGATAGGATTTCTTGTCTTGTTAAAGAACTTAGAAAAATTGGTGTTGATATTGATGAGCTTGAAGATGGTTTTGTTGTAAAAGGTAAAACAAAATTAAAAGGAAATGCAGAACTAGAGGTTTATCATGACCATAGATTAGCTATGAGTTTTTATATTGCTGGGTTAATTTGTGATAACGAAATCTCTATAAAAGATTTTGAATGGACAAATATTTCTTTTCCTGAATTTGAAATGTTAGTAGAAAATTTGAAATAATATTATTAAAGTTTTTTTTATTTTTTTTAAAATTCTTACTTTTTTATAATTCATTAAATTTTTAGCTTTTGACAAAATTATTCGCTATTTTCATACTTATTGAAAATCCGTAAATAAAAATTTTTGCCTAAATCTTTACAATGTAAAGCCAACTTGTTACAGCTTGCAAAAACGGATACAGATCAAAAAGTCGGGTTAAACCCAACTTTTAATTATTTTAAATATTCTGAAAATTCTGCTGTTTTTTCTTTGATAATCTGCATTGTTTGTATTTGCAATATTTAAAGGTGGTTTGGATTTTGCATTTGCAGATTGTACTGCTTTATTAATTCTACCAACCATAGCCATTTCTTCTGCAAGAACATCTTTTGCTTTACTTTTCACTTCAGGTGCAACTTCTTTTATTGTTGTAGTGATTTTTTTAGTTACAGCTTTTGAAGGTTTACCCATAAAGCTTACACTTGATACTTCTAACATGTATAACCTCCTATATACAATTATAATTACAATTATATTAATAACAAAAAATATAATTTTTTGCTAGATTGCTTAACATGCCATTACAGCTTGCAAAAACGGATAAAAACTTAAAAGTCGGGTTTAACCAGATTTTCAAATTTACTTATTTGTGAAAATATTAAGAATTTTTTTATATAAATTATTAAAATGATTTTTTATAAGTTCATATCTAGATATTAGATTAGAAAAGTTTGTAGTATAAATCATTCCGTAATCATTTGCTTTTTTATAATAATTATGAACTTTTTTAGCAAAGATTTTTGATTTTTTTGACAAAGAATCTATCTCAATTATTTTTTTGAAAGTTTTTAGAATTTCGTTTTCAAGCCATTGAGGAATTTTATCAAAATCATATTTTAATCTTTCTTTAGATAATTTTTCATATTTATCTAGTAGTCCCATATATAAAATTTCATCTAGAAATATATTATACCCTTTTTTAAATTGCTCATATTTTTCTTCAGAAAAATCTTCACCGATTTCTATACTATTAAATTCACCTTTACTATTTATTGCTACATCTTTTTTAAGTTTTAAGCGAAAAAAACAATCAATATCACCACCATTAGGTCCACTTAAAGGATGAGTTTCCCCTTTTCCCAAAACATCAGGATGAGAATGAAAAACTTCTAAATCTCTCGGAACTTTTTGATGTATTCTTTCATAAATACCTTTTATATTTCCTAAAGAAACATCATAGAAAGAACCGTCAGATTCTCCTAATATAGTAGTTCCTTTTTTAACAATAGCTCTTTCAATTTGTTGTGCCTTTGGTCTATTCAATGCTTCTTGTAATCGATTATGAATATATTTTATAGTACTTTCTTCATTCTGAAACTTTATTTTACCATCAGGAAAAATTATCCCTAGTTCCATAGGAATTATTTTTGTTAATAGTGGAGGAGCTAATAGGCCACTTTTTGTATAAGCTTTCATGCATCCCTTTATGATAGGAGTTTTTGAAACTTGTTTACAAATTATTTGTGGTGTTTTAGAATGAGTTTTTAGCATATTAACTTAATGTCACTAAATCTTAAAATTTGCCTAAATCTTTACAATGTTAAGCCAACATGTTACTGCTTGCAAAAACGGATAAATCCTATATAATTAGTCTTATAGTTCTGAATGGCAGAACAGGAAAGGGAGATTATTATGAATAGAGAAGAATTAATTGCAGAAATTTCTAAATCTGCAAAAGTGACTAAGAAAGAAGCTTCAGAAGTTTTATCAGCTACAATTGATGCAATTCAATCTGCTGTTAAAAAAGGCG
>JAFUMP010000006.1 GCA_017482685.1 bacterium | reverse complement strand
GTCTAACTTCGCTAAAAAGTTAAACTGCTCGACTTCGCTTATTGCGTTTCGTTATCCTATCATTGCTTTTTGAATTAACAAGTTTTCATTAAGTTTCCTTAATTCTCGTCTTCAGCTATTCTGTTGTCAAGGTTCAAAATTCTATAACCTTCAATAGACAAAATATATTACTTTTAGCTATCTACTTGGCTTAAATATCGGAATCCATCTTACATACTCTTGCGATTACTAAATTCCTCGCTCAGACATTTTGTCAATTTATGTAGAAGTCGTTTCCCATTTCCGACATCTTCCATACTATCAAGTCAAAATTTATTGTCAACACTTTTGTTAAAAATATATTTACAATTCTTAAAATTTATTTGAGCAACAATGTTAAACGAAGAAACAACAAGGACTCTAGATAAAAAAAAATACTAATTTTAAAAATTAGTATTTTTTTATCTTGATTAGTTTAGCCTTTTACAACTATATTTACAAGTTTTTTGGGAACTACAATTATTTTTACAATATCTTTTCCTTCGGTAAGTTCTTTAATTCGCTCACTCTCTAAAGCTAAAGTTTGTAGTTCATCATTACTAGCCCCTTCATCAGCTTCAAGTTTGTCTTTCACTTTACCATTAACCTGAACAACAAGTGTAATTTTACTAGCTTTTGCTAAGTTTTCATCCCAATCACACCAAGGTTCTTCGTGAATAGAAGTTTTACCGCCAAGTTCTGCCCAAATTTCTTCAGACATATGAACTGTCACTGGTGCCATTAATTTGATTAATGAAATAATAGCAAAGCTAAGAACATTCTTGTCTTCTTCATTAAATTCTAATTTACCCCTAGCACCTACCCAATCGTAGATTGCATTTGTAAGTTCACGATATTTAGAAATTACTGTATTGAATTGGAAATCATTAGAAATATCGTTTGTAATTCCTTTGATTGCCATGTGAACAGTACGCACTAAATCATCATTTTCTCTAGTAAGTGGGAATGATAATTTATAGTCACGAGTTAATTTATCAAAGTTATCTGAAACTAAACGCCATACTCTGTTCAAAAATTTATAACAACCTTCAACGCCAGCGTCTGACCAGTCAAAATCTCTAGCTGGAGGTGAATCAGAAAGGATAAATAATCTTGCTGTATCAGCTCCATAGTTTTCAAAGATTTCATCTGGATCAACAGTATTACCTTTAGATTTTGACATTTTAGAACCGTCTTTAAGTACCATACCTTGAGTTAGTAGATTCTTAAATGGTTCGTCAAAGCTTAGTAGCCCCAAATCTTTCATTGCTTTAGTAAAAAACCTTGAATAAAGCAAGTGAAGAATTGCATGTTCAATTCCGCCTACATATTGATCAACTGGCAACCATTTATCTACTAGAGTTTTTGCAAATGGTAATTCTGCATTATTAGCATCTGCAAATCTTAAATAATACCAGCTTGAGCAAACAAATGTATCCATTGTATCCAATTCACGTCTTGCTTTTGCACCACAAATAGGACAAGTTGTTTCTGCAAAAGTTGGAGATGTTGTAATTGGAGATTTACCAACAACAGAGAAATCAACGTCTTTTGGAAGTAAAACAGGCAAGTTTTCTTCTTTTTCAGGTACTATTCCACACTTATCACAATATACAACAGGAATTGGAGCTCCCCAATATCTTTGACGAGAAATTAACCAATCTCTTAATCTATATTGAGTTTTAAATTCGCCAAATCCACCATCTACAGCTTTTTGTGTGATAGCTTTTTTAGCTTCGGTATTTTTCATACCATTGAATTCATTAGAATTTACTAAAACTCCTTCTTCTACATAAGCACTTGTAGAACAATCTGAAGGATTCTCTGGATTTTCAATAACAACCTTCAATGGCATATTATATTTTTTAGCGAAATCGAAATCTCTTGTATCATGTGTAGGAACAGCCATTACCGCACCTGTCCCATATTCAACAAGAGCATAGTCTGCAGTCCAGAGAGGGAAAGTTTCACCTGTAAATGGGTTCAAACAATGTGTGCCTAAAGGAACACCTGTTTTTACTCTATCTGTTGAAAGTCTTTCGATTTCTGTCATTTTACGAGCGTTTGCTCTGTATTCTTCAACAGCATCTTTATTTTCCGCCGTTGTAAGTTTTTCAATATCTTTATATTCTGGCGCAACAACTAGATAAGTTATACCGTAAACAGTGTCTGGTCTTGTTGTATAAACAGGAACTTCCATTTTTTCACCATTAGGCGCATCAACTACAGGGAATCTAAAAATTGCACCTTCAGATTTACCAATCCAATTTGCCTGCATAGTTTTTACGTTATCACCCCAACCATCAAGCAAATCTAAATCTTTTAGGAGTCTTTCTGCATAATCTGTAATCTTAAAAAACCATTGAGAAAGATATTTTTTCTCAACAACATTATCACATCTCCAGCACTTACCATCTATAACTTGTTCATTTGCAAGAACTGTGCCACAAGTTTCACACCAGTTTACAGCAGCTTCTTTTTTATATGCTAATCCTTTTTTATAAAGTTGAATAAATAACCATTGAGTCCATTTATAATAATCTGGTTTACAAGTAGTTACTTCTCTTTTCCAATCATAAGAAAGACCAAGCATTTTAAGCTGTTTTGTCATATATGCAATATTTTCATCAGTCCAAGCTTCCGGATTAGCTCCCCTTTGCATTGCTGCATTTTCAGCTGGTAAACCAAAACTATCCCATCCCATTGGATGAAGAACATTATATCCTTGAGCCTTTTTAAAACGAGCAATTACGTCTGTAATAGTATAATTTCTTACATGTCCCATATGTAATTTCCCTGATGGATATGGAAACATTGATAATGCGTAATATTTTGGCTTATCTGAATCATCTGGGGTAAAGAATGCATTATTTTCTTCCCACTTTGTTTGCCATCTTTTTTCTATTTCCTGTGGAAAATATCCTTGTTTCATCTATTTTAATCTCCTTAATCCAAGTAATCTGAATTTTATTTTAACATAAAAGCCTAAACGTCAAGGTCTTCTTCATTTATATCAATATCTTGAGCATCTGGTTCTGCTACAGTTTTGGTAAGCTTTTCGTTTAATTCTTGCAATGTAATTGATTTATCCATTTTCTTTAAAGCATTTAAAACTGCAATTTTATAATCCGCATCAGCTCTATTTTTAGGATTATCTACAATCTCACCAATTTTTTGTCCTAAAAACCCCATAACTAATACTGCGGGTAACAATACTGCACTCGTCGAAATTACAGCATGCAAATCAATAGTACCTATTTTAACAAAAGATATGGTACCTATTACAAGCATAGTTACAACTATAAAAAAATTACGAAAATTCTGTGTAAATTCCATTATTTATTCAAATTCTCCATATCTTTTTTCATACAGAATTGTATCAATGTCATTTTGTCAATATTTGATAAATTAGTAAATCTACCGGAAATTGTGTAAAGGCCATTATCCCCTTTTTCTACCCTTATTAATTGGTATTTACATTTAACTTCTTGCTCATTACTCAATTTAATAGAAACCTTATACTCTTTTTCAATATCAATATTTTCTTCTGTACGAAGTTTCATACCACCAGCGGAAAGATCAAGAGTCCTAACCTTATGAACAGTATCATTAAATACAAGTTCTAAATCTTCCATAAATTTAATACGAGTAAATTTTCTACGTTGCAAAAATCTATGTTTAACGGGATTTGCAATTGATATAACATTGTTTTCAAGATTTTTTATATAAGATTCAAAATATAAATATCCGTTGTCTGTTAAGGAATAAAAATCACAAATATGATTTTTAATTAGACCTTCAGGCTTGTATTTCAGCTCCATTCTAAAGCCATCCATATCAACATCTAAAACCCTACCTTTATTAGAATTTTTGAAATCTTGTGGAACTATAGTAACAAGCTGTTCTTTTTTTATCAATTCTCTCATATTTTCAGCCTTTCTCTATTTTCTTTGAGTTTCTATTTTAATCATACCTACAGATTTTACTTTAACATTTGGACTTATTTCATTATACGACATAATTGCAATTTGCGGATAAGTTCTTTCTACAAGTTTTCTATACAACAATCTTATAGGAGAAGAACAAAGTATTACAGGCTGATTACCAGTAGCTGTAATAGCTTTTTCTAATTCTAAATTCATTCTATCAAATAAAGCTCTTGTAAAACTTGGATCTAAAGTCACACTCATACCATCAGGACTAGCACCTTTTGCAATCGTATTTTCAATATCAGGAGATAAAGTAATAACATAAAGCTCACCAGTGTCAGCAAGATTTTGTTTACATATATTTCTAGCTAAAGCAACTCTCGCATGTTCTGTTAAGAAATTTGGATTTTTATTAATCTTAGATTGTAAACTAATTGTCTCAAGTATTGTTTTTAAATCTCTAATAGCAACACCTTCTTTTAACAAATTCTGTATCACTATTTGAACATCACCAATTGAAATATCTTTCATTATGTCATTAACATATTCTTCAGAAACCTCTTTCTTAAGGTTATCAATAAGTTGTTGAATATCGAATCTTGAAACAATTTCATGTGCACATTTTTTAATAACTTCTGTTATATGTGTAGAAATAACTGCAGAAGCTGATACAACTGTATAACCAGACATTTCTGCTAAATCTTTATCTTTTGCTTCAATCCAAAGAGCTGGTAAGCCAAAAGCTGGCTCAATCGCATGAATACCATTTATTGCTAAATTACCTACGGGATCACCTGCACACATAGCAAGATGTCTTTCTGGATAAACTTCACCAGATTCAAGCGCAACACCTTTTAATTTAATCTGGTATGAATTTGGAGATAATTGTAAATTATCTCTAACACGAATAGATGGTAATACAATCCCCAAATCTAGTGCTGTTTGACGTCTAATTTGAGCAATACGCTCAAGTAAATCACCACCCATTTCAACATTAAGAAGTTGTACCAAACGATATCCGACTTCGATTTCAATTGTATCAACATTAAGAAGTTCCATAACACTTTCTTTTGTTGCTTTAGCACGTTTTTCCTTTTTGCCCAGTTTTTCTTGTTGTTCAAGTTCAACCTTATGAGCTTCTTCTTGTTTAATTTGTTGTTCTTTTTCTCTTGTCTTAAAGAAGGCCATTCCACCTGTAACAACAGCAATAAATAAGAACGGAGCAGTTGGCATGCCAGGAACCAATCCCATAAAGCCAAGTAAAGCTGCAACAACACCTAAAACTCTAGGATCAGAGAACATTTCATTTTTGATATCAGCAGAAAGCGACTCTTCCTTACCTGAAGCACGTGATACAATCAAACCTGTTGCAGTAGATATTAATAAAGCAGGAATTTGTGATACTAGACCATCACCTACAGTTAATATTGTATACGTACTTAATGCTTGTCTAATATCCATGTGTAATTGAACTAAGCCAATTATTAAACCACCAACAATATTAATAATTGTAATAACAATTCCAGCTGTGGCATCTCCTTTTACAAACTTAGAAGCACCGTCCATTGTTCCATAAAAATCTGTTTCACGTTCAAGTTTACGGCGACGCTCTTTAGCTTGCTCTTCATCAATTAAACCAGAATTTAAATCAGCATCAATACTCAATTGTTTACCAGGCATTTTATCTAACGTAAAACGTGCAGATACTTCAGCAACACGAGTAGCACCACCAGTAATAACCATGAAATTGATTAATACCAAAATACAGAATATAACTGCACCGACAACATAATTACCACCGACAACAAATTCTCCAAAAGAACTAATAACGTTACCAGCTTCACCATGTAATAAAATCAAACGAGTAGAACTTACGTTTAAGCCAAGTCTAAACAGCGTTGCTATTAACAATACAGTTGGGAAAGAGGAATAATCTAGGGGTTCTTGAGTGTATAAACAAACAAGTAATATAACAACAGCAAGTGAAATATTAACAGTTAATAACAAGTCCAATATCGGAGCAGGAAGAGGAATTACCATCATACAAACAATGACAACTAAGCCTATTGCTAGGACAATATCATTATTCTTTAGAATATTAGCTAACTTATTTAATTCCATCCTCTATTATCTAAGTCTCCCTCTTACTATTGTACACATAAGCAAGAATTTCAGCAACAGCTACATATAAATCAGAAGGAATCATTCCATCTACAGGAACTGTATTATATAAAGCTCTTGCTATTGGCCTATTTTCTACAATTGGAACATTATTATTTTTTGCAATATCTCGAATTTGAAAAGCTAAATAATCAATACCTTTTGCTACTACTATCGGCGCTGGCGCTTTAGATTTGTCATATTTAATAGCTACAGCATAGTGAGTTGGGTTAGTTACTACAACATCAGCTTGAGGAACTGCTGACATCATTCGCTGACGTGCCATCTGCATTTGTATAGACTTAATTTTAGCTTTTATTTTAGGATCACCTTCTGTATCTTTTTGTTCATCTTTAACTTCTTGTTTTGTCATTTTAATAGATTTTTCATATTCATAAGTTTGATACTTTTTATCTAAATATCCTAAAATAAGCATGGCCAAACACATATTAATAATCATGTTAATAAGAATAGAAAGAATGATGCTGAGAGCTTCAGGAGTTGGCAAACCAATCAACCCCAAAAGATCACCTTTACGACTATTAACCGCAGAATAGCCACAAGAACCTACTATTACCAATTTTAGTATTGATTTTGCAAACTCAACCATAGAACGTGGCTGAAAAGGATTAATGATTCTTTTTGCATTCTGTAAAAGTCTTCTTGGACTTAAATTTTCAAGATTGAATTTAGCTTTTTCTAATGAGAATACATGCCCTACATCCATCCTTATAACAACAATTGCAAAAATAAACATAAAAAAGAAAAAAGGTAAAAGAGTAGTTCCCAAACATTTAAAATACGGATACAAAATCCCAATAATACTTGATGTATCAATAGAATAAGGATTTAGATTTGAAAAAGTTTGTTGCAACAATGCAAATAAATTATTATATATATGTTTTGCAAAAACTCCAAGCAAAGCTATACCGCCAATCATTACCATAGCGGATTCCATATCTTTGCTTTTAGCTACATTCCCTCGTTCACGTTCTTTCGTTCGCCTTCGGGAGGTCGCTTCTTCTGTTTTTTCTGCTGCTTCGTTACCCATTTTTTATCTGTAACTTAGTGATCAAGTGGCTAAGTGACCAAGAAGTTCCTTTCTTATTTTATATAATAATGTTATCTATTTTTATTCTTGCAATACAATTACCCTAAAATATTGCCGCAATTTTTGTTAAGAATTGCTCTAGTATAACCGCTAAATGTTCTGCCATCGGACGCATAAACATTAACGATAGAATTAAACCTAAATAGATTTTAAGTGGCAAAGATACCATAAATATATTCATTTGCGGCATCATTTTAGATGTAAAACCTAATAAAACATCTGTAATAAAAAGTATTCCAAATATAGGCAATGCAATATTTAATCCTATTGAAAATATTTGCCCTGTAATAATAACAATTTGCTCAACCATGCTTGGAGAAAAACCAATTATATATCCAACAGGCATGCTTTTAAAACTATTATACAATGCTGAAAAAAGCCATTGATGAGCGCCTAAACCTATAAACAACATTGAAGCTAAATAAGTATAAGCTTGAGTTATAACCGGTGAATTTCCTCCTGAAGCTGGATTTAAAGCTTGATCAGCAGACAACCCCATTTGCACAGTAAATGTATTTACCCCTAATTCAATTCCTACAAAAAGAATGTTTGCGCAAAAACCAATTGCATAACCAATTAAAAACTCTTTAAATAGTATTAAAGTAAGTGCTGGAACTGACGTCGGCACTGCAAACTGAGTATTAGCTTGAACTATCGGAAACAAAATAAACGCAATCGCTGCAGAAAGCCAAATCTTAACCTGAGCTGGAATCGGATAGGTCGAAAAAAGAGGCGCAGAAGTAAACAAACCAGATAATCTGGTAAACACAGCCATAAATAGAATTATATTATTTATCGAAAATAAAACATCTAAATTAAACACTCTACAACGCACCTATTAACTGAGGTATTACTGCCATAAATTCATTTACTGTAGTTATAAAAACACTCATCATCCAAGGCATAAGAAATATTAACAACAGTACACAACCAACAATTTTTGGAACGAAGGTTAATGTTGATTCTTGAATTTGAGTAACTGTTTGGAAGATACTCACCATCAGACCAATAATAACCCCAATTACAAGCATTGGCACAGACATTTGCAATGTTAATATAAACATCTTTTGTAATAGACCTATAACTATATCTTGCATTAGTAATCTCCTTCTATTTAATAAAACTTTCTACCAAGGATTTTACTATCAAGTACCATCCATCTACCATAACAAACATAATCAGCTTAAACGGTAAAGCAATCATAGTTGGAGGTAAAAACATCATCCCCATCGAAACCAGAACAGATGAAACAACAATATCAATTACCAAAAATGGTAAATAAACGACAAAACCTATTGTAAAGGCCGTTTTTAGTTCACTTAAAATAAAAGCTGGTAATAGCACAAAAGTTGGTACATCATCTTTTGTCTTTGGTTTTTCTATCTTAGCCATTCTAACAAATAATGCTAACTCTTTTTCATGAGTTTGTTTAAACATAAAATTTCGAATCGGCTGAATTCCTCTATCTAAAGCAGCCTGTTGAGTAATTTGATTTTTCATATAAGGCTGTAAAGCTTTTTCATTTATTTCATTAAAAGTTGGAGCCATTATAAAAAAAGTCAAAATTAAAGCCAAACTTGTAAGAACTTGATTTGGCGGTAATGCCCCAGCACCCATTGCTTGACGAGTTAAAGCTAAAACAACAACTAATCGCACAAAACAAGTTGTCATAATTAAAATACTCGGCGCAAGAGTTAAAATTGTTAACCAAATAAGGATTTGCAGCCCATTTGTAAAATCTTGTGGAGTATTTGCCGTTTGCATTCCTATATTAATATTAGGGAAAGTCATTGCAGCAAAAGAAGGCATTATCGTCATAAATAACCCAACTAAACTTATTCCCAATCTCTTCATTAAATTCATCTTTATACCCTTAAAATCTCAACTATAACTAAAGAGTTAACACTCCTCCCCACAGTATTGTATATTATAGAAGTTTTCTAGGGCAAATTATTAAATTATATTAAGCTATTTTGACACTCTTAAATGTCTATTTTCGCCTTCTCCAATTGATGTACTTTGGTACCCGTACTGTTCAACCAGTTCATGTTGAAGCTTTCTTATCTGGGTAGTTTGAGGTGAAAGATCAACAGAATCAGCCCCGTTTACTATTTGTTGTATTGCAGTTTTCGCTTCATCCAAAGCCGCTTCTGTTTCATCATTAAACCCAGTGTCATCAGGATTATCATAAGGCCTTAAATCAAGAGCATCTTTTAAAACTTTTTGAATTTGCGCCATTGAATTTGTCTTGACATAGAAAATTTGTGCTCTATATTCTTTAGCCGTATTTAAGACCTTTGCACCACCTTTTGCAAAATTTTTGTGAGCTAAAACAATATCAGCGTCATCAACATTTCTAGTAATTTCTACATTAAAATTCAAACGCTCAATTGTTTTCTCAACAATAGTCCTTGAAACAGCGTATAAATAAAGCTTTCTAAGCGGTTTATTCTGTTCACAATATTTTTGACGAGAAAACGAAAAATTCATCTGATTATCTTCTGGTTTCTGAATCTCTTGAGCTACAGGAACAATAAGTTCTTCTTGTTTTGTTATCGTTTCTCCTGTTGGATTTTTTGAATAATCTTTGTCAACTTTTCTTAGTTCTGGTCTTATAGGCCAACCTCTAAGAATATAATCAACCGCTTCTGATGTATTTTTATACACAGCTAAAGTATTTCTATCAATAATTTCAATTACAATATCAAATGTTGGCTGTTTTTCTCTTTCTAATACCGTTTTTTGTGAAGCCCTACGTTTTGCTTCATCATCCCCTAAAGTTACAGATTGAATTCCACCAACTAAATCTGATAAAGTAGGGTTTTTAATTAAACTCTCTAAACTGTTACCATGAGCTGTTGCTATAAGCATAACCCCACGTTCTGCAATTGTCCTCGCAGCTTGAGCTTCGGCTTCAGTACCAATTTCATCAACAACAATTACTTCTGGTGTATGATTTTCTACAGCTTCAATCATTATATCTTTTTGATATTCTGGCTGAGGAACTTGCATTCTTCTTGCAGCTCCTATTGCAGGATGTGGAGTATCACCATCACCAGCAATTTCATTTGAAGTATCAACTATAACAACACGTTTACCTAATTCATCAGCAACAAGCCTTGAAATTTCACGAAGTTTTGTAGTCTTACCCACACCAGGACGGCCTAAAAATAAAATACTTTTACCTTGTGTGCATATATCTTTTATACAAGTAATTGTTCCTGTAACAACACGACCTATACGACAAGTTAGTCCAACAACTTTACCTTGTCTATTGCGTATAGCACTTATACGATGTAACGTACCAGGAATCCCAGAACGATTATCGTGCGTAAATTCTTGTAAATGAGATGTTACATAAGTTATGTCATCATCATTTATTAATTCCGAGCCTAATTTCTCAATATTACCACCAGAATGTCTAATTTCAGCTGGCCTACCAATATCTAAAACAATTTCTATAACATCATTCAATTTTTCTACAGAAAGATATAAAACAACTTTTTGGGGCATTATAGATAAAAGTCGTTCAATGTCATTTTGAAGTTGTAAATTATTCATCATGTTTATATAGAATGCCTTTCTGCTCTCGCATTTGGCTAGGAACTATACAAGCTTATCTCCTACCTTTATTATAACATATTTTCGCATACTAACATTAAGTTTTTCAAGAATATTAAGAAATATTAAGAAACGACTTTACATAAAAAATTTGTTCAATAAAAAAGCGGGTATATTACCCGCATTAAACTTTTTCTCTCTCTCAAAAGTTCTCTCTTCTTTCAAAGCAAGATTATACACCTGCTCCATTTTTGTCTTTTATTGCCATTTGCTCTTCTTTTTCTTGTTCCTCGTCTTTAGCCTTAGCTTTTTCTTCTTTATCATTAACATATAATGTTGCAAACTGTTCATATAGATCATTATTTTCTAAAATATCATCAATATCGATCATATTTACATCTAGCTCATCTGCTGCTTCTTTGTATTCATTTTCAATTCCTAGCTTTTGAGCTTCTTTAGCTGTAAGTTCAGAACCTACAGATTTAATAATGAAATTTTTTAATATGTTAGCATTAATATTTGTTGACATCTTTTTGCTCCGTTTTTACATCTTACATTAATATAAAGTATATAAATTTTATAGAATTTCAACAATTAAAATTATTGTTACAAAACTTAACATAGTTTTCTTCCAGTATGAAATACAGGGCGACATTATTACACTATAAGAAATAAAACTTCAAAAGCTGTAACTAAATTAATTGCAATGCAATGCTAGGATTTTGGTTAGCAGTTTCCATAAGTGTTACTGAAACTTCTTGCAAAATTTGTTGTTGAATATAGGTTGAACTAACTTTTGCCATATCCGCATCACGCAAAGTCGAGCGAGAAGACACAAGATTTTCATGTTGTGTTGATATTTCTTCTAGAGCTGAGATGAGACGATTTTGTACAGCTCCTATTTCTGCTTGTTTTTCATTCAATTTATCAATAAATTTATCAATTGTGTTTAAAGCTGACGTTGTACTAATTCCATTACGTACAATTTTTCCTAAATCATATTCAAAATTTGTATTAATATTTATTTGAGAAGCAGACTCACTACTAATCCCAATTTGTAAATCAGTAGAAACTTTTTGTAAATGTATTTGGTTTACACCACTAAGCTGAGTATCACTTATATCATAGTCGATAATAGTATTACTTGTATTAAAAAAACCACCAATAAGCTTATAATCTTGTGAAATAGATTCTAAATTATTAATATTTATAATTGCAGTATCTTTATCTAAAAGCTGAATACCACCAATATAACTCCCTGTAGAATTAAAATCTACGCCTTTAACTTGTCCATACGCAGAACAATTTTCTATATTTTTAGCATAATTGTCTCTGTACAAAGTTCCAACCAATCCTCCAACAAAATTACTTCCATTAACATTACCCGAAGCATAGCTACTGATTATAGAACCTCTGGTATAGCCAGCTAACCCACCAGTTGAAATTCCTTCACCAAAAACATTACCTCTAGCAAAAGAGTTTTCAATCATGCTCCTACAATCACCAACCAAGCCACCAACTCTATTTCCTTTTCCATGAACATTACCTAAAGCATAGCAATTTGATATAACCCCTTCGCTGTAACCAACTAACCCACCAACTGCACTAAGATTATTAACACTATTTAAAGATGTTACCGTCTCTACATCAGTAAAACTATTAGTTATAGTTCCATTAAACAAACCGATTAATCCACCTACATACTGAGTTGTACCACTGACTTTTCCTTTTGCATAACAACTATCACACAAATTCCCTCGAGCTGTATGACCAACTAAAAGCCCTATTTGAGTCGTTGCTTTTAGCTCGCCTATGACATAACAATTCTCAATATCAGTATTCACATCTTGAGAACCTAGTTCCCCAACAAGTCCTCCGGAGACACCAGAAGCATTTATACTAACATCTATAAGTCCCAAGTTTTCGATCTTACCACCTTGAGTTGCCCCCCAAAAACCTTGCCTCATACTAATACGATTTATATACAAATTAGAAATTATGTGCCCATTGCCGTTAAAATTACCTTTAAACGGATTAATGCTTGTACCTATAGGAACCCATCCTTGAACACCTAGAGAATCACAATATTCCTTTAAGTTAATATCGTTTGCTAAAATAAAAGTTATACCACTTGTATCTATACCATTATTAACTAATGTTCTAAGTTTTTCTAAATCATTAACATCTTCTATTTTATATTCTGATTTTGTAAACACTGCATTAACTTCAGATACAGCAGTTAGTTTATCAACATAGCTTTGATCATAATCATACGGATTTTTTATAAAACCATTTAAATCCTCAATTCCTTCAATTAATCCACCATTAATCATACCTGCGGTTTTTAAATGCTCAGCTATTTCATAAGGTTTTCTTTCAAAT
The DNA here is from genome assembly GCA_017482685.1 of bacterium. Taxonomy (GTDB): domain Bacteria; phylum Cyanobacteriota; class Vampirovibrionia; order Gastranaerophilales; family Gastranaerophilaceae; genus CAG-196. The sequence goes on along the minus strand of JAFUMP010000006.1, from coordinate 11,018 downwards.
AAACCTATTTCATTATATTCAGCAGTTGAATAAAGACGATTTATTTCATTATAAATTGAGTTAGCTTCTTCTTGTATAGCCTTTAGAGAATTACCTCCATAAGTGCCGTTTTTAGCTTGAATTGCAAGCTCACGCAAATGAGTTGCATGATTTTGCATTAACTCTAAAGAATCATTTGCTGTTGTAAGCATATCTAAACCCATAAGAACATTGTCTTCTGCAATTTGATATCCTCTTATTTTAGTTGTCATATTGGTTGATATTGAGTAATTAGCAGCATTGTCTTTAGCATAGTTAATTTTATATCCAGTAGTCATCCGCTCAATTGTTTTATTAAGCATATTTACATTATTTTTCATGTTATTTTTAACAATTATCCCCGAAGAATTGGTGTTTATGCTTAACATAATACACCTACTTTCTCAAAGTAAAAAAGAACATCACTATCGTGGAACGAATAGTAAGTCAATGCAAATGGAATTATCGAACCTAGCACACCCTTAAAATAAGCATGAATAGAGGGCTCCCCCCCCCCGCAATGCGTACAATCAACTCAGGAGAGATGTTTTTACCTATATTTTTATGCAATAATTCTTTTATATGCATAGTTACCCTTAATTAAAAAACTTTTTCATTACACATTATAATCTACTTGTTCAGCATATTAAATATTTAATATCATTTATATATAAAATTGTTACATAAATTAATGTACTTTTATTTTTAATCATTATATAAAGACTCTTCATATAATTTTTTCTTTCGTAATGCCAAAGGCAAAGGTCTTTGAGAATTTTTTATCCTCTCACTTATAATATCTTTTAATGCCCAATCTGCACGAAAATCTGAAACTTGACTTTTTCTTTTTGTTGATGGCATAAATATGCCGTTTTCATCATCACTCAAACAAAGCTCTAACATCTTCATTTGTACATCAGGTATAATCTCTTTCCTGACATTACTCTCAAAATACATCTTACTTTTTCTCTCCATCTTACTTATATTTTTATAAAGTATTTAAGAGAAGAGTTTTTTCAAAAAAAAGAATATTTGTTACATTTCTTAATGCTATGAAAATGTAAAAAATATCCGTAAAACTATATAAATAAGTTGCTACACGACTCCCAATCACGAAAATCATTTTTCAACTTTTACACTTCCTCCTGTCGCAATTTTTTAACAATGATAGAAAATGGAATTGGTATTAATGTAAGCAATATTAAAATGTTAATAATACCAAATTTTTGAGCAATAACTCCTAATACTGACATACATAGAGCAATTACTCCCCAACAAAAACCATTTATAAAACCTGAAACAATACTTTTGTATTCTGGTAATGTTTTTTGCGCCCACACTAACAAAACAGGTTGTGCCATCATTGTAACAAAACCAATTAAAGCAAACATACTCATTGAGAAAATCGGCATTGTTTTATATGTCAATGCAAATACGACCATTAAAGGAAAAGTTCCCCACATAGAAAAATAGATTACAGGTTTTGAGCCAAAAAACTTTTCAGCATAAGGACTCACAAAAGAGCCAATAGATCCAGCAAATACAAACAAAAATAACGCAAAGCCAATATAAAATGGAGAATAATTCATTGATTTCCATAAAAACGGCAAAAGAATACAAGAACTATTTGTCACCAATGACTTCATCATTGAAATAATTATTAAATAATCAATCTGTTTATTACTTAAAATCTCTATAAAAGATTTTTTGAACTCCTTTTGTTCTGGCTTTTTTTCGATTAAAGAAAGCTTAGGGACAAATTTAAACATCGTTAATGCTAATATCACACCCAAACAAGATGTATAATACATTTTATCTAGGCCAAGGTTTTGTACAATAAATGCAGCTAAAAGTGGACCAAAAGCAAAACCTAATGATCCAAAACTTATAAATAATCCCATATTATGAGCACAATTTTGTTTTGAAAAATAATTTACAAATCCCATTGATTGTGGGTGAAAAAAGCTACCACCTAAACAACCTAATACCATAAAAATTGTTAACCAAAACAAATTTTGAGCAGAAGGGGCTAATGGTATAAACAAAGATGCTAAAAGTATTCCCCAAAATATAAAAAAGCGTTTTAATATATTATCTGCAAAAAAACCGAAGATTGGTTGAAGCATATTTGAACAAATTTGCGTAATTGCAATTAATAAAGTAGCAATTGCCATTGAAAACCCAAGTTTTGCAGCAATGAACGGCATTAAAGGATTTAAAAAACCACTATACAAATCAGTCGTAAAATGAGCAACGCTTAGCCAAGCTATAGGTATATTATTTTTTTGTATTAATGCTTTCATTTATTTATCCCCTACCTATAAATGATTATATACTAATTCATATAAAAAAACGATAAAAACTTTATAAACTGAGTTATAATTATAATATGAGCTCTGAAATTGAAGATAAATATTTGAAAATGGTTGGGCTAGAACTAATGTTTCTAACACCCGAAAAATATAGTAATGCTGAAGGCATTACTGCAGTTGAGCTCGCAAAATTGGTCAATCTTCCAGTAGAAATTGTAAAGAAAAAACTAAACATTCTAAAAGATAAAGATATCGTAAGAGTAAAAGGTATGAATCCAAAATTTTGGAAATTTGATGAATATAATTTTCAGCGTTTAGATGATGATGACGAGATCTTTCATTTACTTTGCAATTTTGAAGATGTTGATTTTGATAAATATTTTGATTATTAGGGTATTTTAAAATGAAAAAGATTTCATTAGTAAAACTTTTCTTAATTTTTACTAAAATAGGAGCTATATTACTAGGTGGTGGCTATGTCATTTTACCAATATTAAAAAATGAGTTTGTTGAAAAAAGAGCTCTTATCGGTGATAATGATTTATTGGATTATTTTGCATTATCACAAACTTTACCAGGAATAATCGCTGCAAATATATCAATGTTTATTGGGTACAAACTAAGAGGGAAACTTGGCGCAATTATTGCAATGTTTGGGGTTATATTTGTCCCTTTTTTTACAATAGTATTTTTAGCATCTGTATTTAATATGTTTACTAATAATTTTTATATAAATAGCGCATTATGGGGGATAAACATAGCTGTTATAACATTACTAATTTTAACAATTCGTGAAATGTGGCAAAAAACAGATAAAAATATATTTTTTTATTTAATTTTTATAACATCACTATTAACCCTTATTTTTACAAAATTATCACCTTTTCAAGCAATCTTAATATTTACATCTGTTGGTTTAATTTATAAATTTTTATCAAGACCGAAGGAGATAAAATGATTTATCTTCAATTAGCATTAGAATTTTTAAAAATAGGCTTCTTCTCTTTTGGAGGCGGATACGCAACAATACCATTTTTATACCATATATCACAACATTATAATTGGTACACACTAGAAGAATTGTCTCAAATGATAGCTGTTGCGTCAATCACACCTGGTCCTGTTGGGATAAATGTTGCAACTTATGCTGGAATAAAAACAGCAGGAATTCTAGGCGCACTATTGGCTACAGTTTCAGAAATATTACCTTCACTAATTTTAGTACTTATCGTTTCAAAATTATTAAAAAAATTCAAAGATAATTTTTGGATAAAATCAATTATTGAATGCCTAAAGCCAATAAGTTGTGCATTATTAGCTTCTGTTGCAATAGGTTTAATAAAGCCTGAATTAAAAGATATTAACGGAATGATTTTATTAGGGATTTTATTAGCTCTGAGTTGGAAAAGCAAAAAAGACCCTTTGTTTTACATTTTACTAGCTGGAATCTTTGGTATTATTTTTCACCTTTTTTCATAACAAGTTTTAACTCAACTCTACGACTTTTTGCAAAATCCTCTACCCCATTAATCATTACAGGCTCAGAAAAACTTGCCCCTTCTACGATAAGCATTTTTTGCAAGCGATTTGAATTAGATTTATTATAAGGTGTATTTGATAAGTAATTTGCAACTTCAAATGCACGATTTAATGACAATTCCATATTTTTCATATACTGTTCATCAGGCGTATACACACCTTTAAACATATGAGAATCTGTATGGCCTTGTATAATAATTTTATCCAAATTCTCATTTAAATATTCATTAGAAAAAACGGAATTTAAATAAGCTGGAGCAAATTTATCTAAATATTTTTTACCTTTATCTGATAATTTAAAACTGCCTAGCTCAAAGAGTTCTAAATCTGAAATTTTTACAACACCAGAAACTGGATCAACAGTTGCTTCTAAATTTTGAGATTTTAAAGTTTCTTCAATAGATTTTGAAGTATTTTCTTTTGCTAAATTCTGCTTGACAATTTCAAGATGACTTGTCATATATGTATAAAAAAACATAACAACAAATACAAGCACTAGACCAGTCATTAAATCTGTCATTGTTATCCAAAATATATTACTTTCAGAATTATCTTCTTTTTTAGATTTTATTCTCATGGTTTTTCCTTAAAATAACTTATCCACAACATCACCATTAGAACCATTATCTAAGTTCTCATTTAATTTATTTAAACTATATAAAATATTTTCTAAATAAGGTACAGTTACATCTCCAATTGATTTTGAAATAGCTTTTGCAAAATCAGTTGGCAAATTCTTTAATAAATTCTCATTATTTATATTTTGAAGCTTAGCCTCTTTGACTAAATCTAATAAAAATTGTTCACTCGTACAAATATCAAACAGCCTTATAAATTCTTTTTGTATTAAAAGATAATATTTTTTACATTTAATATTGTAAAGAGTTTTTTCAATAAGCATAAACAGAAGGGAATATCCAACAGCAAAAACTGAACAAAGAGCTGCCACTTGAATACCTGAAATAAGATTATTAAGCGAAGTTTCTGTTGCATTCAACGAAAAGTCTACCGCAGTAAAAGCTATTGCCATTTTTAAAAATGTAAAAAATGGCCCAAGCCCTGTCAAAATTGTAGGCATAATCTGAATAAATTTATGATTTATCTTTGAATATATTAACGATTCCTCATTGAAGAAAAATGAAGAATCTACAGTTAAAAAAATTTCAGAAGAAAATTTATCACCAGTTTTAGCTGATTGAGAAGCTGTATAAATCTTTTCTGGAAAAATCAAAGCCTGCTTAAAATCATCCCAACTGGTCGTAGTATATGGATTTTTTGACATAAATTCATCAAGCTGAGTAAATCTATATGAAATTTCTTTTTTATTCATGGACTTTAAAAATTCAAATACAGATTTAAGATTCTTTTCTGTGATTGAATAATTTTTCAAAATAGTCAATACAAAAAACAAGAAAAATCCTGTTATTATTAATATTGCAGGTTCTTTTATTATATTTATAAAGCTCATACTAACATATCTCCCTAAATTTATTTTTTAAACATTAAAAATTATAGCATAATCCGTTTAGATTATTTAAATATTACGAAATTTGAACTATAATATAACTGAGGAAAATAAGCATGGAATGTCCAAAATGTCATACATCTATTCATGAGAATCAGACTGTATGCCCAAAATGTCATAAAGTATTATTACTAGAGTGTCCTAATTGCCATAGTTTAGGCGAGAATTCTATTTGTGAAAAATGTGGCTACACAATCCTTATAAAATGTATAAAATGTTCAAAACTTGTACCTGCTAATAAAGAGTTTTGCAAATGTGGATTTCCTACTAAAACATCTATTGCAACTCAAGAATGCGAATCTGATGAATTTGCATCTTTAGTTATAAAATTTAACTCTTTAAAAAAAATAAAAAAAGCATTGAATTCCCAAGAGTTATACTCAAAATTTTATTTCAAACTTAAAAACTTACTTTATTCACAGATTAACGGAGTTGATTGTAAATTTATAACCTATAACGATACCTTCGTTATAAATTTCAATAAAGAACTTTCTTTTGCAACCTCCTCTAACAAAGCTACAAGATTTGCTCTTAAAATGCTAAATTCGTTTGTTGGGCTAAATAAAAATATCCAAGAAGAATTTTCAACACCATTAAATCTAACAATTTCTATCATAAAAAAGGCAGCCCCAGAACTACAAGAACTTACAGTTTACGAAAGCAACGTAAAACCTTTAGTTCTTGGCAAAAAAACTAAAAAATACTTAAAAGGACTTCAAATCATATTAGACCAATATGTAGCGGACGAAATAAACAAAGACTACAAAATTGATTCTTTATATTCACTAGAAAATAATTCAAAAACAATATCCTTTTATGAAATAGTATTAGATTCTTACATTTTACCTCCGGACGAAAATAAAGAATCAGCAAATATTTTACCGTCAAAAAAAGATATCAAAACTTCAAACTCAACAGAGTCACTTCATGGGGATATTTATTCATTTAAAATTTTCGACATTAATGCTAAATGTTCTTTTATTAATTGTCCAACAACCCAAATTTTTGATAATATTCAAAAAAACAATTTACTTACAAAAAATAAAATACTATCAATTCGTTCTTCTATAGAAAATAGCATTTCTTTAAAAGATATAACTAATTTTTATAAAAAGAATGATTATAATGTTTTGAGCGTATGTTGTACAGAAGAAATGACTTATAAGCCATGGGGATTTTTTACAGCGCTATTTAAAGATTTTTACAAGCTATCATTGCATAACAAATTTATTAATCCAGATGATTATAATAAAAAATCAAGGGGGCGCTTTAAAAATTTATATGATTTAACATTCTTCAAACCAACCAAAGCTTTAACTTGCGAAGATGCAAGATTTACATATATGGAAGCTTGGTCTAGATTTTTATCTACACTTAAAAATACAGTTATTATAATCGAAGGGTTTGAGCATCTCGACGACACTTCCATCCAAACACTAGAATTATATTTTGATAAATTTAAAAAAATAATACCTAATTTTGTTTTCATAACTGAAAAAGAGAATTCTGTTCATAACAAACTAAAAGGATTATTAAGAACAAACCTGTATGCTGAAATTTTATTACAAAATTCTTCTATAGAATCTTGTTTAGAAAGTATAAAACTTGATGCTACCGATTTTATACAATCTTTTTATTACAACAAAATAAAAGAAAACTTTAATGGTTCATTTTTATACTTTAGCAATGCTATTGATTATTTAAAAGAATCTGGTGTTTTAATAGATTTTGAAAATAAATTACTGGTTAAAAATAAAAAATCCGTAATATTACCAACAGACTTAAACGCTCTATTAAAAGCCCGAATTAAAAACTTAAGCAAAAATCCTGATATTTCATTCATTTTTGCATATAGCTCTTTTTTAGGCTCAAATTTAGACTTACAGATTTTTGAAGAATTAGGAATTAAAAACTTAGAAAAAAATATTGAATATTTAAAAAGCCTCAATTTATTAATATTTGAAGATAATATAATAAAAATCAACAATTATAAACTCACAAAAACTGTCGTAGAAAATTCCTTAAAGCCAGAAGCTGAGAGTTTTTTAGCTAAAACCGTTCTTGCAAAGCTTGGACAAGGTTTGGATGATTCTACTTTTGCATTAACAATGGGACGTCTACAATTATTTAAAGAAGAGTATTTAACCCTTTGGAAAAACTCTCAATTTGCTATTAAAACTGGTGACTATGATGCTTATTTAAAAAATTGTTTAGGCTTTTTATCTTTAGTTGAACATATAAAATCAAGTATTTCAGAAGATGAAATCGAAGAAAATAAAAAAGATGTCTATAATAATATTTTAATGTTTTTATATAGTTATTCACCAACTAAAATTTACGAAATAGAAAACATGTTATTGTTAGATGCGATTAATAGTTTAGATAATGAAAGAATCGTTAAACTTTCCAATTTAATGCTTCAAGGAGCATTAATCTCATCAAACTATAAAGATGCCAAAGGTCTATTATACAATATACTTTCAAGAATGCCTTCACCGGTATTAGTTGATAACGGACAGGTCAATACTAAATTTTTACTACTCTCGCTTGTTAATATAGAAATTTTATACAATACGGGTGAATTTAAACTATGCGTAGAAATTGCTGAAGAAATATTATCCATAATAAATCCTGAAATAATTGAAGAAATTAAACCTGCAAGCTTTTCTACAAATCTTTTTGTCTCTCATATACTTGAGACATTTCGTCTTGTAGGATTCGCTAAAATATTTTTATTAGATAACGAACTCGAAAGCTTTTTTACACGTATAAAAACAGCTTTAAATGTAGATTTACCTGAAAAGGATTGCATACTAGCTATAAGAGACTTTTTACAAGGAAAAGTTTATTCTAATGAAAATATCGAAGAATACGATCCTTTTTCTAAAGTTATATTTTTAATTCTACAAGAATTTTCCGCATTAAAAAATGATTACAAGCGTTTTGCACAAAATATTTACCAAGCAAAATTACTAACAATTGATCTGCGTCAATACGAGATAGAAGTTTTTTGTGATTTGTTAATAGGCTATGCATACCTTTCTGAGGGAATTTTTGAAAAAGCAGAATCTATATTCAATAATATTATTGAAATTTCCCAAAAATCTGCATTATTTAATATTTTATATATCACAAAATACTTCCTTGCTAAACTTCATCTAAAGAAAAACAACGGAAAAGAAGCTTTATTAGTTATAAACGATTGCTTAGCCGCTATTAGAAAACAAGAAAATCAATCGAAAATCTTGTATGCTTTATTCGAAAAATTTTACATAGAGCTAGTCGAATCAGAAAACATAACTACTGTTGATATTGAATCTGAAAAACAAAAGCTTGAAGAATTAGAAGAAAACTTAGCAATTCTTTTAAAATAAAAAACGTATAAACTTCCTTAAAAAATCTCTTTACAAGTTATTATTATGATTGTATTATAGTAATAGGTTATTGGAGGAATCTTGGCAGAAAAATTTAGGATTCAAGGTGGGGAATGTTTAAAAGGCGAAGTACAGATTGGCGGAGCTAAAAATTCTGTACTAAAGCTTCTTGCTGCTTCAATTTTAGTAAAAGGCTGTACAAAAATATACAATGTTCCACAACTAACAGATGTTACTATAATGTTACAAGTACTTTCAGAGCTTGGTGCTAAATTAGAATATAATAAAGAAGAAAAATCTGTAACAATTGACTCTACGAATATTTCTTCTGTTACTGCAAGATATGAATTAGTAAGCAAAATGCGAGCTTCTTTTACAATATTAGGTGCTTTGATTTCTCGTTGCAAAGAAGCTATTGTTGCGCTTCCAGGAGGCTGTGCAATTGGTGAAAGAAGAGTAGATTTCCATATTAAAGGCCTTGAAGCTCTTGGTGCTAAAATAAAAATTGAAAATGGATGTGTTCATGCAAAAGCTACAAAACTTGTTGGAACGGATTTATACCTAGATATTCCGTCTGTTGGCGCTACTGAAAATTTAATGCTTGCTGCAGTAACCGCTCAAGGCTCAACAAGGATTCAAAATGCAGCCCAAGAACCTGAAATTGTTGATTTAGCAAACTTCTTAAATACCATAGGCGCAGATATTTCTGGCGCTGGTACTTCTGAAATAGTTATAAATGGTGTCAAATTAGAAAATTTTCATTCGGCAGAATATACAACAATTCCTGATCGAATTGAAGCTGGAACATATATGGCTGCGGTAGTTGCTACTCGAGGGAAAGCTATTATAAGAAATATCTATCCAGCACATTTAACATTTTTCAACGATAAACTAATTAAAATGGGTGCAAATATTAAACTTGCAGACCCTACAACAATTGAAGTTAGCGCACGAAATCGTTTAAATTCTATTAATTTCATAACTCAGCCTTATCCAGGATTTCCAACTGATTTACAAGCAATTGCAATGACTCTTTTGACAACTGCGAACGGAGTTGGCATAATAACTGAAAGCTTATATGAGAATCGATTTATGCAAGTTCCAGACTTAAGAAGAATGGGAGCTGATATACATCAAGATAGAAACCATGCCATTATCAAAGGAATAAAAAATCTTACTGGTGCAACAGTTGTTGCTAGCGACTTAAGAGCAGGTGCAGCATTAGTCATTGCTGGATTAATGGCTAACAAAGAAACTATTGTAGAAAAATTACACCACATAGATCGTGGGTACGAGGCATTTGAAGAGAAATTACGTTCTTTAGGCGCAAAAATAAAACGATTTGAAGATAATAATGAAAATAAAATAAACATGGGGGTGTTGAATGAGTCCCGCTTATAAAAGATGGTATGACCATGATCCAAAATTATTAGAAGTTATTGAGCTTTTAAAAAATTATCAAGATGAGTTAAAAGAACATGCTGTTGTATTCTTAGATAAATTAGAGCAAAAGGTTTCAAAAGAAGCTTTAGATAGATTTTATGATCTCGTAAAGCCTGTTAATGGTGCTAGATGGTATGACAAAGATCCTATAATTTCAAAAACTGTAGAGATTTTGAGAGTTGTACCACCTGAGGTACAGCACTCATGCGCTGAAAGATTTATTGCTGCAATTAAAGAAATGGGTATTGAATACGAAAGCCCAAATTTTAATGAATAAAGCTTCTTACAGATATAGGCAACTCTTTCTGATTCAAAGCTCCTAAATCTATGGAAAACTGGGGGTGGGGGGTGCTTATTAATTTACTTATTTTTTTCTAACCAAGCTTTGTATAGATCTGGTCGTTTATTTTTTGTACGAGCAATTTTTTGTTCCATTCGAAATTCGTTGATAAGTTTATGGTTTCCATTAAGAAGAACTTCTGGGACTTCAAGCCCACGATATTCTCTAGGTTTTGTATACTGAGGATATTCTAAAAGTCCATCTGCAAAACTATCATCATGCGCAGATTCAATTTTTCCTAAAGTTCCTTCAATATTTCGAGAAACACTATCAATTACACATAAAGCAGGGAGTTCTCCACCTGTTAAAACAAAATCACCAATAGATATTTCACGAGGTTTAATTATCTCTCTAATTCTTTCATCAAAACCTTCATAATGACCACAAAGTATGATTATTCGTTCATATTGAGTCAATTCTTTAGAAATCTCATGCGAAAATGGCTCTCCTTGTGGAGTCATCATAAT